>DASZSI010000355.1:0-3806 GCA_035548775.1 Hyphomonadaceae bacterium
CGCAGGCCGCCGAGCCGAACCATGTCTCCTCCGCCCACGACAAGGCCAACGCCGAGATGATCCTGAAGCAGTTCCAGGACTGGGGCTGGGACGCGAAAATCGAGACGTTCAGGGTGCTCTATCCGACGCCGACGAAAGTCGCGCTGGAGATGGTAGGGAAGAACGCTTTCAAGGCGACGCTGACCGAAAAGCCGATCCCAGGCGACGCTACATCCTCGCGCACGAAGGACGAACTGCCCGCCTACGTCGCCTTCCAGGGCGATGGCGAGGCGACGGCGCCGCTGGTCTATGTGAACTACGGCATGCCCGACGACTACAAGGCGCTGGAGCGCATGGGCGTCGATGTGAAAGGCAAGATCGTCATCGCGCGCTATGGTTCGGGCTGGCGAGGCCTCAAGCCGAAGCTGGCGCAGGAGCACGGCGCGGTCGGCTGCATCATCTATTCCGACCCGCGCGACGACGGCTTCTCGACCGATGACGTCTATCCCAAAGGCGCAGCGCGGCCGTCGCAAGGCTTCCAGCGCGGCTCGGTGGCCGACATGCCGCTCTATCCAGGCGACCCGCTGACGCCGGGCGTGGGCGCCACCGACAGCGCCAAGCGCCTCGACCGCAAGGATGCGCCGACGATCCTCAAGATTCCCGTGCTGCCGATCTCCTACGGCGATGCGCAACACTTCCTGTCGGCCCTGGAAGGCCGCGTGGTTCCAGCCAACTGGCGCGGCAGCCTGCCGATCACCTACCATGTCGGTGGCACGGACGCGGCCAAGGCGCACATCAACGTGCAATCCGAATGGTCACTGAAGACGCTCTACGACGTCGTCGCCATGATGAAAGGCACGGACCAGCCGGACCAGTGGGTGATGCGCGGCAACCACCATGACGGTTGGGTTTTCGGCGCCTCCGACCCCCTGTCGGGCCATATCGCGATGATGGCGGAAGCGAAGGCGATCGGCCAGCTGGTGAAGAGCGGCGCCTGGAAGCCGAAGCGTACGCTGGTCTATCTCAGCTGGGACGGGGAGGAGCCGATGCTGCTCGGCTCGACCGAATGGGCCGAGACGCACGCGGACGAGCTGAAACAGAAGGCAGTCCTCTATATCAACTCGGACGGCAATGGCCGCGGCTTCTTGAATGTTGGCGGCAGCCACTCGCTGCAGAACTTCGTCTCGAAAGTCGCGCAGGACGTGCCGGACCCGCAAACCGGCGTTTCCGTCGACAAACGCGAGCGAGCAAACGCCATGGTGGACGCCGGCGCCGCCGGGGCCAGCGAGCGCGCCAAGGCCGTAGGGAAGGCCGCCGCCGACGGCAAAGACCTCCCCCTCGATCCGCTAGGCTCCGGCTCTGACTACTCCAGCTTCCTGCAGCATCTTGGCCTTCCGACATTGGACGTGGGTTATGGCGGCGAGGGTTCCAGCGGCGGGGTCTATCACTCCGCCTACGACACCTGGGAACATCACTCCCGCTTCGTCGACCCCGGCTTTGCCTACGACGCGACGCTCGCCAAGACGGTCGGACGCATGATGATGCGCTACGCCAACGCCGACGCGCCCGTTCAGCGCTATGGCGACTTCGCCGACACGGTTTCCACCTATGTCGACGAAGTGGTGAAGCTGGCCGACGGCAAGCGCGAAGCGCAAACCGCGCAAGCCAAGGCGATCACCGCCAACGCCTTCAAGCTGGCCGACGATCCAACGCTCTCCTCCGGTCCGCCGACCCCGCTCAAGGCGGTGCCTTATTTCAACTTCGCGCCGATGCAGAATGCCCTCGTGCGTCTCAAGACGAGCGCCAAGGCTTATGATGCGGCGCTGGCGGCAAAGGGGGCGGGGCTCTCCGCCGACACAAAGGCGAAGCTGGTGGCGCTGGCTGGCAAAACGGAGCAGGCGCTGCTAGTGGCGCCCGGCCTACCCGGTGGCCGGGGTTGGTACATGAACATGGTCTACGCCCCCGGACGCCTGACAGGTTATGGCGCCAAGACACTACCCGGCGTGCGGGAAGCGATCGAAGACGAGCGATGGGAAGACGTCGACACCTACGCCGTCATGATCGGCAAGGCGCTCAATGCCTATTCCGACAAGCTGGATGAAGGCGTTGCCCTGATGGGTGGCCCAACCGGCTCGCCAGCGACGGGGGCTGCGAAGTGATCCGGGCCCGGCGGCGCATCGCTGGGCTGGCGCTGATGCTGGCCGCGTGCGCACCGGGCCCAAGCTTTGAAATTGCACCGCTGCTTTCCGTCCGTCAGGAAGGCAAGGAGGTCACACTCACCGGCTGGGTGCAGACGGAGGGACCGTTCCGTCTCTATCCACTCGAAGCCGATATCGGGAAAAGCGGCGACAAGAGCTGCATCTCCGGCGTGCTCACCTCGCTCGCTGGTGTGCCGCCTCCGACGCTGAACCACAAGCGCATGACGGTGATGGGAAAGCTCTATCCCGCTGGCGCGCGCGACGCGGCAAACGTCAAGGACGAATGCGGTAACGGCATCGTTTTGATGGTGACAGACCTGTCGCGATAATCCGATCAAGCAAAAACAAGAGGCCGCGAGCAATGCCCGCGGCCTCTCTTTTTCCCGGGGCAACGAGGGACGTGTCTACCCCAGGAAATCACTAGCGAAGGAAGTCGATATCCACGCCACCGCGATTCACCCGGCAGATCGTGTTGACGTAGGAATAGCCCTTGCGGTCATGCAGGCGCATCTGGCCCTGCATCTCCCAGCCTCGCCGGCCTTCGACCAGGCGCGGGCCGTTATTGTACTGGGCAGAGTAGTAGCCGCGGTTCCAGGCTTCCTGGATGCCAGCACGGCTGCAGTCGCGTTGCACTTGCTGGAAATCAGGCTTGCGACGGCGCCAGTCGTTGTCACGCCAGTCGTCGCGATCATGGCGATCGTCGCCGCGGAAGGCAGGATCGTCACGCTGCCCCGAGAACAGGGGCGGGCTCTGCGACTGGGGCGGAGGCGGCTGGTATTGCGGCTTGGGCCCGCCCGAGAGCTGGCCATTGTCGTTCTGGTACGACGGAGAGCCATACTGTTGAGCGAAAGCCGGAACGGCTACGGCGCCGAGGGCCAGGGACGCAGCCAACGCTGCGGCGGAGGCCCGTTTGAACGAGAGCTTCATCATGGGTGCGACACTGCCCGACTGAATCGCAACCCAACCTGAACGCCGTCATCATTCTTCAGATGAATGCCCGTTCAGCAGCGCAGCTCAGCTGACCAGATCAAGCCGATGATAGAAGAACGTCTCGACGCGGGCATTGCCCTGGCGCGAAGCTGTGCACCGCACATCATACTGCGCCGTGTGGACGTAGTCGCAGCGCCACACCCACGTGCCGACCACTTCATTGCGAAAAATCCGGTCCGTCTGGTTGGCGTCGAGCCCGGCACGCCGGTCAACATCGTGATAGAAGCGGTGAAGATCGCCCGCACTCCTGTCGTCGGCGGATATCTCGGTTCTCGTGTTCTTCGACTCCCAGACCTTGGATGTATCCGCGTCGTATTGCTGACGAGTGTAGTCATAGACGTAGGCATTGAGGCGATCATTCCAGATCATCCGATCGGCAACTTCGGTGATGATCTTGTAGTAACCGTACGAACTCTTCGCGTCGTAGTTCACACTGACATCGAGCGTGCGCGTGGCCTGTTCCAGGATGGAGGCGCCGGCTAGCTGGTATGATTTGCTCGACAGCACTTCGAGTACGCCGGTGCTCTGGTAGAAGGGAGAGAAACTGGCGAAGCGTCCCTTGGCGAAATAAGTCTCGTAGTCCTCGCGTTTGAACGGCCGGTTTTCCGCCCAGGCCGGCGCAACTCCGATCAGAATGGT
>DASZSI010000356.1:0-8542 GCA_035548775.1 Hyphomonadaceae bacterium
CAGCCATGCCGAATGCGGGGGTGGTTGAAAGCGCGGGAAGCGCCGTCACTTTGCTTGTACGAATGCTCTGTTTCTGAAGATCGCAGACATCGGCGCAAGTTTCACCTGCAGGTCGCATCCCTTCCACAACCACTTGCTTGCCTAGCAACTGGGCGTTGACCGCATCGCGATCTCCCCAATAGGGCGTCGCACTGAGCTTCCACAGGCGGGTATTGGCCCTCATCACGCCGCTGCCGTTCGTGGCGCTCGTGGCTCGGACGAACGCATTGTAGAACTTGTCCGAGAACTCGATCTTCTCGATCGCACCGCGAACCCGAAGCCAACCTTCGCCGGGCCGCGGTTCCTGCCACAAAGGTTGGTCGGGCGTAAGGTCGGAGGCGGACGCCCGCAGCGCGGCGGGAGCGGGCGGCGTCTGGTCGTGTGCATCGCTAATCGCGCGGCGTTCGAATGCGGAGACCGGCGCTTGAGCGAGTGGAGCGGCGGCGATCATCCGCTCCTCCGGCGGCTTCGCCGCCCAGGCAGTGACGCCGCCGCCGGCGGCGAGCAGGACGAGCGCAACTGCGCCCACGATACGACGGTGACGGGCAGGCGAGGGGAGTTTCAGCATTTCGATTCTCCGGGTGAGCGGATGTTCGGATCGCGCCGGCCAGTAGCAGCCGAGCGGCAGGGGGCGCGCGGCCAGTTCCGCCTTGAGGAGGGCGGAGGCATAGACCGCTTTCGCGCGCGGGAAGCGGTCGGTCACGGCGGCGTCGCACGCCAGTTCCTGGTCGATACGCATCAGGTGTGCGCCCAGATGAATCGCCGGATTGAACCAGCAGACACAGCGCAGCAACGCAGCCAGCGCATTGATGCGCGCATCGTTTCGGCGGATGTGGATTGTCTCGTGTTCGATGATGACCTTGCGTTCCTCGGCGTTGAACCTGTCGTCGAAGTCGGCAGGCGTCACGATGCGGGGCGTCATGAAGCCGGCAACCGCTGGGCCCGCAAAGCCGGCGCGGGCATCCGCCATGAATTGCGATTGACGCCGCAATTGCCAGGCCAGCATGCCGCCAGCGCCCGCCAGCCAGATCAGCGAGACGATGCTCCACCAATCGATCGGCCTGGCCGGTTGCGTAAGCGCAAGCGGAACGGTCGGGATGGCGGGCGAGATCGCGGGAGTGGGAGCGGCGGCTTCGGATGTTCCCGTCCTACCTTGAGGAGCAGCCACGGGCGCTAACGCAGCTACAGGCGCAGCCGCCGATGACTCCGTTGCGACGGGCGCACTTGCGGCGGCCGGCCCCGGCACATTCAGAATCGGCACATTCACAACGCGCGCCGGAAGAAGGACGGCCAGCGGCGCGAGCGGAACCAGCAGCCAGAGCGCATAGGCGAGCCCCGCGCCGAACAGGCGCCGAACCGGACCACGCAACGCAACCACGACGACAACAGCGATGGCTGCTGCGAGGTTGGCTGCGAGGAAAGTGAATGCCGCGTCACTCATCTTTCTTCTCCAGCTCCTTGATCAGCGCCTTGAGCTTCTGGATGTCCTTGGCCGTCAGCTGGCGATGCTCGGCCAGGTGCGCGACCATCGGGGCGAACTGTCCGTTGAACAGGCGGTCAAGGAAGCCCTGGCTTTCCTCGGCGACATAGTCGGCGCGCGAGATCAGCGGGCGGTAGACATAGCCGCCCTTCTCCTTCTTCCCCGCGATCGCTTTCTTGCTCAGCAAGCGGTGGATCAGCGTCCGCACCGTGCCGGCCGCCCAGTCATTGGCGGGCCCAACCTTGGCGACAAGATCCTCCGGGCTCAGCGGCTTGCCGGCCCAGAGGGCTTCCATCACCTGGCGTTCGGCGTCGGAGATCTTCATTGTGACTTACATCCGTATGTTGCCTAGAACATACAGGCGTAAGTCTGGGAGTCAACGGCCAATCCAACACGTTGGCGCCGGCGGGTTGCGGCGGCGCACTTGTCTTCGTTTGATAAGCGGGAAGTTACTTGAAGGAGACGCTGTCCGCCTTGATGCGGCAGGTCGGCTTGCAGCTCTTGTCGGTGCTGTTGAGCCCGTCAAAGACGACTATGGCCCCAGCGACGAGCTTGGCGGAGTCCGCCGGCTTCATCGACTTGAACACCGGGCCTTCAACGCGCCACACTTGGTTCTGCACGACGGTCTTGTCCGAGCGGGCGCCGAATCCGGTCTTTTCGACATAGTGAGCCAGCACCCACGCATAGGTCACGCCGTCGATCACATCGACTTGCGAGAGCTGGCCGGTGATCTTGGTGCCGTCCGCGCGGTCAAAAACGATTTTCGAATACTCGGCCGGCGCCGGGTAGGCGATATGAGCGGCCGGTGCAGGCGCAGCCGGCGGATCGGCCCACGCCGCGACAGACCCCGTGCCTGCCAGCGCCGCCGATGCAGCCAAAAGCCTCAATGTGCGAATAGCGCCCATAACCCCTCCAGCGACGGTCCAATAGTCTCCAGCGTCCCCGTGCGAGAGGAGCGAGACAAGCAGGCGGGATTGGGGCCGAAAGTATGTCAGGCCTGATACAAACAACGCCGGCGCCGGCGTTTGGCCAGGGGCAAAAGGTTGGTCTTTGGGCTGCTTCGGACCGTTTCCGCTCTGAACCTTTCCCTTGCCGCAATGCGTCATCTGGCCCCTTGAGGCAGGCTTGGGCGCCTGTGCCGATTTGGGGTATGACGGCGGCCTGCTTTTGAACCCATGGGTTTGAGATCGCCTGCGACTGCCAGACCGGCCCGTCCCTACAGAGCATCGTCCCTCAGCAATTCCCCTATGACCGCCGACCGGATCACAGCGAAATTCGCCTCCTGCGCGAAACAGGGCCGCGCCGCCTTCGTGGGCTATCTGATGGCCGGAGATCCCGACATCGAGACAAGCTTCCAGAATATCAAGGCGCTAGCAGAGTCCGGCGCCGACCTCATCGAACTGGGCGCGCCGTTTACCGATCCAATGGCCGATGGGCCTGCGATTCAGAAGGCCGCCCAGCGTGCTTTGAAGGCTGGCGCAAACCTTACGGTTACGTTAGAAATCGCCCGGCGTTTCCGTTCTGTTAACACTTCGACCCCTCTGATCGTCATGGGTTATGCGAACCCGATCCACCGAATGGGGTATGCCGCGTTTGCGCGGGCTGCTTTTGAAGCTGGAGTGGATGGCGTGATCACCGTCGACCTGCCGCCGGAAGAGGACGGCGCCCTGCGCGCCGAGCTTGCCGAGCATGGCTTGGCCGTGATCCGGCTGGCCACGCCGACGACCACTGAACAGCGCATGGCCCGCATCGCCGATGGCGCTTCCGGCTTCGTCTATTACGTGTCCGTAGCGGGCGTCACCGGGGCAGGGGTCGGCGCGCAAACCGACATCGAACGCGGCGTCGAGCGCGCTCGCCGCCTGTCGCACCTTCCCGTAGCGGTAGGTTTTGGCGTGCGGACGCCGGATCAGGCTGCCCGTTTCGCGCGTATTGCGGATGGGGTCGTCGTGGGGTCCGCCCTGGTCGAAGAGGTCCGGGCGGCGGTCGAAGAGGGCAATCCTTCTTCGGCTGTCAAGCGAATAAGTGTTGTTGCTGAGTCACTGTCAAACGCCATATCATCGGCGCGTACCGAACGGAGCGTTCATTGAACTGGCTTACCAATCTCCCTCCTGGCTTGAAGTCCATCTTCGCCAAGAAGGAAGACGCCGAAGGCGACAGCCTTTGGGTCAAGTGTCCGAAGACGGGCGAACTCGTCTATCGCGAAGACCTTGAAGCCTCGCTCTGGGTGACGCCGTCGGGCGCGCACATGCGCATCTCGCCCGAACAGCGCTTCAAATACATGTTCGATGGCGGCCTCTGGACGGACATCCCGATGCCGCCCGTCGTGAAAGACCCGCTGAAGTTCAAGGACGACAAACGCTACACCGACCGCCTGAAAGCCGCGAAGGCCAAGACCGGCCGCGAAGACTGCATGGCGGCGGCGCATGGCGAGATCAACGGCCGCAAGGCCGTGATCCTGGTCCAGGACTTCGCTTTCATGGGCGGCTCGCTCGGCATGGCCGCCGGCGAAGCCTTCATCAAGGCTGCCGAAACGGCCGTCGCCCGCAAGGCGGCCCTCATCGTCGTCACCGCGTCGGGCGGCGCGCGCATGCAGGAATCCTCCTTCGCCCTGATGCAGATGCCGCGCACGGTCCTCGCAATCCAGGACGTGAAGCGCGCCAGGCTTCCCTACATCGTCATTCTGTCTGACCCGACGTCGGGGGGCGTGCTCGCCTCCTATGCGATGCTGGGCGACGTGCAGATCGCCGAACCCGGCGCGCAGCTGGCCTTCACCGGACCGCGCGTGATCGAGGCGACAATCCGCGAGAAACTGCCGGAAGGTTTCCAGCGTTCCGAATTCCTGCGCGAGCGGGGCATGGTCGACATCGTCGTCTCCCGCAAGGAGCTGACGCAGACCTTGGGCGCGGTGCTGGGCATGCTGATGCCCGCCAGCCGCGGCCGCCGCAGCCGCGCGCAAGCGGCCGAAGACGTCGCCGCCGCGAAGTAGTAGTTCCGTCCAACTCCAACACGCTCTACATAGCAGCCAACGGGCATGAGGCCCGTTGCTGTCGCGTGGAACGTTCGACGTGAGTGATCCCGAGAGGCTGGAGGCCGAACTCTCCCGCTTCCGCAACCAGAAAGCGCGGCCGCAACCGTCATTCGGCACGGCGCATATCCGCAAGGCGCTGGTCGAGCTGGGCGATCCGCAGGACCGGATGCCGCCGGCGATCCACATCACCGGAACCAACGGCAAGGGCTCCACTGGCGCGTTCATCCGCGCCATGGCGGAAGCTGCCGGACTCAGCGTCCACGTTTTCACCTCGCCGCACCTGGTCCGGGTGAACGAACGTATCCGTGTCGCCTCCAAACTGGTCGAAGACGAGGAACTGGCTGATGTACTGGCTGACATCTGGGACCGGACCGAGGATCTCACTTATTTCGAAGCGCTCACCGCGGCCGCATTCTGCCTGTTCGCGCACACCCGGGCGGACCTTTCCGTCATTGAGGTCGGCGCCGGCGGCGCGACGGACGCCACCAATGTGATGGCAAGGCCGGTTGCGTGCGTAGTCACTCCGATCAGCCGCGATCACGAGGCGATGTTCGGCGTCTCCGGCGTCGCCGCCATTGCCCGGCTCAAGGCCGGCATCTTCCGCGAGAACGTTCCGGCGATCATCGCCGAACAGCCGAGGCTGGCTCTGGGGGTGTTGCGCGAGGAGGCGCGCACCGCCGCGGCGCCGGTCAGCCTCTCGGGCGAGGATTGGCGCGCTGCCTGGGACGGCGAAGCGTTTGTTTACGAGAGCTCGCACCTGAAAGTGCGCTCGCCCTGGCTCGGACTGCAGGGACGCCATCAGGCGGAGAATGCCGGGGCGGCCTGTGCAACGCTCGAGGCTGTGGGCGATCCACGCATTTCGTCGGCGGCCATGGCGGCCGGCCTGCGCGAAACGACATGGCCGGCGCGGCTCCAGAAGCTTAAACGCGGCCCGCTCGTCGGCGACACCGACATCTGGGTTGACGCGGCGCACAACCCCGGCGGCGCAGCCGTCCTGGCCGAAGCGATCCGCGCCGCGGGACCCGGCGGCGCCACGGACAAGATCGCGCTGATCATCGCCATGCAAGGCGCCAAGGATGTCCAGGCGATCCTGTCCGAGCTGGCGCCGGTTGTGGACGAGATCATTGCTTGCGACTTGCCGCCGTCAGGCGGGCAGGAAGGCGGTCCTGGCATGCCGCCAGATCAGCTTGCTGGCATCGCCCGGGGTTTGGGCGCGCAAGCGATGACAGCGCATGACTTTTCGGGGGCAATCGCGCTCGCACGCGCGAGAGGGGCGGGGCGAATCTATGTGTGCGGTTCGCTCTACCTTTGCGGCGCCATTCTGGCCGCCAACGACCAGACAATTAGTTAGATCACGAAACTGCGCATGCAGGCGTGATCGCCTGCAATCGACAGGCGGCAGGCCGAGCCCCATAGTCGCCGCAAAATGGAACAAGGGTTCGGGGCGCATGAAACGCTTACTCGCTGGCTTGGTCGCAGCTCTCCTGCTCGCCTCTCCGGCGCTTGCTCAAACTCCGCCCGCCAAATCCAAGCCGCCGGCCGCTCAAACGATTGCGCCGGCCAAGGTCGACTCAGGACCGCGCGATCCGAAAAAACCGCGACCACTGTGGGCGTTCCTGGAAAGCGACATCGCGCAGGACCCAGCCGTTCGCTACGGCGTTCTCGACAACGGCATGCGTTACGCCCTCCTGCACAATGCGCTGCCGCCCGGCGCGGTTTATGTGCGCCTGTCGATGAAGTTCGGCTCGCTGGAAGAGCAGGAGAGTGAAAAGGGCCTTGCCCATTTCATCGAGCACATGGCCTTCAACGGATCGAAGCACGTGCCCGAAGGCGACATGGTGAAAATCCTGGAGCGGCTGGGTCTTGCTTTCGGCGCCGACACCAACGCTTCGACCGACCAGAAGTTCACCACCTATCAGCTCGATCTTCCCAAGGGGTCCGAGGAAAACGTCGACGAAAGCCTCTTCCTGATGCGCGAGGTGGCCAGCGAGCTTACCTTCGATCCCGGCGCCATCGACCGCGAGCGCGGCGTTGTGCTTTCGGAATGGCGGCGCGGCGACAACTTCCAGCGTCGGCGCGGCGAACAGGAACTGGGGTTCCTGGTGCCGGGGTCCTACGCCGCCAACCGCATGCCGATCGGCGAAGCCCCGGTCATCGAAAAGGCGACACACGACCAACTGGCGTCGCTCTATGACCGCTACTATCGGCCCGAGCGCGCGACGCTCGTCATTGTCGGCGACATCGATGTCGACGCGGTGGAAGCGAAGATCAAGGTCAAGTTCGCCGACTGGAAGGGTCGCGGCGAGCCGGGCGCGGATCCTGACCAGACCTACAAGTTGGCCAAGCGCGAGCCGGCGGCCTCCGTCTTCGTGCGGAAGGAGGGCGGCGACGCGCTCGAAGTCTATTCCTTGGCGCCCTTCACCGACCTGCCGGACACGGCCGCCAACCGGCGCGAAGCCAACCTGCTCAACATGGGCATCGGCGCCGTGCAGCGCCGCCTTCAGCCAATGACAAATTCCGAGGATCCGCCGTTTCGTTCGGCGGGGCTTTCCTCAGGCGATATTCTTGAAGCGGCTGACTCGGCCAGCGGATCGGTGGTGGTGACGCCCGACAAATGGAAGCCGGGCCTCGAGACGCTGGAACAGGAATGGCGCCGCGCCTTGCTCTACGGCTTCACCAAGGACGAGATCGATCTCCAGGTCCAGGCCTTGCGTACCGGCCAGCAGAACCAGGCCAAGCGCGAGGCCACACGCACGACCGGCGAACTGATGGGCCAGCTGTTGAGCGCGATACAGAACGACACCGTGTTCGCGACGCCTTCCTCGGGCCTCAAGCGATTCGAGGGCTGGGCGCCGCAGGTGACGCCCGAAGCGGTGCACGCGATCTTCAAGAAGTGGATGACGGTCGGCACGCCGCTGTTCTTCATGTCGAGCAGTGTGGAAAGGCCTGGCGTAGAGAAGGAGATCGTAGAGACCTGGAAGGAAAGCACGTTGGTCGAGGTGAAGCCGCCCACGGCCAAGTCGGCTCAGAAATTTGCCTACACCAGCTTCGGCAAGCCCGGCAAAGTGGTGAAGGACGCGCGCATCGAAGACATCGACACACGCGAGGTGACCTTCGAAAACAATGTGAGGCTCAATCTCAAGAAAACCAGCTTCCAGAAGGATGTCGTGCAGGTGTCGCTGCGCGTGGGCGCCGGCGCCCTGGATCTGCCGGCGGAACCGTTCGGCCTCCAGCAATTGATGGGCGCATATTCCCAGGGCGGGCTGGAGAAACATTCGGCGGACGATCTCCGCACCATCCTGGCGGGCAAGCAGGTGTCAACGCGGTTTTCGGCAGGGTCTGCCTCGTTCGGCGGAACCTATGTCACCACGCCCCAGGACCTTGAACTCCAGCTTGATGTCGCTGCCGCCTTCCTGACGCATCCGGGATACCGGCCCGAGGCCGAGCGCCGCTGGCGCCAGAGTATCGAGTTGTCCTGGCCGCGGCTGGACGCCAACGCCAATGTGGTGTGGGAAGCAAAGGGCCGGCGTATCCTCGCCTCGGGCGACAAACGCTTCGGCACCGACAAGGATGACGGTGAAGTCAAGCGCACCTTCGCCGAGCTCAAGAAAGTCGTTACGCCGATCCTCGCCAAGGCGCCGATCGAAATCGCGGTGGTGGGCGACATCGACGAACAGGCGGTGATCGATCTTGTGGCCAAGACATTCGGCGCGCTTCCCAAGCGCGATGCCGCGCCGCCCAGGACCAAGTCCGATCGGGCCGTGACATTCCGACAGGACAAGACGCCGATCCTGTTGACCCACGCCGGCGAACCCAACCAGGCGCTGGCCAATGTCTACTGGCCGGTCGATATCGATCCTGACGAGGACGTCCAGGCCGCGCGGGTTCTGGCGATGATGACCTCGATCATGCGTCTGAAGGTGATCGCCGAAGTGCGTGAAGCGCTCGGCGCCACCTATTCGCCGAGCGCGGGCGCCTCGCTCTCCTCGATCTTT
>DASZSI010000357.1:0-2584 GCA_035548775.1 Hyphomonadaceae bacterium
AAGCTCAAGCCGGAATTCGACAAGCGCGGCGTAAAAATCATCGGCCTGTCCGTCGATCCCGTCGACAAGCATAGCGCCTGGGCCGAGGACATCAGGAAGAGCCAGGGCCATGCGCCGAATTATCCGATGATCGGCGACGCCGATCTGACCGTTTCCAAGCTCTACGGCATGCTGCCCGCCGACGCCGAAGCCAAGGACGGCGCGCGCACCGCCGCCGACAATCAGACCGTGCGCAACGTGTTCGTCATCGGCCCTGACAAGATCGTCAAATTGATTATCGCCTATCCGATGAGCACGGGGCGCAATTTCGATGAAGTGCTGCGCGTGATCGATTCGCTGCAGCTCACGGCCAAGCACAAGTTGGCGACGCCCGTGAACTGGAAGCGGGGCCAGGATGCGATCATCTCGCCCGCGGTCTCCGATGACGAGGCGAAATCGCTCTTTCCGAAGGGCTGGAAAACGGTGCTGCCTTATCTGCGCACGGTGCGGCCGCCCGCGCATTAGAGCGTGATTGTCTTTGATTGAATCGGAATGGGATTCCCTTGGGGATCGAATTCTGATTCATACTGCGTGCTGGGCGCCGGGAGGCCAGCATGCATGGTCCGACCTTATTCCTTGGATTTGCGCGATCGGGTGGTGGCCGCGGTCGCCGCTGGCGAGAGCTGCCGCGCGGCGGCTGAGCGGTTCTCGGTGAGCGTCTCGAGCGTCGTGAAATGGGCGCAGCGCCAGCGGGCGACAGGATCGGCCGCGGCCTCGCCGATGGGCGGGCGCCGGCCGTTCGCCTTGGCGGGCGAGCGCGCGTTCGTGCTCAAGCGCCTGACTGAGACGCCCGACATCACCTTGCGCGCGCTCGCGGCCGAGTTGGCCGAGCGCGGCGTGAAGGTCAGCTATTTCGCCGTTTGGCATTTCTGTCGCCGGCAAGGGCTCACGTTCAAAAAAAAGCCTGCACGCCAGCGAGCAAGACCGCCCCGACGTGGCGCGAAAACGCGAACGCTGGCGGCGTCATCAAGGCAAGCTTGATCCGGCCCGGCTCGTCTTCATCGACGAGACCTGGGCCAAGACCAACATGACGCGCACGCATGGACGCGCGCCTCGTGGCGCGCGGCTGTTGGCCAAAGTCCCCCACGGCCATTGGCGCACGCTCACGTTCCTGGCCGCGCTGCGCGTCGATGCGATCACCGCGCCGTGCGTCGTCGACGGACCGATCAACGGCGTGACCTTCCGTGCTTATGTCGAGCAGGTCCTGGTCCCGACTTTGCGCCCTGGCGACATCGTCATCATGGACAATCTCGGCAGCCACAAAGGTCAAGGCGTGCGCGCCGCCATCCGAAAGGCCGGCGCCAAGCTCTTCTTCCTGCCGCCCTATAGTCCCGATCTCAATCCGATCGAGCAGGTCTTCGCCAAGCTCAAGACGCTTCTGCGCAAGGCCGGCGAACGCACCATTGAATCGACATGGAGCCGCATCGGCCAATTGCTCGACGCCTTCAGCGCCCAGGAATGCGCCAACTATCTCGCAAACTCCGGATATGCTTCAATCTGAATCAATCACGCTCTAGAGGGCGGCGCGTTCCGTTCCCGGGGAATCGAAAACGCGCCGGACAATCTGGGGCGCAAGCGGGCGCGGGCGCATCTAGGCCGTGGGCGCGGCGGCGCGCGCGATATCGCGCAAGTCGCGCAATGCGCCGTCCCACGCCGCCTGCATGGCCGCGGTCCATTCCCCGCCCAAAACGTCTCGTATCGTTTCCATGACGATTTCGAAGAAGATCGGAAACGCTTGCGCCGAGACGCCGATTCCCTGGTGATTGACGATCTCGGCCATGACCATGTTGGCCCCGTATCTGCGCGGGCCGGCCACATCGAGCACGACGTCGAACACGTTCATCAGCATGTTGCCGCGCGCCAGGCCGGCGCGGTCCATGACGAACAGGGCGCGCGTTTCGGGCAAGCGCGCAAAAAGGCGCTCATAGACCGCGCTCGTCGGATCCCCGCATATTTCCCCGGCGCGCTCAAGGCTCAAGGCGATGAGATCGTGCGATTGCATCCCAGCCCGCTCGTTTTCGGTTAAGGACATGTTCCATTCCCGGCCTATCGCGCCGCGCCAGCCGCTGCGCTCTTGCCAAACCGCCCACGAATCTCTATCCCCCGTCAATGGAAATACGTGAAGCCCTGACGTTCGATGACGTCCTCCTAGAGCCCGGCGCTTCCGAGGTCCTGCCCGCCGAGGCGGACACGAAAACCCGGCTCACCCGCTCCATTTCCCTCAATATTCCGCTGATTTCCGCGGCGATGGACACGGTGACCGAGGCGCGCCTGGCCATCGCCATGGCCCAGGCCGGCGGCATCGGGATCATCCATCGCAATTTGTCCGTGGACGGACAGGCCGACGAGGTCCGCCGCGTCAAGCGATTCGAGAGCGGCATGGTGATCAACCCGATCACCGTCGGGCCGGAAACGACATTGGCCGAACTCTCCAAGCTGCGCGAGCAGCATCAGATTTCAGGCGTGCCCGTGGTGGAGGCCGGCAATGGCAAGACCGGCAAGCTTGTCGGCATCATCACTAATCGCGATACGCGCTTCGCCGACG
>DASZSI010000358.1:0-7783 GCA_035548775.1 Hyphomonadaceae bacterium
CCGGCCCGATAGGCCTCCTTCTCCGACGTGATGCGCGCGCCGACCACCATGTCGGCTTGCGTTTCGATCAGCCGCGAGACCAGGCGCGGCGCGGCCGCGGCGTCATAGGTCGCATCGCCATCGACCATCACATAGACGTCCGCCTCGATATCCGAAAACATCCGGCGCACGACATGCCCCTTGCCCTGCAGCGGCTCGCGGCGAACGATGGCGCCGGCCGCCCGCGCGACGGCGGCGGTGTTGTCGTAGGAATTGTTGTCGTAGCAGTAGATGCGCGCATTCGGCAGCGCGACGCGGAACGCCTTCACCACGTCGCCGATCGATCCAGCCTCGTTATAGCAGGGGATCAGCACCGCGATGTCGACGTGGCGCAGCGCGGGATGCAGCTGCTGTCCGACGGCATGCAGCGCAGCTTCCGCCGCCGCGAGCCGCTCATGAATGTTCGCGGTGTGATCGATGTTGGCCATACGCGCACCAGTGTTCCAGACCGGCACACGCTGCCACGCGTGGGTAAAAGAATTGGTCAGCGCACCAGCGAAAAAACGATGCGCACGCGGAAAGGAATTGGTGATGGAAGTGAATCGCTGGCGCGTCTTCTTCCTTCATCGCGAGGCAGCGACGGAGGAAAGAGTTACTTCCGCTCGCCCATCATCTTTGCGAAGCGTTCAAACAGGTAAAAGGAATCCTGCGGGCCGGGGCTGGCTTCCGGGTGGTGCTGCACCGAAATGATCGGCTTGCCGGCGACACTGAGGCCGCAATTGGAGCCGTCGAACAGCGAACGGTGAGACTCCTCCACGCCTTTGGGCAGCGTTGCAACGTCCACCGTGAAGCCGTGATTCATCGACACGATCTCGACCTTGCCGGTGGTGAAGTCTTTCACCGGATGGTTCGCGCCATGGTGGCCCTGCGGCATCTTCTTGGTCTTCCCGCCCAGCGCCAGCGCAAGCATCTGGTGGCCCAGGCAGATACCCAGGATCGGCACGCCCGAAGCGATCAGCTTCTTGATCTCGGGGCCCGCATACTCCGCCGTCGCCGCCGGATCGCCCGGGCCGTTGGACAGCACCACGCCATCCGGCTTCAGCGCCAGGACCTCTTCCGCCTTCGTCTTCGCCGGAACCACCGTCACCTTTGCGCCCACGGCGGCGAGGTTGCGCAGGATGTTCTTCTTCACCCCGAAATCCATCAGCACGACATGGAACTTCGGCTTGTCCAGATGCTGGAAGCCCGTGCCGAGATGCCAGAGACCATCTGCGCTGTCGAAACGCTGGCCGGACGTGACGTTGATCGCAAGGTCGGCGTTCTCGACGCCCTTCCACGAACGCGCCGCTTCGACCAGCGCCTTGCCGTCGATCTTGCCGGCGGGATCGTGAGCGATGGCCGACTTCGGCATGCCCAGCTCGCGGATGCGGCGGGTGAGAGCGCGCGTATCCACGCCCGAAAGGCCGATGATGTTCCGCTTGGCCAGCCAATCGCCCAGCCTGTCCGCCGAACGCCAGCTGGACGGCAAGGTCGGCGGCGCCTTGAACACCGCGCCGCGTGCGGCCGCCTTGCCCTGGGCCGAGCTTTCTTCCTGATCGTCCGGGTTCGCGCCGACGTTTCCGATGTGCGGGAAAGTGAACAGCACGATCTGCTCGGCGTAGGACGGGTCGGTCAGGATTTCCTGATATCCGGTCATCGCGGTGTTGAAGCACAGCTCGCCGGCGGCGATCCCCGTCGCGCCATGACCGAAGCCCCAGAAAATTGTGCCATCAGCCAGCGCGATGGCGCCCGTGGGTTTTTTGGTCTGGTCCGTCATGGGGAACGCCTCCAACCCGGCGCGACTCGGGGGCTCCCGCGCAAACGGGCGCTAGATAGGGGGAGGGGTCGGATGCGTCAAGCGACTGGGTAGCGCACCGGGATCACAGGTTGGGAGGATCAGCCTCCGGCCAACCCTCTCATGACGTCCTCGACACTTTGAACGACAAAGGGAGGAGCATCGAACGTGGTGTCGGTGAGCGACTTGTTGAGCACCATCCTTGCCTTGCTGTGGGGCAAAAGCAGCGTCGGCTCGTAGCGCCAGTCGTCGGTGAGCTTCGTGGTGCATGAATCCGGTCTCATCCCGCTGGACGACGTGCTCATGCCGACAAAGTTGGTTTTCCGCTGGATGCAGCGCTTCGCCACTCGATGCTCAGCGAGCAGTTCCCACATCGGATGTTGGACCGTGCCGAACTGGCTTTCGCCATCATTGCTGTCAACGGTATACAGCATCACGTTGCCGCCATCGGTCGGATGCGAGATCCGGTAGATCTTGACCACATAGATCCAGGGCGCCGCGTCAGAGACCGGAATGCCGGTGATCCGGTCCTCTTTCCTCAAGTTGTAGATGAGGATGGCGCAGCTTTCCTGCCTGCCGACTTTCTCGTTTTTGGCGCAGACCCCGGGCTGGTCCAGCTGATCGGCCAACCACTTGCCTGCAGCCTCTCGCTGTTCGGGCGTGGTCTGCGTGCGCAGCGGCGGTATCGCCGGCAATGGCGCGAACGCGGCATGGCATTCGACGACTTCGGGGTTGATCGCTTTGGGGTGCGGCTCGACCGGGCAGTGATTGTCGGGCGAGGAGATCGCAAGGACGTTGGAGGGCGGGATCACGAATTCGGCGCCCGGCTTCACGCGGTAGGTGTAGGTCTGGCCCTGGGCCGACAGAGGCAGGCAGGCGATAGCGGCCAGCGCCAGGCTTGCCGAGGCGAGAATGTTCCGAAGCAAGGCCCCCTCCTTTGCTGATTGAGTCACATTAGCATTCGCCGCAAAGACCGGCAAATCGCCCGCCTTCTCAACCTTCCTTGACCAATGCTTGCGTTGCGCCCCCATCGCCCCACCTCAGGGAGAAGCGCCATCAACGTGGGCTTAATGGCGTTGCGCTAGGCTTTAACTCCCTCGCCGGGTCGGGACTTCCATGAACCTCATCGACAGCCTCAAGAGCGACTGGACCTACATCAACGGGTTCCGCCGCATCATTGGCGCGATCGGCAAGTTCGATCCGGACGCGGAATACACACTCGCCGACGCGATGGAAGAAGCGTGCGACGATCACGACGAACGTGTCTTCATCTCGTTCGAAGGGCAGGAGACAACCTATGCCCAGTTCGACCGGCGCGCCTGCCAGTTCGCGCAATGGGGCCAGTCCGTCGGCTTGAAAGCCGGCGACTGTGTTGCGCTCTTCATGGAAAACCGGCCGGACTACATCGCTTTCTGGGCCGGCATGGCCAAGCTCGCGGTGAAAACGGCGCTGATCAACTACAACCTTACCGGGCCGGGCCTTGCGCACTGCGTCGACATCGTGAACGCGCGGGCCATCGTCATGAACCCCGAACTCGCGCCGAGCTTCGAGACGGCCCGGGCCCAGATGAAGCTCAACCTCGGCGCCTTCGTGCTGGGCGGAGATGTCGCCGGCCTCTCGCGCATCGATGCAGCGGTCGACCAGATGCCGATGGTGCGCCCGGACAAATCCGTGCGCGCCGGCGTCAAGGGTTCGGAGATCGCGCTTTACATCTACACCTCCGGCACCACGGGTCTGCCCAAGGCGGCGAAGATCACCAACGTCCGCGCCCGCGGCCTCATGCGAGTCTTTGTCGACGCCACCGACGCGCATCACAACGACCGCATCCTGCTTACCCTGCCGCTCTACCACGCCACCGGCGGCATGTGTGGCGTCGGCACGGCGCTCAACGCCGGCGCCTGCCTCATCCTGCGCCGCAAATTCTCCGCCTCGCACTTCTGGCAGGAGGCGATCGACGGCGAAGCGACCATGCTGGTCTATATCGGCGAGTTCGGCCGCTACCTGATGAACCAGCCGCCATCGACGCTCGAGCACAGCCACAAGATCACCAAGGGCTTCGGCAACGGCCTGCGCGCCGACGTATGGGCCGAGTTCGTCGAACGCACCGGGATCAAGCGCCTTGTCGAGTTCTACGGCTCCACCGAAGGCAATGTGAACTTCTTCAACCTCGACGGAAAGATCGGCGCTGTGGGCCGCATCCCGCGCCTCCTGCGCAGCCGCCTGCCGGCGCGCCTTCTCAAGTTCGACGTCGAAACAGAACAGCCCGTCCGCGGCCCCGATGGTCTCTGCGTCGAGGCCGGCGTGGATGAGCCCGGCGAGGCTGTCGGCCCTATCACCGGCGAACCGCGCCAGCGCTTCGACGGTTACAACGACGAAGCGCAGTCGAAGAAGAAGCTCCTGCGCGACGTGTTCGAGAAGGGCGATCTCTGGTTCCGCACCGGCGACCTGATGAAGATGGACGCGGACGGCTATGTCTACTTCGTCGATCGCGTCGGCGACACTTTCCGGTGGAAATCCGAGAACGTCTCTACCAGCGAGGTCGAGATCGCGATCTCGTCGATGGCGGGCGTCAAGCATGCCGTGGTCTACGGCGTCACGGTTCCCGGCTATGATGGCCGCGCCGGCATGGCCGCGATAACTCCGCGCGACGGCGTCGACGTCCAGGCGCTCTATGCGCACCTGTCGGCCCTGCTTCCCGGCTATGCTCGTCCGGTGTTCCTGCGCCTCCAGGGCGAGGTCGAAACCACCGGCACGCTGAAATACCGCAAGGTCGACCTCGTGAACGAAGGCTTCGATCCGATGAAGATCAAGGACCCGCTGTTCGTCATCGACAACGACCGCAAGACCTATGTCCCGATCGACTTCGAGATGTTCCGCAAGGTCGACAACGGCGCCGTGCGGCTCTAGCCGCTAGCCCTTCTTCACCGCCGCTTTCTGTTTCAGCGACGGGTCGATCTTCTGCCCGGCTGATTTCGACTCCGCGACCAGCTCTCCGCAATTGGCGTCGGGTCCGCCGCCGGTCTGCACAAAGGGCAGGGCGGCCAGCCCGCCGGTGATCGTCGACAGCAGGGCCGAGAGCCCCGCCTGCGCCACCGTCTTGCCGCTCAGCGCGCTCACCTTCGGCTTGCGCAGCGTGCCTTGCACCTTGATGTCGCCCTTGATCGTGCCGAACGACACGTCGTGCGGCTTGGCCTTCACGCGCAGGTCGATCGCCTCGCTCTTCAGGTTGGCGCCGCCCGACGCCAGGATCAGGCTATCCTTGTTGTCGATCACTGCGGGATTGATCGTCGCCTGACCATTCTTCACATCGATATTCGCAGCAAGGCATCGGGACTTCAGGAATTCCTTGCCCTTGTCGCTTCGACTGAGGTCGAGAAGGATTTCGCCGAGGTCGAGCCCCGCGGCCTCCGTGGCGATGTGCGCCAGCTCGCTGTTGTTCGACCAGACGCCCACGCGGCCCGTCGCACTCGCCGCTGCTTCCCGGAAGCCAGAGCCTGTCATGTTGAGCCCGAACGAACCATTGAGCGTTCCGCGCACCAGCGTCGTATTCACCAGCCGCGTGATCGCCACGTTCTGCAGCGTGCCGGAGGCCTTCGTCTGCGCCGGATCCTTCTGCGCATTGATCCGCACCCTGGCGTCGAGATCGCCGGTCATGGTCTTCACCAGCGCCCGGCTGAAGTCGAGCACCTGGTCGCGCAGCGTGGCCTTCAGCGTCATTGCGTTGATGCCGGCGGGCGCGTCCACAACCTTCGGCGCATTGAAGCTGATGTCCGCGTCAACCGCGGCGAGGCGCGAGAAGTCGAGGCGCGTATCCGGGATCAGGCGGGCTGACCTGTCAAACACCTGCTTCGCCTTGACCTGCTCGGCGTTCTTGGTCTCGCCGCGGCCTGCGCCGATCGGGATGCCGAACATCACGCCCATGTCGTCGAAGTCCAGCTTGTTGGATTTTATGTCTACGGTCAGGAACGGCTTCTTCGGCTTGAGGTCGATGCCGACCGCGCCGGAAATATCGCTGTCGCCCATGCGGCCGGTCAGGTTGGCGACCGTCCACTCCCGCTTCCACAAGGTGAGATCGCCCCTGACATTGAAGGGCGGCGTATCCGGGGCCGATGCGCCGACCACTTCGGCAAGATCCTTCAGGTTCTGGCCCGACGCCGTCACCTTGCCCTTGAGCGCGCCGCCCCAGTCCTTGGCGAGGCCGTCAAACGTCAGGTGGTTCTGCCCCGCGACGGCCTGCGCCTCGACCGTGCCTTTCGCGAACGAGCCCTCGGCGGAGACCAGCGTTGCTTCATGCGGTTTGCCCCGCCGGGTGAAGCGGATCAGCATGTTCTGCGCATCGATCTCGTCGACCAACGCCTGCGGGTTCAGCGTCGTTCGGTTGGTCGTCTTCTCCGGCAGCGTCAGCACCCCGTCGCGGATGCGGATCCGCTTGGCCCAGGGATGGTTCGGCAGGAAGCCGAACAGGTCGTAGTCGATATCCATCTCCCTTGCGTTGAACGAGCCCGGCCAATCGAGCGTGCGCAAGGCGAAGCGGTTGGAAAACGGATGAGTCAGCTGCCCGGTTGAAACCTGCGCCCTGCCGCCGCCGAACGTCTTCAGAGCCCAGTTGATCATCGGCGTGCCGGTGTTCGGATTAGCCAGCAGCAAGTTGATCGCAACCCACCCGATCAGCAGAATGCCAAACACGGCCCCAACCGTGATCAGCGCGACTTTCGGGATGCGCGAGAATTTCGGCGTCTTGATTCCCTTCGCGCGCTCCTTCAGGCGCTGCAAATGCTCCTTGAACGTCGCCACGGTCGCTCCTTGCCCTGACGGGGTAACCGCACGGCGCACGAATGGTTCCCGCCGAACTGGAAGCGGAGGAAAGCCGAAGGCCTTCCTCCGCTCCTTGACCCATCATCGATCAGGTCCAGAGATCGCCGAGCGCGAGTTGCTCGACAAAGCCCGGACCCAGCGTGCGGTTGTAGGTCGTGCCGTTGGCGTGGTCGTCGAGGCGGCTGGTGAGCGACTGGACCGAAGGACCAGTACGCACGCCCACTGCCTCGAGAACTTTCGCCAGCTCGCGGAGCTGGAACTCCGAAAGATCAGCGTTGTCGGCTGCCTTCGCCTCGGAGAGGCGCCAGCCCGCCACGTCCCAGTTGAGCGCCACCGCCGCCGCCGGCTCCACGCGCCAGACATAGACGGCCATCCGGCCCTCGGCGACCCGGCCCGCCTGGTCCGCAAGGCAGTTGCGGAACTCGAGTGCAAGAGACTCGAGCTGCTTGCGGGAAGTCACGCGGGCGAACGGCGCCGCCAGAACCGGAGCGATATCCACCGGGCGGAAGGCGTCCGGAGTAAGATCCTCCATCGCCCGGTTGAACACCTGGCGCACGTCTCCACCGGCGCCCCAGCGGCGCGCGATGCGGCCCGCCGCCTCGGGCTCGCGCATGCGAACCGCAAGACGGAAGGCCAGCGCCAGATCGCCCGCCGCCGCCCGGGAGGGAAGAATGCGGACGATCGGCGCCACGCGAAGCGCCGGAGGAAGCTCGGCGAGGGGAGCGAAGGCGGCGGGGCGGACTTCGTCGAGATGACGAAGAACCTCGTTCGCCATCGGCTCGGCGAGAAGATCGAGGAAAGTCTCGTAATCCTCACGTTGCCAGAGACGCTCGCCGGCCTTGGCGAGAGCCCGCATCACACCCTGGGCGTGGACGCCCGCGACCGCTTCGGCCACCCCCGCATCGCGGGAGAACTCCACCAGGCGGCGGAGGCCCTCGGCCGACTGCGGGCGGGCCGCCAGGCCGCCGAGGGCGATCGCCGCTGCGTGGCGGCGCGCCGCCGGAAGGGCGAAGAATTCGCCGTGGGGCGCGGGCCACACCTGGGCGATGACGTCGGCGAACTCGCCGGCGATGAACGCCAGCAAGGGGGACGCCGTGCGCGCCCGCTGGGGCGCGCGATTGAAGAATTGCGCGACCATGGCCGCGTCTCCTCTCG
>DASZSI010000359.1:0-7692 GCA_035548775.1 Hyphomonadaceae bacterium
GCTGATCGGGCTGACGGCGGCGCTCGACAATGTGCGCTCGCAGCGCGTGATCGAGGCGGCGGGCTTCATCGACATGGGCGAGCGTGACAGCGTGCGTCCGGACGGCTCGGTGCGCCGCTCGCGCTATTGGGAGATGACCGCCGAGCAGTGGCGGCAAAGAACCGGCGCGCAGTAGGGACATAGCGCTTCAAAGAAATTCGAAAGTTTTTTCGGCGGCCGGGAATAAAGCCGCCGGCCCGCGTGTCTTGTCCTCGTAATCAGGAGGCACGCGTGGCTCACACACATGATCGTCGGGAACTTCTTCGTTGCATGGCCTGGGCCGGCGTCGGGGTGGTCTGGACCGTGGCGGGCGGCGTCGCCAGTTCGGGATTGCTGACGGCCGAAGCGCAATCCTCGAAGATGAAGGGCAAGGTGCAGCCGCTGACTTTCGTGCAGGTGAGCGATAGCCATATCGGCTTCACCAAGGACGCCAATCCGGATGCGCGCGCGACCTTCAGGGACGCGGTGGCGCTGATCAAGGCGATGCCGCAGAAACCGGCCTTCATCCTTCACACCGGCGATGTCACGCAGCTGTCCAAGGACGAGGAGTTCGCGGACGCGGATGCGATCCTGTCCGAAGCCGGCGTCACCGCGTTCCACGTTCCCGGCGAGCACGACATGCTGGATGAGGGCCAGGGCAAGGCGTTCCTCGACCGTTATGGCAAGGGGACGAAGGGCGACGGCTGGTTCTCGTTCGACCATTCCGGCGTGCACTTCATCGGCCTGGTCAATGTGAAGCAGCTGCAGGCCGGCGGCATGGGTCACCTTGGCGCGGACCAGCTCGCCTGGCTGGAAAAGGATCTGGCCGGCCGCGCCTCGAGCCAGCCGATCGTGGTGTTTGCCCACATCCCGCTATGGACGGTCTATGCCGAATGGGGCTGGGGCACGGATGACAGCGCGGCGGCGCTGGCGATGCTGAAGCGGTTCGGCTCGGTGACTGTGCTCAACGGGCACATCCACCAGATCCAGCAGAAGGTGGAGGGGAATATCTCCTTCCATACCGCACGCTCGACCGCCTTCCCACAACCGGCGCCGGGGGAAGCGCCCTCGCCCGGACCGAAGAAGGTGCCGGCCGACCAGCTCAAATCCGTACTCGGCGTGCGGACAGTCAACATCGTCAACGGCGCCACACCCCTCGCCATCATCGAGAAACCGCTCGCCTGAGATTTCACCTACCTCCCCTCAAGAAGACAGAGACAGCAAAATGCACCTGATCCGAAAAACTCCCCGGATGACCTTGTTTGCAACGCTCGGCGCGGCGTTCGTGTTCGCTGCCTGCAGCAACCCGCAGTCAAATGCCCAATCGCAGCCGATGGCGGACATGGCGATGGCGATGCCCCAGAAGGCGCAGCCGACATCAATGGCGGCGCCCACGCCTTCGGGCATGGCTGCGAAAGTCTCGATCGACAACTTCACGTTCAACAAGGCGAATATCCTGGTGCCGGTAGGCGCGACGGTCACCTGGACCAATACCGACGATGTGCCTCACACGGTCGTGTCCATCGACCACAAGACTTTCCACTCCAAGGCGCTCGACACCGATCAAAGCTTTTCGTTCACCTTCACCCAGGCGGGGGAGTATCCCTATTTCTGCTCCCTGCACCCGCAGATGACCGGCAAGGTCATTGTGCAGTGACCCGGTGAAGTAACTGAAAGGCGTCAGGCTCGCGTGGCGGCTCGCTCTCTCTTCCTCCTGCCGATGCTGTCGGCCAGCGCACCTGCTGATCCCCCCCGGGTGGTGCGGCTGCGGCCGGCTGGTCCTGACGAGGCGCGAACTCCGCTTCCGCCGCCTGACGCCGAACGTTTTCGCGACCAGGTGATGCCGCACCTCGACGCAGCCTACGCGTTCGCGCGTTTCCTCTGCCGCGACCCGAGCGCGGCGGAGGATATCGTGCACGACGCGGCTATCCGCGCGCTGAAGGGCTTCAGCGGGATGCGGGGCAACAACCCCAAGGCATGGCTGCTGGCGATCGTGCGTTCGACCTTTCTCAACTGGGCGCGATCGCGAAAGACGCGCGGCGAAGCGGGCGATGACGCGCTGGCGGAAATGGCGGATGCGAGCGTCACGCCCGAAGGCCAGATGATCCAGCAGGCGTCGGACGCCGCCGTGCGGCGCGCGGTGGAGGCGTTGCCCGAGCCGTTCCGCGAGGCCATCGTGCTGCGCGAGCTGCAGGACATGTCGTACAAGGAAATCTCGGACATCACGGGCGTGCCGATCGGAACGGTGATGTCTCGGCTCGCGCGGGCGCGCTCGCTGCTGGCGGCTGCGTTGTCGGGGGAGGCTGCGCGATGACGGCGCCCTGCTCCGACCGCGAGATCATGCTGCAAGCCTATTATGACGGCGAGCTAGACGCAGCGCATGCACAGGAGATGGAGACGCACCTGCGCACCTGCGCCGGGTGCGCCGCCTATTTCGACGGCCTGCAGTCGCTGAGCGCCCGGCTGTCTTCGGCCAACCTGTCGCCGGCGGCGCCGCGCAACCTGCGCGACCGGATCGAGGCTTCCATCGAGACCGAAGCGCGGCTTGCAGCTCCGCGCAGCAGGCCGTGGTGGAACGGCATGAAGGCGGCCTGGGGCGCAGCCGGCGCCATGACTGCGGTGGCGGCGAGCCTGCTGTTCATGCAGCTGGCGCCGGTGCAGGCGGACCTGGAAGCGCAATTGATCAGCAACCATGTGCGCTCGCTGCTGGCCGATCACCTCTATGACGTGGCGACCTCGGACCGGCACACGGTGAAGCCCTGGTTTAACGGCAAGATCGAGTTCGCCCCGCCCGTGCCCGACCTGATGGACCAGGGGTTCCCGCTGGCCGGCGGACGGCTGGACTATGCGAAGGACAAGGTGGTGGCGGCGATCGTCTACCGGCGGCGCGCGCACGTGATCAACCTGTTCGTCATGCCGCACGATGCGGCCGGGGGCCATGTCGACCAGCGGCGCGAGGGCTATTCAATCGAACGCTGGACCAGCGGCGGGCTGGATTTCTGGGCGGTGTCGGACATCGACCCGCCGGACCTCGACGCTTTCCGCCAGGCCTTTGTCGCCGCCGCGACGCCCTGAGGCGAGTTCCTGTCATCATCTCTGTGTGAGCTTCCGGCGCTTGCGCGCGCTGTGGGATTTACGCCGTCTCGACGAACCGTCTTGGCGCTTCATCTTGATGGCAAAAGGCGCCAGAACGTCTGGCCAGAAGACTCCCGCAACGGAACCGCCCCATGTCCGAATCGCACGTCTATCCGCCGCCGCCGGAATTCGCCGCCAAGGCGCTGGTGAATGCGCAGAAATACGAGGAAATGTACGCCGCCTCGGTGAAGGACCCGGAGGCGTTCTGGCGCGAGCACGGCAAGCGGCTGCGCTGGATGCGGCCCTATAAGAAGGTCAAGAACGTCAACTGGGACATCTCGAAAACCGGCAATCCCGATGACCTCCATGTAAAATGGTTCGAGGACGGAACGCTCAACGTCTCGGCCAACTGCATCGACCGTCACCTGCCCCACAAGGCGGACGAGATCGCGATCATCTTCGAAGGCGATGATCCGTCGGTCTCGCGGCGCATCACGTACGCCCAGCTCTATTCGGAGGTCTGCCGCTTTGCCAATGTGCTGAAAAGCCAGGGCGTGAGGAAGGGCGACCGCGTCACCATCTACATGCCGATGATCCCCGAGGCGGCCTACGCGATGCTGGCCTGTGCGCGGATCGGGGCGATCCATTCGGTGGTGTTTGGCGGTTTCTCCCCCGACTCGCTGGCGGGGCGGATCGATGATTGTCGGTCCAACTGCGTTATCACCGCCGACGAGGGACTGCGCGGCGGCAAGCCGATACCGCTGAAGACGAACGTCGATGATGCGCTGAACAAGCTGGGCGCCCAATCCCCCGTCAATTCGGTGGTCGTGGTCAAGTGCACGGGCGCCGCCGTTCAGATGCTGCATGGGCGGGACCATTACTATTCGGTTCTCGCCAAGGACGTGTCCGACGATTGCGAACCGGAAGAGATGAGCGCGGAAGACCCGCTGTTCATCCTCTACACCTCCGGCTCGACCGGAAAGCCGAAAGGCGTGCTGCATACCACGGGCGGTTATCTGGTCTGGGCATCGATGACGCATGAGATCGTGTTCGACTACAAGCCTGGCGAGGTGTTCTGGTGCACGGCGGATGTCGGCTGGGTGACCGGGCATTCCTATGTGGTCTACGGGCCGCTGGCGAACGGCGCGACCACACTGATCTTCGAGGGCATCCCGACCTGGCCGGATGCGTCCCGGTTCTGGAAGACGGTCGACAAGCACAAGGTGAACATCTTCTACACCGCGCCGACGGCATTGCGGGCGCTGATGGGCGCCGGCGACCAGTTCGTGACCGGTTCATCACGCAAGTCGATCCGCCTGCTGGGTTCGGTCGGCGAGCCGATCAACCCTGAAGCGTGGGAATGGTATTACCGTGTGGTCGGCGAGAAACGCTGTCCGATCGTCGACACCTGGTGGCAGACGGAAACCGGCGCGACGCTGATGACGCCGTTGCCTGGCGCGCACGCCTTGAAGCCGGGTTCGGCGGCAAAGCCGTTCTTCTCGATCCGACCGCAGCTGGTCGACGACAAGGGAACGGTCCTTGAAGGCGCGGCGGCAGGCAACCTGTGCATTCTCGACTCGTGGCCGGGCCAGATGCGCACCGTCTATGGCGACCATACGCGCTTTGTGGACACCTATTTCCGCACCTATCCGGGCAAGTACTTCACGGGCGACGGATGCCGGCGCGACGAGGATGGATATTACTGGATCACCGGGCGCGTCGACGACGTGATCAACGTCTCGGGCCACCGGCTTGGCACGGCTGAAGTGGAAAGTGCGCTGGTCTCGCACCCCAAGGTCGCGGAAGCCGCCGTGGTGGGATATCCCCACCCGATCAAGGGCCAGGGCATCTACGCTTATGTCTCGCTGATGGTGGGAACCCAGCCGAGCGAGGAATTGCGCAAGGAGCTGGTGGCGCATGTCCGGAAGGAAATCGGGCCGATCGCGGCGCCGGACGTGATCCAGTTCGCACCGGGCCTGCCGAAGACGCGCTCGGGCAAGATCATGCGGCGCATCCTGCGCAAGATCGCCGAGAACGACTTCTCCAACCTCGGCGACACATCCACGCTCGCCGATCCGGCGGTGGTGCAGGACCTCGTCAACAACCGGGCAAACAAATAGCGCTATCGGGGGGACCGTGACGCGCGAAACAGGCATCCTGGAAGACTGGCACGACGCGCGGGGCTTCGGCTTCATCCGCCGCCCCGGCAACGCGGGCAAGATCTACGTGCATATGAAGTCGATCGGGAAAAGCATCCACCGCCCGAAGCCGGGCGATCGCCTGTCATATGAGATCGGCGAGGGATCCGGCGGGCGGCCCGCAGCGGTGAACGTGGAAATCGTCGGGGCGCCGCCGCCCCCACCTCCGCCACCGCCTCCACCGCCGCGCGACCAGAACTCGATCCTGCGCATGTCAACGCGGATCATCGCGGCCGCCGTGATCCTTGGACTGCTGGCGGCGAACCTGGCGCTGCATCGCCTGCCGCTGTGGGTGGGGTTGCTGTACCTGATCGCCGGCGCCGGGTCGTACTTCTTCTATTTCGCGGACAAACGCGCGGCAGAGCGCCGGCAATGGCGTGAGCCGGAGCGCAAGCTGCATCTGCTCGACCTGACCTTCGGGATCGTCGGCGGGCTGGTGGCCCAGCATGTTTTCCGCCACAAGACCTACAAGCAGGGCTTTGTGACCGTGACCGCCCTGATCGCGGCGCTGCACGTAATGATGCTGGGCTTCATCCTGTTCGGCGTCTACGCGCCCGGATCCGTGGGAGAATTCTTCCAGCGCATGTCGAACGCGCTGCTGTAGATCAGACCGCGATGTCGAATTCGTCGAGATCGAAGTCGTCGTCGCTCAAGGCGCTCTTGCGCCTGTCGTCGTCCGGCCGGGCATAGCGGGCAATCGCCTCGAACAGCGTCTCGCGCACGATCGGCTTGGCGACGTGGTCGTTGGCGCCGGCTTCCTTGGCCTCGGCCACGTGCTCGTCGGTCGCGTTGGCGGAGACGGCGAGGACAGGCGTGGGCGGACGGTTGTTCTGCTTTTCCCACTCGCGGATTGCGCGCGTTGCGGCAAGGCCGCCCATGATCGGCATCTGGAGGTCCATGAGGACGAGATCGAAGCGGCCGGCGGAGAATTTCTCGACCGCTTCCTTGCCGTTCTCCGCGAAGGTAATCTTGAGGCCGCTCTGCGCCAATAGGAGCTCGACCACCCGGCGGTTCATCGGGTTGTCCTCGGCGACGAGGAGATGGAGGTTTTCGATCGAGGTTTCTGCGTCGAAATCCTCGACCGCAACTGCAGTCATGGCGCCCAGCGCCGCGATGCGGTCGCGCGCGATCGGCAGCACGACTTCGAAGGTCGAGCCCTCGCCTTCCCTGGACGTCGCGCTGACCTGACCCTGCATCATGTCGACCAGGCGCTTGACGATGGACAGGCCGAGGCCCAACCCGCCGAACTTGCGCGAGTTGGAAATGTCGGCCTGTTCGAAACGCTCGAAGATGCGGCTGGCGACTTCCTCCGAGAAACCAACGCCGGTGTCGGAGACCGACAGGCGCAGGTTGGTCTTGCCTTCGGCCTCCTCGACCGCGGCGGAGACGCTGATGCGGCCCTGCTCGGTGAACTTCACCGCGTTGTTGAGGAGGTTGCCGAGGATCTGGCCGATGCGCACGGGATCGCCGCGATAGACGCCATCGCAGCTGGCCGACACGAAGCTATCGAACGACAGGCCCTTGGCCTCGGCGCGGGTCCGCGCAGCCTCGCAGGTGTTGCGGATGGCTTCCTCTAGTTCGAAGGGCCGGACCTCGAACTGGATATCGTCGCCTTCGAGGCGGGAGAATTCGACCAGATCGTCCATCACGCGCAGGAGCGTGCGGCCCGATGTTCCGATCAGGCGGACCATCTCGGACTGGCGGTCGTCGAGATGGGTGCGGGCGAGAACCTCGGACACGGCCAGCACACCGTTGAGCGGGGTGCGGATCTCGTGGCTCATGTTGGAGAGGAAGTCGGACTTGGCGGCGGCGGCGACCAGCGCGCGCTGTTCGGCCTCCATCGCCTTGAGCTCGATCTGCTTGCGCGAAGTGAAGTCCTGGATGACGGCGAAGGCGCGCGCGGGCGAACCCTTCACGGTCTTGAGGATACGGATCGAGGCCGAGTGCCAGGTCTCGCGGCCATCAGGGAAGGTGACGCGGTATTCCGCAGTGTAGGGCGGCGCGCCGGCGAGGTGCGCGCGCCATTTGTTGCTGAGCATCTCGCGGTCGGCGGGATGGATCCAGCTGTCATTGCCGGTAAGCGTGTCAAAGGTCGGCTTCTGCGGAAAGAACTGTTTCCAGTCGCCTTCGAGGTAGATCTCGCGCAGCTCGAAATCGAGCTCCCAGATCATGGTCTGGGTGATCGCCATGCCGAACGACATACGCTCTTTCGAGCTTTCGACCTCGTGCTGGGCCTGCACGATGGAGGTGACGTCCTCGTGCATGATGATCACGCCGCCGATGTCGCCGGCCGCGTCGCGCCACGGCGCCGCCGACCATTTGAGCCAGCCGGCGCCGCCCTTGGGGCCCTCGAACTGGTCGCGGTCGTTGCGCATCGTCTCGCCGCGCAGGACCTGGCGGT
>DASZSI010000360.1:0-12829 GCA_035548775.1 Hyphomonadaceae bacterium
ATAGGCGGCGAGCACAATCTCTGGACACGTTTGCTTGCTCTCTGGCTATTGGAATTGCGCGCGGAGTTTTCGTCGGCTGAGTTGGTCGCCGAGGCGCTGGGCACACCCCGCCTGATCGAGTCGCTGCTTGATGCCTCGCTCGATCTCATCATTGTTCACGAGGAGCCGGTGAGGCCAGGCATTGAATCGATCCACCTCATGGATGACGAGCTTGTGCTCGTGACCACCGATCCTGAGGGGAAATACGCGGATCGTTTCGTCGATATTCGATGGCCCGGGGACGATGCAGCAGACAGCGCGCAACTGCCAGAGAAGGTGGAGGCGCGCACGCGCATCACCTTGGGCTACGCCAGCATCAACTATTTGATCATCTCCCAAGGCGCGGGTTATCTGCCGCGTCGCTTGGTCGATCCCTATCTCCAGGCTGGATTGTTGTATCCGGCCGAAAGCGCGCCAGTTCATTCCAGCAGTGTCTTCGCGGCCTGGCGCACGGGCGACAGCCGCGAAATGATAACGCGGGCGACGGCCATTCTCAGGGACCTTTGTGCAGCCGCTGAAAAAGGGGAGCTGCCTCCTCCGTTCTGGCGACAACTGGGCCAGTGATGTTGATCAACTAAGGAAGGAACTGCCTTTCGGTGTCGACGACCACAATATCGATCCCGCTGCGGGACGCCGCCCTGTTCCTGGACCTCGACGGAACCCTTGCGGAAATAGCCGAAAGACCGGTCGATGTCCGTCCTGTTCCGGCCCGCACTGTTCTGCTGAATGAGCTGAAGCAGGCGCTCGATGGACGGCTGGCGGTCGTCAGCGGCCGTCCGATCGAAGACATCGACTGGATTCTCGGCGGCGTAGTCACCTGTGTAGCCGGTGTACACGGCCTGGAACACCGCGACGCCACCGGTCGCTTTTCTTCGCCTCCACCGCTCCCCCGCCTACTGGAAGCATACCCCGAAGTCGAAAAGTTCGTTCGCAGCTGTTCGGGACTGCACCTCGAATACAAGAATCTCAGCCTCTCAATCCATTATCGTCAGGTCCCGGCGCTGGCCAACGACGTCATCACATTTGCGCGCCAGCTAGCGTGGTCGACCGGGCTTAAGCTGTTGCAGGGACGGATGGTCGTCGAACTCCGATCTCCCGGCGCCGACAAGGGCGATGCAATCCGCCGGTTCATGAAGGAGCCGCTGTTCCGAGGGAAGACACCCATCTTTGTGGGCGACGACATGACGGATGAAGATGGCTTCGCCGCTGTGAAGGATCTCAGTGGGTTCGGGGTACTCGTCGGACCGCGGCGCGAAACCAGCGCCAAGGCGCGTATAGGCAGCGTTGGCCAGGTTCATCTTTGGCTTTCGACGTCCATAAGTATGAAGCGCTTCGAACTCGACCTCCTAGCATGAACGCAAGCACTCTGCCTGGACCACGCAGTCACTCCTCAAGATATCGATCAGTCCATCGGAGTTCGCGATCACCTTGCGAATTGGCGTGGAGGTTTGATTGACTGGGCTCGTCCTCGATCCCAAGTTCGCAGGATGCAGCTTCGCCCGCATCTCCTCGATTGTGCTAAGTAATGGCTCGCGTTCTCATCAGTGGGATGGGCATAGCGGGACCAACCCTGGCCTACTGGCTCGCTCGTAGCGGATCTACAGCCACGATTGTCGAGCATGCGCCACATCCCCGCCGGGGCGGCTATATCATCGACTTCTGGGGCAAGGGATACGACATCGCTGAGAAAATGGGTTTGATGCCGCGACTGCAGGAGCGCGGATACTCGGTCGACGAGGTGAGACTCGTTGACGGTGACGGGCGGAAGACCGGCGAAATATCCGCCGCGGTGTTCAAGCGCGCCACTCACGGCCGTTACCTTAGCCTGCCGCGCACCGAGCTCGCCGAAGCTGCCCGCCGAGCCATCGAGAACGATGTGGAAACAATCTGGGGCCAGTCAATAACTTCGGTTGCAGCCGAGGGCGACGTCGTCAGAGCGGCGATAGATGGCGCCGGCGAGCAAACCTACGACCTCGTCGTTGGAGCGGACGGTCTCCATTCCGCTGTTCGCAGGATCGCATTCGGGCAACAGACCCAATACGAAGATTTCCTTGGCTACAAGGTCGCCGCTTTTCAGGCGGTGGGTTATGCGCATCGCGACGAGGGCGTCTATGTCGGGTACGCCCAGCCCGGGCGTCAAATCGCCCGTTTTTCAATGCGAGCAGACAGGACGATGTTTCTTCTGGTTTGGCGCGATGAAGACCCGACCATGCCGGATCAGGCCGCCGAGCAGAGATCTGAAATCCATCGCCAGTTTCAGGACTGCGGCTGGGAAAGTAACGAAATCCTGTCGGCGCTGGATCAAGCCGAAAACGTCTACTTCGATCGCGTGAGTCAGATCCGCATGCCGTCGTGGACCAAGGGACGCGTCGCATTGGTGGGTGACGCCGCTTACAGCCCTTCGCTCCTGGCCGGCGAGGGCGCAGGCCTAGCCATGATGGGCGCCTACGTTCTTGCCGGAGAGATTGCGAGACACCCGAACGATTTGCCGGCGGCGCTGGCGAACTACGAACAGACGCTGCGCTCTTTCATCGGCGACAAGCAGAAATCGGCTGAGAAGTTTGCGTCCTCGTTTGTCCCGCGTACGCAGTCTGGAATCGTCTTGCGAAATCTCGTGACGAACCTGATGAAGCTGCCGTTTGTAGCTGATCTCGCCTTCGGCGGGACCGTCAAGGACCATATCGATCTTCCAGCCTATTGGTGATTGCGGGCGTTCGTCGAACCCTGAATTCAGAGACGCACTGCAGGCTTAGTGACCGGCGGTATGAGGTTTTGCTGAACTGCCGTTGATCAATCGGCTAACTGTGGCGCCCTGCACAAGCACCGAAAACAGGACGACCACATAGGTCGCGGTTACTAGGAGACTCTTGGTGTCTCCCGCCGGCAGCGAAAGGGCCATCGCGATCGAGATCCCACCGCGCAAGCCTCCCCATACCATGACCGGCATCGCCGTCATGAATGGCAGCGACTTTCGCCAGAAGGCTAGCAGCGGAACGCCGGTGGACAGGGCCCGTGCGAAAAGCACCAGCACAATCGCGCCGGCTCCGACCACCAGGAAGCTTGGAGCGCCAAGCAACACAACGCCTTCAAGGCCAATCAACAGGAACAGGATCGCATTGAGAATCTCGTCGACCAGGCCCCAGAATTTGATGACATGGTCGCGGGTTGTGTCGCTCATGGCGTAGGCGACGCCGCGATTGCCAATGAGAAGGCCCGCGGCCGCCATGGCCACAGGACCGCTGACGTGAAGGTATTGCGCCAGCGAATAGCCGCCCATCACCATCGCCAGCGTGATCAGCAGTTCCACCGGATAGTCATCGATCGCCTTCATGGCGAGATAGCCGACATAGCCGACGGCGAGACCCAGGGCGGCGCCGCCAAGGGCTTCGACCAGGAACATCGTGGCGGCGTTCGCCGGCGACAGGTCGTTTCCCATGGCCGCAGTCAGCACGATACTGAACACGACGACACCGACGCCATCGTTGAACAGGCTTTCGCCGGCCACGGTCGCCTGCAGGCCGCGAGGCGTCGCAGAGTTCTTCATCGCCCCAAGAACAGCAACGGGATCGGTTGGGCTGATCAGCGCTCCGAAGACCAGGCACCACGTGAAGTCCAGCGTGAATCCCGCAAGCCGCGCGATCCAATAAAGTCCGGCGCCAACAACCAGTGTCGACACCAGGACACCAGCCGTGCTGAGGACCCCTACCTGCAACCAGTGTCGCCGCAGGTCGCCGATATCAACGTGCAGCGCTCCGGCGAACAAAAGGAATGAAAGCATTCCCTGCATGAGCGCTGTTTCGAAATCGATGCTTGTCAGGAAATCCCGAATAGCCTTGCCGATGAGGATGTTCGGCGTCAGTTGATCGATCGCCAATACAATGAGCGAGGCCAGCACGCCCATCAGCGCCAGCCCGACCGTAGACGGCAGCCTGAGAAATTTGTGATTGAGCCAGCTGAGCACCGCCGCCAGCGAGATCAGGATCGCCGCAATGTCGAACACGCTGGGTAGGTGCGTTGTGTCCATCTGATTCCCCAATTGCCGGGTCACTTTGACCAGATGGGCGCCGAGGTACAGACCCGGGCCGGCCGTTTCGTGCGAAGGGGCCTTCTACTGCGGCGATGTCTGCACCAATCCTGGGTCGCGCTGCTGCAGCCTGAAATTCGTTCCCTGACGGGTAAAATCAGACGGATATGTGTCCCGGCGGCTCCAGCAGTCTTTCAGGATCAGATTTCGCACGATCTCCAGGGGCTTCGCTGCCACAGCGCAATTGCGCAATGAACCGGACTGACTAGACTTTCACGCGTATCGAGGAGGGGATGATGACCAGAATTACGCGCCGCCGCATGGCTGCTTTTGTGGCGGGCGTTCCGCTGGCTGCGGCTTGCGGAGCGCCGCCGTCGCAAACGGCTTCGGCTGCTCCTCCTGCAACGGGCCCCGCAACGCCTCCCCCGCCGGCAGCGCCCCAGGTCCAGCTGACCGCCGCCGAACAGCAGATGATCGACGACATGGCGGCCGAGTTCGAGCTGCAGGACAACTGGCAAGGGTATGGCGCGGATGTGACGCCCACGACCTCGCCTCCGGAAGTGCTCCGGAAGGGCATGTCGGCAACGGTCAGCGACACCTACATGCGGCTGCGCAAGGGCGAGGACTATTTCCACTGGCCGGACGACAAGGATTCCATCGACTATCACCACATCATCGCCATGGGCGCGACGGTGAAGACAGGCACCGGCTCCGCGAGCACGGCGCTGGACGAGACAGCGTTCGACCTGACGCCCGCCGTCCTCAAGCGGATCGCGGCGGCCAACTCGTTCGACATTCCCTCGGGCGCCGGCGCCAGGAAAGTGGTATTTGGTCTGCGTGGCTGTGTGATTGACGGCGATGGCGGGCGCGCCATGGGGCCAAGCGTTCGCCTCAAGGAAGCCGTGCCGGACCACAACCACTACCGCTGCGTGATCGGCGTGTGGGACGTAGCGAACGGCAAGCTTGCCGCCTTCAAGGGGTCCACCGTGCCGCTTGAGGTTCATCTCGCGGTCTATCAGCGTTGGCTGGTGGAAAGAGCCAAGGACCCGAAGAACCCGACCTGGAACCTGAGTGCATGCATGATCCCGCAAGGGCTGCACACCAAGAAGGTGGAGACCATGACGATGGGATCGGGCATCGTGTGCCCCGTGACCCTGAAGCAGTTGTCCGCCATGCCGGTGCTGCGCGAGCGTGATCCCACCAAATCGACCCTGTCGCTGGAATCGACCTGGGAGCCACCAGCGCCCGAGCCGGGCTACAACAAGTGCCACATCCACGCGAGCATCAACGCCAAGAATGGCAATCCGGACTATCAGTTCTCGTCCTGCGGCTGCCAGACGATCGATGGTTGGTATGTCGACGGCAAGGCCAAGGGCGAGATCGATCAGTTCAACGCGGCCATGGCTTTCGAGAACGCCAACGGCCTCTTCAAGAGCAAGGACAATGGCGTCGTCTTCCAGTTCATGCTGGTGACGGGGCGCGAGGCGCGCCTGCATGCGGCGGGGGCGGATGAGAAGGCGATGCGGCGTGTCCGGATCGGCTCAAGCACAAAGGCCGCCGACGACGTGATCGTGAAACTCAACAAGCTGGTCGGGGCGGGCGAGGACAAGAAGACCTTCGACCACGACTCCATGCTGAAGCTGATCAAGGTCCAGTCGGACAAGAAGCGTTATGATGGGGTGAAGCCGGATGGAATCTTCGGCCCGGTCACGGCGGCCTCGAAGCAGTTTGGCGATGTAGTCTTCCCAACCTGATCCTGGCGCGCTCGGACAGGGTGGCGGAGTAACGGCGATGGCTTTCAGTATCAGGCGGCAATTGCCGGGGGGCGCGGAAGACCCGATCGAATTCGCCCATCCCGATGACACGCCGACCGTCGTCACCTTCGGAACCGACCGCGGCAACACGATCCGGGTGGATGTCACCGATCCGAACGAACGCGTGAATGCCCGGCACTGCACGCTGGTCTATACTGGCGCCGGATTCCGCATCGATTTCGAACGCGACACTCGCGTGTTCATCGGCGACTCGCCTACGCCAACGCTGGGCCTCAGCGATCCTTTCGTGCATTCGGGGGATTCCAAGGAAATAAAACTGCGGCTCGGCATGCCGGTCGCCGCCGCGAGCGGCGGGGCCGCTTCGGCGAGCCGCAATCCGGTCTTCTACATTTCGCGCGACGATGCCGGCGCAGCCGACCTCAAGAACCTCAAGCCCGGCGCGCAGCACTCCAACGACCCCATCGAACGGATCAAGGAAGGCGACAGGGGAAGACGCCGACAGGCGGTGTTCGCAGGGCTTTTGGCCGTGGCCATGTTGGTCATCGGCGTCGGGCTTTTCGCGCTGGCGACCCGCGTCGACCAGCACGAGAAATGGGCGCAGGACATGCAGGCCGGTCTCTCGCAGAGCGTCGGCGTGATCGGCGTGGCGCGGATCGAGAACGGGCGCGAGGTTTCCTTCGAGCCGACGGGCACGGGCTGGCTGTGCTGTGCGGATGCCGGCAAGTCGGCAAGCCCTGTCCTCATCACCAACTATCATGTCTGGGCGGCGTCCAGCGGTCTCGTGCAGCGAACCGGCGGCAGCGCAAGGATCGTGATTCACTTCCCGGACGGCGCGGCCGCTGCTCCATTGTCCGACCGCCAGATCGTCCTGCAGGACATCGGCGCAAAGACCGAGATCAGGTCGCATCCGCTCTACGGCGCCTTTGCGACCTTCCTGACCAACAACCAGCTCGCGGACGCGGCGCCGAACGTCTACGACGTTATTTCCATTCCGATCATCGGTTCGCCGAAAGCGATGGAAGGCCGACCGCTTCTTTCGCTGGCCCAGCCGCGCGGCGCGCCGCAAGGAACCGAGCCGGTCGCGGCCATCGGCTATCCGATCGAAAACCTGCCCTACGCGCTGAACTACGATTCACCTGTACCGAAATTCTATCCTTCGAACATTGTCCGCCGGACCAGCCCGTTCCTGGGACCTGCCGCACACGGCGTGCCTTCGCTGCTGGCCCTACAGGCGGAGAGCGCGGGCGGCCTCAGCGGCAGTCCGGTGATTGCCGGAGAGAAAGGCAGTTTCCATGTCGTGGGGTTGGTGATGCAAGCTAGCCTGATGGCGGCAAAGCCTGAGCCGCCGAAGGAGCCCCTATCTACCCAGCCGCAAGTATCTCCGCCTCATCCCGGCACGACCGGTCCGGCGCCGGCGGTCGACTCGTCCGTGGACGATGCGACCTACGCCCCTGGCCGCCGGTTCGCGACCAGCAACGTCGTCTTTGCGACCGACAGCGAAACCATTCGCGAACTGTTTGCGCCGCCTGATCAGCAGCGCCTGAGCGACGCCGAGGCGGGCGACGCCTGGAAGCTGTCACGCAAGAACCAGTTCCGCGAACCGATGGCCGCAAGCTTCGAGGCGCTGACATCGATGCATGGCTGCGAGGGGCTTGCCCTCAAGGACCCGGCGGCGACGCCGAACCTGTCCGACAACATCGCCCGGGATGCTCGCGCGGGTGAAGGCTCCTCCGGTCTTGCGGCCCTGAAGCGCATCGGGGGCTACAAGCTGACAGAAAAATTCGGCGCGGACGAGTTGGTCTGGATCGCGGCGACCTACGACAAGGCCCATGATGCGCCTCTCGAGCTTGATGTCCGTGAGGGCGGCAGCGCGTCGGCGGAGAAGGATGCCGATGCCTTCATGGTCGTGCCGGGGTTTTCAAGCTATCTGTGGACCGGCGCGCCGAAGGCGGGAAGCCTGGATGTCTCCGTGCGCGGAGAGCAGGGCGCGAAAGTGAAGATCTACGTCCAGCATTGCATGCCGGGCCAAACTCAGGCGGGGGCGCCCGATGGACAACACTGAAACCTCGCTGCGGGAGATCATGGTCGCCCTGCTTGCGCTGGGACCCGCCAGCGGGCCCGACCAGGCCGCGATGCGGAAGGCGATCGGCCACCTGCTGCAGTCGCCGCCGAACGAGGAGCAGCTGGCCAAGGCGTGGCGCGACGTGCGCAAGGCGCTGGAGGAGTTGCAGGCGCCGCCTTCACCGCCTGCCAAGCCGCTGACCCCCGCCGACCAGGAACACGCACTGAAAAACAGCTGGGCGAATTTTGCGCACGGCAAGCACGCCGACCCGGACTTCGCGGCTTTTCCCGACGGCGCCGAGGGTGTCGTGACCGCCCTTCGATCGGCTGACACGAAGGGCGAGTCGGCGGCTCTCACGATCCTTTCACAATCCGTGGAAAGCCTGAAAGCCGGCGTCACGGAATCGCCCGCGGATCGTTGGGCGGCCGTTGAGCTGGCGGCGCTTGCCCCCGCCGACAAGACCAATCCATCGCGGCCGACCAAGTGGGATGCGCGCGCCGAGGCGCTGAGGCAGCTGAAGCCGGACTCTGAAAGCACTGATTGGGTAGGGCGGATGGCCGAGGCGCGCCGCCGGCTGCTGCTGGGGGAAGCGCTGGGCCGTTCTTTCGGCGTTCAGTTCGGGGAGATTGAAGCCGAGCTTGATGAAGCTTCGCGCCGGTTCAACGATCTCGGCGAGCCTCATGGCGTGGGACTGGCGGAGCTGGTGCGCGGACGCGCCCATGCCTGGCGTGGCCAATTGATGGAAGCGAGCGAGTCGCTCTCGGTCGCGTTGGTGGCGTTCTTCCAGCTGGGCAACCGGTTTCGCATGTCGGACGCCGCTTACGAGCTTGGTGTCGCCTATCGCGAGCTTCATCGCTTCGAAGCGGCGCGGCGAGTGCAGGCGCAGAACGTGGCGCTGGAAATCCAGCGCGGACAGGTCGATGCGCTGACCCGCGCGATGCAGTCTTACGCCATGACGCACGTCAACGAGGCGCGGCTGACCGGAACCGCCTCGCCGGCAGACAAGTCGGCGAGGATGCAATTGCTGGCCAAGGCTCGCCTGCTGGCCTGGCGCGCCTTCGAAATGGTCAAGACGCGACCAGAGCCCGGACCGGAAGGGCCGCCGCCTGCACCGTCCGGCGAAGCCGCTGCGGACCTTCCCCAAATCATCGGGCGCGAACCCAACGAGTATCGCGCGGTGATCTGCGCACGCGATCTTTCGGAAATAGCCCTGCTTTCCGGCAACGAGGACCTGGCGCGCGGCTGGCTGGAGCGCGCCAAGGCGGAAGCGCACGCAGCGCCGGCGCCCGGCCAGTCGATGGTGGACGCATTCGTCATGCCGGCATTCAGTGCGGTGGGGCAGCTCGATCCCGAAGACGCGCGCAAAAGGCTGGCCGACGGCACAAAATTCGAACTGGTCCGGCTGGCCGAGCTGGAGCTGCGGTTTTCCTCGCGCGAGCAAAGGACGCCGCTCGAGCGGGCGAAGGATCTCGATCTTGTCGCTCGCGCCTGGGATATCCAGAAACTGCCTGCCTATGCGATCGAGGCCTGGCTCAACGCCGCCGATGTTGTGACGGGGCGCGCAGCTCCGGAAGAGCCGGAAACGCTTGCGGCCCGGCATTGGCGCTACCTGGCCCTGCGCCAGGCCGCCAATGTGGGTTCGTCCATCCACGCGCGCGGCGTCGTCGACTCGCCGGTCGAATTGTCGGAGATCGAAAAGGCCGTCGCAGCCGCCGCCAATGTCTCCGTGCTGCAGCTGATCGATAGCCGCGGCGAGGCCCGGACCTATCGGGTGCGGGATTTCGATGCACTCACTACCTCGCGTCTTCTGGTGAGGACGCCGGCGCCGCAGGGATGGGAGGCGCAACGGCGATTGCTGGAGGCGGTCTCGCGCCAAAGGCCGGGCGTCCCGCGAATCCTGCGCAGCGGAACGGAGGGCGGCGCCGCCTGGGTGCTGGATGAAGATGTCGAAGGGCCGACGCTGGAGCGGGTAATGAGGGACCCGCCGCTGACGGCCTCTCGCGTCATGCGCATGCTGGGCCAGTTGGGCGACGTGCTCCAGGCGCTTCGTTCGACCGGAATGCCGGCTGCATGGCCTGACGCCGGCGAGATCGTTCTTGCGCCGGGGGACAAGCTGGTGCTGCGCCGCTATGGCGAACTGTTCCTCGGCTCGACGCCACCCGCGTCCATCAAGGGCCCGGTCGCGGATGTATCGGCCTATGTGGAACTGGCGAAGCAGTGGATTGCGACGCTACGAGATACATCATCGAAGCATTCCGGCGTGCTGGCTGACATCCAGCGCTATGAGAAAGCCAAGCCCGCCGACCAGCGCGAGGCCCTGACCACCATCGCTTCGCGCTTCAGGGATCTGGCGGACCTGGGCCGCAAGGGCTAAACGCGCCACGAAAAGGTGTTTTCCGGCGAGCGGGCCTGCCGGTCCACAAGCGGTACGGAACCCATGAGCTTTCAATCGAGGACAGGATGACCGGCCAGATCGACGACGCCTTCTACGACCGGGCGGACGCCCATATTCATCTTGCGAACGACCAGGTGGAGAAAGCGCCCAGGGAAATGGTCAACGCCTCGATGATGTTCGCCTCGGCGCGGTTCAGTGCGTTCATCTCGGCCAGCGGATTTGCTTCGGGCGAGGCCATGAAAGCCAAGCGGGATGAGACGATCGACTATTTCGTCGCCGGCTTCCGGCAGATGCTGGAAGGCAATCTCGACGCATACATCCAGAATTTCGATGCATACATGAAAGGCGGAAAGCAATGACAACCGAAGGCGGACCGGACAGCGAACGGGGCAAGGCTTTCTTCGACCGCGCCGATGCCATCGTCGCCCTCGCCAACGCACAGGCGCAGGAAGTCCCTCCTGAAGACGTCAGTGCGTCGCTGCTATTCGCGGCCTCGCGATACCACGCCTTCATCACTGCGGCGCGAGCGCATAACGCGGAGAATATGCAGGCGGCGCGGGATGGAGTGGTCGACTATTTTCTCGGCCAGTACCGGATGATGCTGTTGGACAACCTGGACGACTACATCCGGAATTTCCCGGCCTATATGGGGAGGGGATAGGAGAGCCGCCCCATGGCTGCCGGATTTCTTCGCCGCCTTCTGCTTTCGACGGGCCATGACGACCTGCCGCCCGAGGATGCGCGCACGGCGATCGCTGCTGTGCTGGTGATGGCGGCGCGAGCAGATGGGCAGTACGACCAGGCCGAACGCGACATGATCGACCAGGCGCTGGCCTCGCGCTTCAAGCTGACGCCTGAAAAGACGCACGGCCTGCGCGAAGAGGGCGAGGCAGCGGAGAGCGAGGCGGTCGACCTCTACCAGTTCACCAAGGCGATCCGCACCACCATCCCGATCGAAGACCGCATCGCCATCATCGAGGAACTGTGGCGCGTGGTGCTGGCCGACGGCGTGCGCGACCCGCACGAAGACACGCTGATGCGGCAGCTGACCGACCGGCTCGGCCTGTCGCCGATGGACTCGGCGCTGGCGCGGCAACGCGTGTCCGGGGGCGGGAGCATCCAGGGGATGTAGCTAGTCGCCGCTGGCGTTGGCTGGCGGATTGGCGCCGAGCGCAATGTCGCCCATGCGGAACCAGTCGGTCTTGGGCAGGCCCAGCTCATAGTCGAGCCATGCCGGCAGGATTTTCCCCGCGCGCGTGCCGCGCGTGTTCGACAGGATCACGATGCCGGACTTGCTCTCGGGCAGCCAGGCGATCTGGGCGAGATAGCCCTCGACCCCGCCGGAATGGGTAATCAGCGTATGGCCGGCATAGTTGAACGTGCGAAAGCCCAGGCCATATTCCGTCGACTTCACCGGCGTTCGCAACGCGCGCTGGCGCGAGGTTTCCGTCGGCGTGTCGACGCGGGGCTTGTGAACTTCATCGAGGATTGCCGGCGACAATACGTCGGGCCTGAGGCCCATCTGGGCGATCATCCAGTGCGCCATGTCGAGAACGCTGGCGTTCACGCCGCCCGCCGCGGGAAGAAGATAGTAAGGCTGCTTCACGGTGGTGGGGACCCAACTCAGGCCAACGCGCCTGTGCGGGCGCGCCCAGTTGCCGCTAGAGGTGAGCCCCGCCATGCCCACCGAGGTTGAGTGAAGACCCAACGGGGTAAGGATGCGCGCCTGCAATTCCTGTCCGTACTGGCGGCCAGTGGTCAGCTCGATCACCCTGGCGATCATGTTGAAGGCGGTGTTCTGGTAGGCGAAGCAGTCATGCGGTTCGCAGACGGGCTTCACCTGTGCGTAGCGGCCGAGGATTTCGTCCGGCTTCATGCCGGCTTCGAGATCCTTGTCGTAGGCGAAGGGCGGCAGGCCCGTGCGGTGGGAAAGGACATCCTCGATCGTCACCGCCGCCGTGTCCGCCGGCTTCTTCAGATGGAATTGCGGGACGAGCGGGGCAATCTTGTCGGTCAGCTTGAACTTGCCGTCGGCCATCTCCATCGCCGCCAGCGTGCCGGCGAAGCCCTTGGACAGCGAGGCGATGCGGAAGACCGTGTCCGGCGTGACGCGCTCGTTCCCGCCGGCGGCGCGAACGCCATAGGTCCGCACCATCGCGATCTGGCCGTTCTGAATCACGGCGACCGCAAGCCCCACGAAGTCCGGCGCGGTCGCGGCGTCGTCCAGTTCAGCGGCGAATTCCTTGAGCGACGCATCGATCGCCGGCGTGGTTGCGGTTGTCTGCGCACGCGCAGCCATCGGCGCAGCGAGCGCGACGAAAGCCGAAGCGAGGAGGACCGCCAGTTTCACGTCAGATCCCGAACCACCGGAAGAACCTTGCCCAAAGAAGTTAACTGCGAACTAGGCGGGAATTTGTCAGGCATTGCTACGGGCTAATTCGGCGCGCACGGCCATAAGCACCTGGCCGAGCAGGTTGGTTCCCTGCCATTTTGCGGGATCAAGCGCGGCAGGATCGTTCTCCGAAAGGCCGATC
>DASZSI010000361.1:0-20574 GCA_035548775.1 Hyphomonadaceae bacterium
AACTCGCTTAACCCACGCGAGCGGGAGATCGTGATCCTACGCACCGGCTGGCTGTGCAAATCCGGCTATGAGTGGACGCAGCACCACCGCATCGGCCTCGTCTCAGGCCTCTCCGCCGACGAGATCGAGCGCATCAAGACCGGCGCCGGCGCCGAAGGCTGGAGCGCGCTTGAGCGCGCGCTCATCGCCGCCGTCGACGATCTCAACCGCGACCACTTCGTCTCCAACGCCAGCTGGGCCGAGCTCGCGAAGCACTACACCGAGCGCCAATGCATGGACGTGGTCTTCACCACGGGCCAGTACACGCAGGTGTCGATGATCCTCAACTCCTTCGGCATCCAGCTGGACGAAGGCCAGACGCTCGATCCAGAGCTGAAGGCGTTCTGACCATGCACGGAAGACTCGCAGGCAAGAAAGCCATCATCGTCGGCGCCGGGCAAACGGCTGGCGAAACGATCGGCAATGGCCGCGCCATGGCCCTGCTTTTCGCCAAGGAAGGCGCGGAGGTCATGTGCGTCGACAACCGGCTCATGAGCGCAGGTGACACGGTCGGCTTGATCGAGCGCGACGGCGGCGAGGCCTTCGCCTTCGAGGCCGATGTCACGAAGTGGGATCAGTGCGCGTCGATCGCCGCCGAGGGCAAGGCCCGCATGGGTCGCATCGACATCCTGGTCAACAATGTCGGCACCGGCCGCGGCGACGCCCCGCCCCACGCCATCGAGGAAGAAGCGTGGGACCGCATCATGGACATCAACCTCAAATCCATGGCGATGACGATCCGTCACGTGCTGCCGATCATGCGCCAGCAGAAGTCCGGCGCGATCCTCAACATCTCCTCGCTCGCCGCCATCGCCGGCCACCACATGGTGACCTACGAGGTCTCGAAGATGGCGGTGAACCGCCTCACCACCGTCGTCGCCGCCGGCAACGCGAAGCACGGCGTGCGCTGCAACGTCATCATGCCGGGCCTGATGGATACCCCGATGGCCATCACGGGCATTGCCGCAGCCTCCGGCAAGTCGCCGGAAACCCTGCGCGCCGAACGCAATGCGCGTGTCCCGATGGGCCATATGGGATCGGGCTGGGACACGGCCTTCGCAGCGCTGTTCCTGTGCTCGGACGAGGCCCGCTTCATCACCGGAGCGGTCCTCCCGGTCGATGGCGGCACGTCCGTCACCATCGGCTAGTTTCGCTAAACGATCCGCGCCGCCATAAGTATTACCAGCATTGTCATGTCGGTCGCATCAGCGCCTGCCTTGGCGGGCAACGTATATTCCCCAACATTACAAGTAATTCTGCGGCCACGCGGCGTGTGATTATCTCAAGTTATGGGCGGCAACAGCCTTAACTCGTCAAGTAATTCCTTAATGTTTGGGTCCACTCTGGCACAGTTGGGCTCACCCTGACGCGCGTGAATGTTCAAGAAGACCGATAACAAGCCCGATCCACTTGCGGATCGGATGAAAAAGATCGCTGGCGCTCCGCCAGCGGACGAGGTCGTGTATTCGTCGGTTAACCCCAACGCCAAGCGCGCTGAGCGGACGCTCACCTTCAAGCAGGGCACGATCCAGACGCGAGGCGGCGAGCGCATTCCCGTCGTCCTGAAGAACGTCAGCTCGACCGGCGCCCGCATTGAATTCTTCCGCGATGTCACGCTTGGCGACCACGTGCTGTTGACCGAACCGACGCTGCAGATCCGCACCTGGGCCGAGGTGATGTGGCAGTCGCGCGGCGCCGCCGGCCTCAAATTCGTTTACACCTGACGCCGATAGCTGACGCTTCGGGAAACGCCGCGCCGCGGCAAAGCCTCGGTCAGGACGAAGTGTCTCAGGGGTGCGACGCCGCTCGCCATCGACCTGTCATCGGCGCACTCCAATATCTCGTCCCATGACCACGGACCTGGGACCTGAAGGCAAGCGCAACACCTGGCTCGCGGTGAAACGCGGCCTGCGCCTTTGCTGCCCGAATTGCGGACGCGGAAAACTTCTTTCCGGCTATCTCCGCCAGGACGAAGGCTGTCCCTATTGCGGCGAGCGCACCGGCGACATCCGCGCCGACGATGGTCCGGCCTGGGCAACCATCCTGGTCGTCGGCCATCTCGTCTCGCCGGCCTTCTTCATCTTTGCCAACCGCAACGCCGGCGCCGAATGGCTTCCCTTCGCCGTGATCGCAGGGCTGGTTGTTGTTCTCAGCCTCCTCCTGCTCCCGCGCATGAAGGGCATGTTCATCGGCCTGATCTGGGCGTCGAAAGCCACCGGCGTCGACGCCGTCGTCACCGCCACGGACGTTTAGGTCCTTCCCTGCTCCTGAATCGGTAAGCACGCCCTCGTGGTTCGACGGGCGTGCTCACCAGCGTTTGCGCAGACCTGAAGCTCAGTCCCCCGAGCCTTGCACATGCGGCGGCAGTGCCTCCGGGCCTTCCTTCAGCAGGCGGTCATCGTCCCTGCTGCGCGGCGTCACAAGTCTGCCGAACAGCGGATTGATCCGCCGCTCGAAGCCCGCGACGAAGGAATAGAGCACCGGCACCAGGATCAGCGACAGCACGGTCGAGGAGATCAGTCCGCCGATCACCGCCACCGCCATAGGCGTGCGGAAGCCGGCGCCCTCGCCCAGGCCAAGCGCGGTCGGCAACATGCCGGCCGACATGGCCACCGTGGTCATTACGATCGGACGCGCCCGCTCGCGGCAGGCCTCGAAGAGGGCGTCGTGCACGTTCTTCCCGCGCTGCTGCGCCTCGATCGCGAACTCGACCAAGAGGATGGCGTTCTTCGCGGCGATGCCCATCAGCAGCACCACGCCGATCATCACCGGCATGTCGATCTCCTTGCCCATCACGAGCAGCGCAAGGAAGCCGCCGGAGAAGGACAGCGGCAACGAGAACAGGATGACCAGCGGCTTGAAGACCGATTTGAACAGCAGCACCATCACCGAATAGATCAGAGCGATGCCGGCGAGCAGCGCGATGACGATGCCGCCAAACATCTGCGCCTGCGCCTGTTCGTTGCCGAGACGCGCGCGGCTTACGACCGCGTTGTTGGTTTTCTCGGCCTCGAGGATCTTCTTCATCGTCGGCGTCGCGTCGACCGCATCGGTCGCCATGCCCGAGGAAGCGCCCGGCGCAAGGTCGGCCTGGATCGAAACCATCCGCTTGCGATAGACGCGTTGGATCGTGCCCGGGCCAGCTTCGTAAGAGATGTCAGCCACCGTGCCGAGCGTGGTCGTGCCGCCTTGCAGCGTCGGAACGCGAAGCTCCTTCAGCTGCGAGAGATCGAAACGGACCGAATCCGGCAGGCGCACGCGAATCGGCAGGCGGCGTTCGCCTTCCGAGAATTTCGGCGTGTTGGCCTCGATGTCGCCAGAGGTCGCAATCCGGGCGACCTGCGCGATCGCATCGGTCGACACGTTTAGGCGGGCCGCCTCGTCGGTGCGCGGACGGATGATCAGCTCAGGCCCCGGAGGCGCCGGAGACAGGCGCGGGTTCTGGATGACCTTGAGGTCCTTCATCTCGTTCAGCAGGGACAGCTGGGCCTTGTCGAGCTCCGGCCCGTTCTCGCTGGTGAGGATGATGTTGACGTCGGCGCCGCCCGGTCCGCCGCCGGTCATGATGCCGTTGACGCGGATGTCCGGGATCTGTTTCAGCAAGGGACGGATATGCTGTTTCAACTGTTCCGTCGTCAGCTTGTGCGGGTGGTGCATCACGACGGTGGCCGAGCCCGAGGTGAGGCCCGAACCGCTGGAGCCGCCGCCCATGGCGCCGGCCTGGCCGCCTGCGCCGCCCGAACCGATCGAGATGAAGACGTTCTCGACGTCCGGCTGCGCCATCAGCAGCTTGTTGAGCGCGGTCGCCGAAGCTTCCATCTGCTCGCGTGTCGACCCCGGCGGGGCGTCGATGTCGTAGAGGAGATAGCCGGGGTCTTCGGTCGGGATGAAACCCTTGGGCAGCGCTATCAGGCTTCCGATCGCGACCGCCAGCGAGGCCGCGCCGAGCAGCGAAGCCAGGAACCGGTGCGCCAGCGCCCAGTCCAGCGTGCGCTCGTAGAATTTCGGCAGCGTGCGGACTTCGATGTGCTTTTTGGAGTTCTTGAGGAAGTAGGCTGCCATCAGCGGCGTCACGAAGCGTGCGACTGCTAGCGAGAACATGACCGCCACAGCGACCGTGATCCCGAACTCGATGAAGAACTGACCCGGCATGCCGCCCATGAACGAGGTCGGCAGGAACACCACGACGATCGAGGCCGTGGTCGCGAGCACGGCAAGGCCGATCGCGTCGGCGCCCTCCATAGCCGCCCGGAAGGGTGTGTAACCCGTCAGTGTACGCTTCTGGATGTTCTCGATCTCGACGATCGCATCGTCGACCAGGATGCCGATCACCAAGGTCAGCGCCAGCAGCGTCACCATGTTCAAGGAGAAGCCGAACAGCGATATGATGAAAAAGGTCGGGATCAGCGACAGCGGCATTGCGGTCGCGGCAATTACGGTGGCGCGCCAGTCGCGCAGGAACAGGAACACCACCAGCGCCGCCAACAACATGCCTTCGATCAAAACGTCCTGGGTGGCATGGAAGTTGGCTTTGGTGCTGTCGGTCTGCGAGAAGATCTTGGTGATCTCGAGGCCTGGATTGTCCTTCTTGAGCTTGTCGATCGCGGCATAGACGCCGTTCTCGACATCGACTTCAGACGCCGTGTCGACCTTGAAGACGTTGAAGCCCGCCACCGGACGGCCATTGAGGCGCGCGAACGCCCTCTCCTCGCCCGACCCGTCGCCCACGTCGGCCACGTCGGTCAGCTTGGCATAAGATCCCGACTTCAGCGGGATCGTCATGTTGCGCAGTTCCTCCACCGTGCCCGTCTCGGCGAGCATGCGGATGGTCGTCTCGGAGCCGCCGACCTGGGCGACGCCGCCGCCATAATTGTGGAAGTTGCGCTGCAGGGCGTTGTTCACGTCCGCCGCGCTGACGCCCAGCGAGTTCATGCGGATGGGATCGAGCGTGACGTTGATCTCGCGATCGACACCGCCGACGCGGCTGGTCTGCGCAACGCCATGCACGGACTGCAAGTCGCGGGCGATGCGGTCGTCGATGAACCAGGAAAGCTGGGTCGGCGAAAGCGCCGGGTTCGACACCGCAAACGTCATCAGCGTGCCGCCGGTGAAATCCGGCGCATTGACGCGAGGCGGCTGGATTGAGGCCGGCAGGTCGGACCTGATCTGGTTGACCCGCGTCTCGACGTCGTTCTTGGCCTTCTGGATGTCGGTGCCGATCTCGAACTGGATCACCGTCGTCGACACGCCGAGCACGACGGTCGACTGCAGCGTCTCGATGTTCGGCAGGCTGGCCACCGAGTTCTCGACGTACCGCGTCACCTGGTTCTCAAGTTCGGAGGCGGCCGCGTTCTCCTGGATGATGGTCACCACCACCAACGGGAAGTTGACGTTCGGGAACTGCTTCACGGGCAGTTTAGAATACGAGAACACGCCCGCAACCAGCAGGAGCGCAAACGAAACGACGACCGGAATGGGATTCCGGATCGCCCAGCTCGAAATCCTGAGGTTCATGGCTACTTGCTCCCCGGCGCGGCAGGAGCAGCCGAAGCCACCTCCTCCTCGACCGGCTGGATCACGTCCCCATCAAGCGTGAACGCCGCTCCGACCGCCAGCACTTTGGAATTGGCGGGCGGGCCCTCCAGCAGCTGGACATAATCGCCTGTGTGGGCGCCTAGCTTTACCGGCGTGCGGTGAACCACGTTGTTGTTGTCCACCACCATCAGCACCGGACCGCCCGATTCATAGCGGATCGCGCCAGCCAGCACGGTCAAGGCGCCGCTGGCCGACCCCTTGAGCCGCGCCTCGGCGAAGCTGCCCGGGCGCAGGCCCTTGTCGAACGGCAGGGCGATGCGCGCCCGGCCGAGGTTGGTGTTGACGTCGACGCGCGGCGAGATGAACCGCACCTTGCCTTCGAAGGTCTGGCCGGTCGCCAGCGTGACAGTGGCTTTGTCGCCTTCCTTGATCTGGGCAAGCTTTGCGTCGGGCAGCTCGGCATCGAGCTCGATGAGGCCGTCGCGCGCGATGCGGAAATACGGCGTCGTGGTGACGCCGGAGGAAATGTCGCCCGGCCGCAGCGTGCGCTGCAGAATCATGCCGGCCACCGGCGCGCGCAGGGTCATGCGCGACTGGCGGACTTTCATCTCGTTGACCGAAGCCTGCGAGGCCAGCAACGAGGCCTGCGCCGAGGTCGCCTCCATGCGGCGCTGGTCCAGTTGCTCCTTCGGCAGCGCGCCTTCGTTGGCGAGCGCCTCGCCGCGGTCAAGCTGCGCCTTCTTGAAGTCAGCGGTCGCCTTCTGGGTTGCCAGGGTTGCCTCGGCCTGCGCGATCTGCGCCTGCAGCAGCGTGTCGTCCAGCTTGGCCAAAGCCTGGCCCTGCTTCACCCAATCGCCTTCGTCGACATAGACGGCCTGCACGCGATAGCCGGTGAGTTCCGAGCCCACCGCCGCTTCCTCGCGCACCACCAGGCGGCCCGAGGCGACGATCTCGTCGCTCATGTCGCGCTGCTCGACTCGCGTGACACGCATCGCCTGCGCCGGACCCTTGTTGGCTGGCGCGGCCGCCGCCGGCTTGGCGGTGTCGAGGGTCTCGGCCGGGGCCGGCTTCTGTCCGCACGAGTTGAGCGCCAGGACAGCCAGTCCCACGCTCGCGATTTGAAGAGTGCGCGTTTTCATTTTTTGTCCTTGCGCGTCCGGGGAGGTCTTTGTTTTCGCGGTTGTCCCGCTAGAGCCCAACCGAGTCGAGGTCTGGAAAGCCACGCCCGCCTTAAAGACGTTCAGCAGGGTGCGAATCCGACAGGCCGCGTCCGCGGCCATGCGTCCCAGGTTATGGACCGAACGTGTGACAGTCCGCCCTGGCGCATCCGTCGCTGCGGATTCGCTGGCGTCCTGGGCCAAAACAGCGTTCTCGCCCAAAAAAACAGGCGCAATACAGCTGCCGGCCGGGGTCTTATCGGGGAGGTCCATCAGCCCGTCTCGGAAACTCTGGCGTTTCCTTATCGCATTCTGGTATACAGTGCAAAGATGGTGATGACGTTAAGTCGATCACTTTTGGGCTTGAGGAGTGAAATTGCAGGCGATTCAGGAACCGGCCGACGCCGCCTCGCCCCGGGAGAGAATCCTGGCGGCCGCCCGGCAGATCTTCCTAGACGGCCTGCCCGAGCACGCCACCATGGACGCCGTCGCCCAGCAGGCGGGGATGTCCAAGAAGACAATCTACCGCGAATTCAAGAGCCAGCTTGAGCTCCTGGGCGCCCTGCTCGCCGAAAACGTCGCTGATCTCGGCGAATTCCCGGCCCCCAAATCGGGCGATGAAATCGAGCTGGAACTCTACGGCATCCTGGTGCGCATGGTGACTCACTTCACCTCGCCCCGCTCCATGGCGCTGGCCCGCCTTCTCATTTCCGAGGTGCGGCGCTATCCGGAACTGCTCAACGCCTCGAAGCCCAAGAACTTCCCCCGCGAGCGCCTCGCCAACTGGCTGGGCTCGCCGGTCGTGCGCGCGAAATACCAGATCGAGGATCCCGAAGACGCCGCATCCATGCTGCTCGGCATGGTGATGCAGGACTCGGGCTTCCGTCTGATGATGGTCGCCAACGCAACCATGCCCCAGCACCTGATCGAAACCCGCGCCCGCCGCGCCGTCTCGATCTACCTCAAGGGCGTGAAGAAGTAACGCCGCGCTTTCCTGCGTGCGCCAGCCTTACTTGTGCTTGCGCGCCGGCTTTCGCGGTTCAGTTGCGCCTCGTGCGATCGCCCTGTTGAGCTTCTGCATCCGCTTGATCATCCACGAGCGTTCTTCGCGCGTGAGTTTCAGGAGGCCTGTCTTCGCCGCGACGAGATCTGCCATCAGTTGGTCCCGTTCCACGATCAGGACCATGAGCGCCAAAAGAAATGCGCGATGCATTGCCTTCCCCAAACAGTTCCCCAAGCGACTCGGAATTTATCCGAATTTGCCGGTAGCTCAAATGTCGGAAAACGATGCACGGCGCCGCATGCGTCAGCAGCGCGCGCATCTCGCAGCGGCCGGCTGAAAAATGCCGTCTCGCCACCCGGGTTATCCCCGGCGCCGCGTCAACGCGAATGCTAATCATCATCAACTTGGTAACGCCAAAACTCGCGGACACATCGTCGGGATGCGCGCCTAGACCTTCGCGAGCCGAGCCTCGATCACCTTGGCGATGGCGCGCGCCACAGGCTCCATCACGGCTCCCGTCGCGCCTTCTGCCCCGTCAACCGGCGTATGGAAGAAGGTGTTGAAGCCCCAGAAGCCGGCGGAGGAAGAATAGCCTTCCTCCAGCACTTCCTTGTACTCGCCCAGCGCCGTGGCGGCGTCCGCCGGCAGCGGCTGGTCGATCGGCGCCTGGCCCGCGAACGCAGCCTGGCATAGCGGAACGATGTCGTTGGTCGCCATCAGCGTGCGGCCAAGATTGGCAGTCTCCAGCGGCCTCGGACCCGCAGGCATCTCCTCGAACGCCCGCGCTCCGAAACTGGCCCCGAGGTGGAACCACAGCGCCGTGTCCTTCGGCTCCGGCGCGCCGTTCTGGTGGAACAGCTTGGCGCCGAAATCGACCCATTCATGGCCCGATGTGGCGATGAACAGGAAACGCGCCGGGAAATTCTTCTGCACCGCCCATTCCGAAAGAGCCCGCGACATCGCGATGCCCGGCCCGCGCTCACCGCCGCAGGTGAACCATCCGCTCTGCGGCGTCGAGATAATGACCCACGGCCCCTTCTCGCCTCGCCGCGCAATCGTGTTCTTGCCGTTCCTGAACCCGCCCGGCCCCGTGATCGTCAGCTTCGCGGGTTGCTTCTTCGCGACAGCGGCGTCGACACGCGCCTTCTCCTTCTCCCCCACCATCAGCACGGGCGTATCCAGCGTCATCTCGACCGTCGTGTTGATCGCCACCACTTCGCCCGAAGGACCCGACACCACCGCCAGCACACCCTTCGCACCAGCCTTGTTGCAAGCCGCAAACGCCGCCCGGTAGGCGCCCGAGGGAGAAGGCTGTCCCGCCTGCCGCGGCACATGGACCACCGCGATCTTGCCCGAGACATCCGCGACCGACTTGGGATTCCACACCGCCAGCGGCGCCGTCACGCCTGCCTCCGGCGTGAACGACAGCGGCGGCTGCGCAAAACCATCAAACGTCTCGCCGCCAACCTCCAGCTTGGCCGCCGTGGTATCGGCGTTGGGCAGCGGGAACTCAGTCTGCTCCACCGCATAGCCAAGCTCTTTCCACTTCGCCGCAAACCAGTCCGAGGTCGCCAGATCGCCCTTGCTGCCCGAACGGTGCGTACCGAAGCCGACATAGGCCTCGACATCCTTCATCAGCCTGTCACCGGCGAAAGGATCGCCTGCGGGCGCCGCCGATGCACCCGCCGCCTGCGGCCCCGCGCCGGCCGGCTGCGGCCCGCATCCGGCGATCGCCAGCGCGCCCGCGCCCACAAGCCATTCGCGACGGTTCATGACATGCCTCCTCGCACTCCGCCGCAGCATCGGGCGAGGCTGGCCGTCAGGCAATCGAATTGTGCGCGCCGCGTAGTGTCCGGGCTACTTCGCGACCGCCCCCCTGACGAGCCTCGACCACCTTGGACGCCGCCTTTCCGGTGACCTCCGCCATGTGGTCGAACGCGAACTCCAGCTCGCCCAGACCCTGCGTCGCCGACCTGATCTCGATGATCAGGTTGTGCAGCTCGTCCTCTGGCAGGTAAGCTTGGATCGAATCCCAGCCGAACCAGTTCTCGCGCGGTCCGAAACCGAGAATCTGCCCGCGCCGCATCGGGATCAGCGCCGTGATCCGCGCCATGGACTCCGACGGCGTGTGGATCGTCACCACATGCACCGGCTCCAGCAGCACGGGATGGCATTCGGCCAGCGCCTGGCTGACCGCCAGCCTTCCCGCCGTCCGGAACGCGATCTCGGAGGAATCGACCGCGTGGTAGGAACCATCCAGAAGCGTCGTCTCGACATCGACCACCGGGAATCCCAGCGGCCCCTTGTTGAGCGCGTCCTTCACGCCTTCCTCGACCGCGCCGAAATACTGCTTCGGCACCACGCCGCCATGGATCTTCTGCTCGAACACGAGTCCCGCGCCACGCTGGCCGGGCCTTACCTCCATCACCACGTCTCCGAACTGACCGTGACCGCCCGATTGCTTCTTGTGCTTGCCGCGCTGGGTGGAGGAAGCCTTGATTGTCTCGCGATAGGCCGTCTCCGGCCGGCGCGAGGCGACGCTGACGCCGAACTTCCGCTTCAGCCGATCCAGCGCGACGCGCAGGTGCATCTCGCCCTGCCCGGACAACCGGAACTCGTGCGTCAGCGGATCGGGCCCGAACGCCAGCGCGCCGTCCTCGTCCAGCAGGCGGGACATCGCCGCTGCAAGCTTCACGTCGTCCTGGCGGTTCTCCGGCTCCACCGCCAGCGAGTAGACCGATATGCGGCTAAGTGGCGGCATCTTGGATGTCCGCGTCACACCGTCGGCGCTGATGATGTCGCCGCGTTTCGCCTTCTCGAGCCGTCCAAGGCAGACCACGTCGCCCGCGACCGCCTTGTCGAGCTTGGCCTGGCTTTCGCCCTGCAGTGAAAACACGCCCGCGATGCGCTCGGATGTTCCATCCGGCAGCGTCACCTGCTCGCCGTCGGCAATCGCACCCGACATCACGCGCACCAGCGTCTGACGCCCGGCCTGCCCTGCATGACGCGTCTTCAGCACGATGGCCGAGCGACCATCCGCGCCTATCCGCTCCGCCGCGCCGTCCAGCGCCGGCATCTCGTGCCGCAGGGCTTTCAGCAACCGCCTCACGCCTGAACCAGCCTCCGCCGAGCCCAGGAAAACCGGCACGATCAGTCCCCGGCCCAGCTCGTCGGCCAGGTCGGACATCACATGCTCGCGCTCGGGTTCGTGGTCGTTGATCAGTTCTTCCAGCAGCCGGTCGTCGAAGTCGGCCACCTGCTCCAGCATCCGCGCCCGCGCCTCGAGCTCGCGATCCTTTTCGGCGTCCGGAATCTTGATCAGCGTCGAAGGCTTGCCTGCCTCATACTGATAGGCCCGCTCCAGCGCGAGATCGATGAAGCCTGAGGCGCCCGCGCCGTTCCAGATCGGGATCTGGCGCGCAACCAGCGGCTCAACGCTGAAGGGCTGAAGCGCCGCGATCATGTCCCGCACGCGGCCCCGCGCCTTGTCGATCTTGTTGATGAAGATGCAGTGCGGCGCACGCAGCTCGTCCAGCCGCCTCAGAATGGGCTGCAGCAGGATCGCGCGGTCCGGATCGGGGTCCACCACCACGATCGTGAGGTCGACCGCCGGAAGGATCGTGTCCGCCTCGCTGGCGAAATCCACCGAGCCAGGGCAGTCCAGGACGGCATATCTGTCGCCGAGATAGTCGAAGCTTGCGACATTCAGTTCTGTCGAAAGCCCCCTCGCCCTCGCCTCGTCGCTCGAATCTCCGACCGAGGTTCCCGCCGCCACCGATCCCTTGCGCTGCACGGCGCCGGCAGCAAACAGCATTGCTTCAAGCAACGTGGTTTTTCCGGCGCCGCAGGGTCCGATCAAGGCGACCGCACGCACGGTCGCCGCCTTTCCTCCGCTCATGTCTTTGTCCTTCACGACTTGGGGTGAAGGGCCGCGGGCCGGTCCTGGTGGACGCGGAAGAGTCACGCCTTGAGGGCCGTACCCACGGCCCGGGCAAAATTATCGTGCGCCTCGATGCCTGAGGGTTCAAGCCTGACGCGGCGCGAAAGCTGAAGGAATCTTTGGTCTGGCGCGGGTGCTCAGCGAAGGCCGGCGCTGGAAACCCGCGAGTGCGGCGACGGCAACAGACGCTGGCGGGTGCGCCGCAGTGCAACAGGAACCGGCCGGCCAATATTTGCGATCAGCGAGATGAGGAAAGGAAGCGCCATAAGGGCCAGCACGAAAATCGTGATTCCGGCCGTCGACGCGTGAACCCAGCTATCCACGAATATGTTGCGAACCGTCATGACACCGCTCCTCGCGAAGGGATCATACTCCCCTACCCGCGATTGGTTGCATGAACTCTTGTGAGAGAATTGGAAATCTTACGCGAGCGGCGCCGCGTGTTGCAAAATCATCTCACGAAATCCGGACGCTATTGCCCGCTTCAGTTTTTCGCGGTCTCCGAATGACAGGTCCACGGCCGGCCCCGTGTCGGTCTTGTTGACGTCGACGACATAGATCCGGCCGGAAGCCCGATCACGCAACACGTCGAACGCACCCCAGTCGAGCTGCATCTCCTCGGCATATCGGATCAGCAGATTCTGCTCTTCGATCGAGAACACCTCCGCCAACTCCTTGAATCTCACCGTGACATTGTGGATCGAGAACCTGTCCCCGGCTGGCTTGGTCTTCACCAGCACAAAACGCGGGCGCCGGTTGATTATCGTCGTTCGATAATCATAGGCCGTAACGCCATCAGATGAATCGATGAAGCGCTGATAGCTCTTCCCGGGAAGAGCCGCCGTCGGGCACTGCACCAGCCGGCCGTCATGCTTGCCGTTGAGCTCGTTCTTCTCCACCGCCTCGCCCTGGTGGGTCGCAGGGTCCAGCCTCAGCGCATAGCCGGCGACCCGGCCGAATGCTTCGGCCACATAGGTCTTGGAAATGTCGGTAACGCCCGCATTCAGCACCGTCCGTCCGTCCAGCCTGGGCGGCACGCCGACGGTCACGTCCTCGAAATAGAAAACAGCCTCGGCCTTCGCCGGGTCACGCACGAACCTGACGCCTGCCAGCGTCGCCGCCGACCACACCACATACCAGGGCCGCGGCCGGTCCGGCGTGAACCACACCCTGGGACGCTTGCGCAGGGAAAGCCGCACGCCTGCGGCCTGAACCAGCAGAACGCCGAAATAAGCGAAGAACTTGCGAAGCTCTCCCGCCGTCAGTTCCTTCAGCGTGATACGCACGCCGGTCTTGCGCACGGTGATCGACGCATCCCAATGAAATTGCAGGTCGGAGAACCAGTTGGTCCCCGGCTGCTTGGGCTCGGCCAAGGGCTGCGCGGGAAGCGCAGCCGCCTCGAATTGCACAGGACTGCCGTCAGCCATCACTCGACCCTGAAATGGATAGGCTTGTAGCGGAAATTGTTAGACTGCCCCGCCGAACATGCGGTGAGGCCGACAATGAGATCCATCTCCGCCCGGAAACTCGTCGACTGCCCCGGCTTGCTTAGCGGCGGCAACACCTTGATCTCGCCGGTCTTCGAATTGACGTCGACATGCATGAAGACATTGAACGCGATCGGAATGCGGTCCGGCTTCACGCCGTAGGGCGCCATCGCGCGCTCCAGGTTGCCCTGGCATCCGTGATGCGGATGCTCGTCCTTGTAGATGATGCGGAACATCTCCTTCGAGCACGGCGTCAGCGAAAAGTCGTGCCGTCCGACCTCGTCCCGCATGATGGTCAACATCGGGTTGGAGCGGTTGGAGTAAAGAATGTCCCCCGTAGTGAGGAAGATGCGGCTCGCGTAGTCGATCGACCGGCCGGAGGAGATGTACTCCTCGGTGTCGTCCGCATTGAACGCGATCAGATCCGACACCTGCTCGCCCTCCGGATCGATCACGGTCAGCACCTGACCCCTGGCCAGCTTTACTGACGCGCCCGAGCGCGGCTCGATTACACTCACGCGGTCGATCATGTGCGCACCTTCAGCGGGCAGGTCCATGACGGCCCCACCTCGCGCCCCGAATACTGCGCCGCCTCGCGGCCTCGCCCGAAATCCGACAGCATGGGATTGATCGACCCGTTCCGCGCAATCTCACGCTCGCGGACGATCGACTGCATCTGGTAATAGCGTCCGTCAGCCCGCAGCCGCTCGAACTGCTCGTGCGGATTGAAGATCAGCGCCGGCCGGCAGAACCGCCTTGCCGCGCGCGATGCGCCGGGATGCAGTCCCACGACGAAATAGGCCATGCCGCCCACGCTGAACGAGAAATCCGGAGATTCCGGCTCGCGGGCCACATTCTCCGCCCAGGCCGCGCCGCTCTGCGCATCGACATCATGCAGCCCCTGCACGCGACGCCACAGCGCGGCCTCGAACTCGGCCTCGGTCAATTTGGCGCCATGACGGAACAGGCAAGCGAACGACGACAGCCGCGCCGGATAGCGTCGACAAGCGTCCCCGAACGCGACGATCGCCTCGTGGATCGCAGCATCATGCTCGCTTGAGGCAAAGTCCCCGGCTTCGTGCACATGCAGCCCGCCCAGCGCATGCGCCGACTTCGCTCCCACGCATGGAAACGCATCCGAATGGATGAAGGCTTCGAAGTCTGCGGGCATCCCGCCGCCGCCAGAAGGCCTCGCCTTCGGCCGCTGCTGTATCGCAGGCCGATCGTTCATGTCAGCGGAAACGGGCCGGTGATGGTCTTGTTCCTTACCCGCCGCCCCGCCTTCTAGCTGGATGGGGTCGATGGTCGCCGTGGGGCCGTCCTCCTTGCGAGCGCGAGACCATGGCGCGCCAGCGCAGCAACTGCAACCGCGAACGGCGCAAGGTAAAAGACCAACCTGAATGTGATCAGCGCGGCCGCGAGGTCCGCCGATGGGACCGCCCTCATCGTCGTCGCCATGATGGCCTCGAAGACCCCGAGTCCGCCCGGGACATTCGAGACGATGCCGATCAGCTTCGCGACCGAAACCAGGGCGAAGAAAGCGGGAAAACCCATGTCGAGCGCGTGGGCGAGCGGGATGTAAAGCACCGCCGCGCTCGCGACGTAGTCGAAGCAGCAGATCGGAATCTGGATGACCAGAGGTATGCCCGGCTTTCCGATCTGTACGCCGTATATCCTCCGGCCCGGCGCCAGGCCCGCGGCGACGAGCAAGCCGGCCGCGCCGGCGATCATCGCCACGCCGGCAGTGACGCCCCATTCCGCGCCCAGACCGGTAATCCGCGTTACGAGTTCGGGCGACACGAGCAGGCTCAACCCGACCAGCAGAGCAAGCGACAGATTGGTCGCCGTTGTGGTGATCACCGCTGCAGCGGCCGTCTCCATCGCCCCGAGGCCCCAGCTCTCATAGAGCCAGAACCGCACCGCGTTGCCGGTGAACACCGGAAAGCCGAGCAAGTTCGACACCGCATAGGACGTGGTCGAGCTCAAGGCGGCTCGGCCATAGCCGATCCCGCGATTGATATATCCCAATGCAAAATTGTCGTAGGTGGAGACGCCCGCGAAGGCGCCGCAAGTCGCCAGGACCATCAGCCCCGCGGCGCCCCAGCCGATATGGGCGATGCCCGATCCAACATCCGCCCACGACATCGCGCCGAACTCGTGCGCCAGCACCGTGACCGCGATCCACGCGAACGCCAGCGCGACGCCGATGCGTAGTGCAAGGAAAAGGCGCTTGCGCATGCTTTCAGGTTACGCGCCGCGCGAGATCCGGGAACACCTTCGAGACCTTGCCGAGCAGATAGTCGCCATAAGCGCCTTGGAAGTCGTGCACGCTTGCCTTGTCCCAACGCTCGGCCTGGTCGTCGCGTATCCCAGCGGCGTGGCTGGGAAGCGGCACGATCCGCGCATCCCATCCCGGATCAAAGAAGAATGGAAACGACATCCGCGACCTGCCGCTGACATTCAGCACGCGATGCGGGGTCGAACGATAGGCGCCGCCGGTCAGGCGATCCAGCATATCGCCGATATTGCACACCAGCGCGCCCTCAATGGGCGGCGCTGAAATCCACCCGCGCGGGGTCTTCACTTCCAGCCCGCCGATATCGTCCTGCGCCAGCAGGGTGAGCAGGCCATAATCCGTGTGCTCGCCTACGCCCCACCCCTCCTCCCGTTTCGCGGCCGGATAATGGAAGATGCGGAACAGCGTGGTCGGATCGCTGGTGTAGGTCCGCCGGAAATACTGCGCGTCCAGTCCGAGCGACAGCGCGACCCCCTCCATGATCGCGTGGGCCGATCGCGCCGCCTCGTCCATGAACGCCGTCACCGCCGGCCGCAACTCGGGTACAGACGCCGGCCAGAGGTTCGCCCCATGCAGCGGCAACCCCGCTTTCACCCGGGGATCGCTCGCCGGCAATTCTTCGCCGAAATAGACGCCCTCCTTGATGTCCGGCTTGCCGGAGGTCAGCTCACCGCCCACCGGAAAGAATCCCCGCCAGGCTCGCCCACCAAGCGCCATCGCGATCCGCATCTTCTCCGCTTCCGGCAAAGCAAAGAATTTCCGGCTGGCAGCGGCAAGTTTCTCCAGCGTCTCCAGCGACACCGCATGTCTCGTCGCATAGAAAAACCCGAGATCGCGGCATGCGGCGCCAATCGCCTCGCCCGCGCCGGCCCGCGCGCGCTCGTCCGCGCCCAGGAGCGGGGACACATCTATGACAGGAAGTTCAGCCGAAGACGCCATGTCCAAACCATGGGCCGCAAGGTCCACCCGCTCAAGACATCATCGCGATAACCGCAAGTCCGACCGCAACGCTCGATTTTGGGAAGTCCGACTGGCGCGCCGAAGAGGGTGAAGATGCGTACTGGGGCCTGGTTGTCCGTCGCTGACCGAAAAGTCGAGGACGGGGCCCCGAGCTAGGAGCGACCGATCAAGGGCCGCAAACGGTCGGTCAGCGGTTTAGCCCTATCCGGCAACTCTTCGCCGCGACCGGCCATTCGCAATCTTCGGAAGTTCGAGGCAAGACTGGAGATCTAGTCCCCCCTGTCGAACATTTCGGTGGGATCCCCGTCGATATGATGTTCGGGGAGAGGGACTTCCCTTCTCCTCTCGGAGTTTACCGGTTTCGGCCGGGCATCGAAGGCCCGCATGTTTCCCGGCGTCGTAACGGGCGCTTGGTTGCCCTGAGTGACGGGTCTGCTGGACCGCGGGGCCGATTTGACGAAATCTTTTGTCTTGCGTGTCATGGCGTGAACCGAAAAAGCGAGATTGATCCTCGACGCCGATCCGCTCCGAAATCCATCAAAGCGATTTGCGACGCCCTTCCTAAGGCAAGGCAGATGGGCTCTGCATCAGTAGCGGCGGGAAGAGCTGTTGTGCCGAGCCTCGTATGCGGCTCGTCCTGCTTCCGGATCACGCGGCGGCGGCGTTGGACGGCCCTCGCGGATATTGGCAATCATCTGGTTTATACGATTGGCATCGCTAGCGCGCTGCGCAGCCGTGCGGCGCGCGCCTGATGATTGGCTATTTTTCATGAAATCTCCGCGTCACACGCGCGGGACGAAAGTCTGGCCGCGTTGACGATGACCGAGAGTGTGTCCATGCAGTACGCGGCGCAATGAACTTATTCCACCGCACGGCCTTTGTTGCGCCTTAGTCAACGTGATTGAATTGCTGGCGCGACCCGCGCACGCCGTCGCCGGGTCAGAAATTGCGTGTCGGCCCGGCGTTCGAAGTGTGAAAAATTCGAATGATGAGAACGTCCTCTCCCAGGTGGCGATTAACGACAATATAGGACGTGCCTTCGATCGGCAGTTCACGCACGCCGACCCGCCGGGTTTTGCGGCCTAGCTCGGCGAAGCGAACAAGCTGCAGAAGCCGCGTCTCCACGAGGGACTTGTCACGCGACGCCGTGCCGGCATTGGCCTCCCAGGCCTCCGTGATCAGGCGCTCGAAGTCGTCCGCCGCGCGTGGCCGCCAGACGATGTTCATCGGCCGAACCGGGCGCGCATGCGCGTCATGACATCGTTGTGGGACAGGCGCATCCCGTCGTCGGTGTCGATCTCTTTCTCAACCTCGCTCCACTGGGCGAGAGTCAGCAATGAATTAGACTCGGCAAGCAGCCCTTCGATCTCGCCGGCAAGCATATCCTGCTCGGCCTCCGGCAGTGCGCGCAGGCGTTCGATGGCGGCTTCGAGTCGGGACATGAAGCAGCGGTATCACGGTTCGCGCGGCAATGCACACGACAACGCGGAAGTTCTGGCCGAAGCGTCCTCACGAGATCGACAATGCTGAACGAGCTGGACACTTGTCACACCAGTCATGAACCATGATGGCAACTGACCCAGCTTCGCTTCGCTGACATGCAGTGAAAGCGAAGACGAGCTTTTTCCTCGTGGCATCCTATATTGTGTGTTAGGGTGATGAATTGCCCCTTCGTCCCGGCCTTGCCGGCGGCGAACGCCAGCTGGCTTTGGCTACGGATTGCCAGGACGTCCACGTCCGAATCGAAAAGGCCGATCTCTTTGAGCAACCTTCCCCGGTCATCGCGCCGGCGCGGCTCCGCGCCTGCGAATGATGACACGTCTGTATCGACGATTGCCCCCCGCATTCCGCTGTCCAAGCGCCTGCCCGACATGAGCGACTATCAACTCACGGCGCACCATCGGGCGGCCGTGCGCATTTCCGGGGAAAAAGGCCATGCCAAGCACGCCATTGCGCAGCACGCCCTGCCCATGATCGAAGCGGAAATCCGACGCCGAACGGGCGAACCTGTTTCCCGGCCTTCACAACCCAATCCCCGGAAGGGAAAGAGCGAATGACGACGCCCCATTCTCACCAAGATCGCGCTTCGGAAGCCGCCAGCTACGCCGATCGTCTGCAGGGCGATCTTATCAACCTGTCTGGAATGCTCGACCACTACCGAGATGGCCATGGCGTTGCGGGGCTTGAAGCGCTGCGTGAGCAGAGCGCCTCTTCCCAGCAACGGCTCAAGGCCATTGCCCAGCGGCTCGATGCGCTTGGCGAATCGGCTGACCCTGGCAAATACGCGCTCAGCGACAAGGAGCATGCAGTGATTGATGAGGCTCGCAACGTCCGCGAGCACATGATGCAAACACTCGACCGCCTCCAGCGAAGGGCCAAGTAAACGGTCGTTCGTCCTGCTGTTTGCTCATAGAGGCAGTGATGCCGCCCACTGTACCGCTTGCGGGTCCGTCACGCTCTCAAATTGAAAAGAGCGCCAGTTTCCCGGCGCTCTTTCGGTCAGAAATGAACCCTCGGTCAGCCTAGGCGGTGCGCAGGTTGGTCGCTGACATCTTGCCGGAGCGCTGGTCGGCGGTTTCCTCGAAGGACAGCTTCTGACCTTCAATGAGACCGCGCATACCGGCGTTTTCAAGCGCGCTGGCGTGGACGAAAACGTCCTTGCCGCCGTTGTCAGGCTGAATGAAGCCGTAGCCTTTGCTGGTGTTGTACCATTTCACAGTTCCCGTGTTCATTGGGGGTATCCTTGTAATGACTAGTGGCGGGCGCGCGAGCGCGGTCCGCCTGCGACATCGAGAATGTTTGGGGGGATTTCGTCAGCTAGTGCCCCTTTTTGGGGGCGGGCCAAGTCGTCGGCCGAAACTCGATGCGTGGGACCTACACAGGTATTGCCTCCGAAGCAAGGCCACGTAGCTGACGCCCGTTCGTCATGGGCTCGCCGACCTTGATAGGCTTGGCGCGACGCACGCAGCGATAAGCGCCTGCCCGCCAGAGGAAGGCGGCGTCATCGGACCCCGATCGCAGAGTTTGCGAGTCCCTTTCGGAGGCGCCAACGGAAAAGGCCCGTGGGTGTGATGCCAGCGTGCGCAAAGGCTGCAGTATCCAGTTCGCGCACTAGAGCGCCGAGCGGAAGGGGGCGGGACCGAGCGATTTCCCGATCTCGTCGCGCGCAGACCTCCAGCCCGGTTGTCGACGGCAGACTGCGCGCGGCGTTGATCCGCCCCCATTGAAGTGGTCCGCCCTGATGTAGCTAATGAACAGGACGGAGGACTTTTGATGCCAAGGAAGCGGCACAAGCCGGAAGAGGTCGTAGCGAAGCTGCGACAGGTAGACGTGATGGTGGCGCAGGGCCACGCGGTGGCGGACGCTGTGCGGTCGATCGGCGTGAGCGATGTGACCTACCATCGCTGGCGGTCGGAGTATGGCGGTCTGGGCACGGACCAGGTTCGGCGGATGAAGGATCTGGAGGTTGAGAACCAGCGTCTTCGCAAAGCGGTGTCGGACCTGACGCTGGACAAGCTCATTCTGCAGGAAGCGGCGAAGGGAAACTACTGAGCCCCGCCCGTCGGCGGGCATGCATCGAGCATGTCCGCCGCACGCTGGAAGTGTCCGAGCGGCGCGCGTGCGCGGCGCTGGGGCAACATCGATCTACCCAGCGCAAACGGCCGCGGGGCCATGAGGACGAAGAGCGCCTGACCGCCGACATCATCGAGCTGGCGCGGTGTTATGGCCGCTATGGCTATCGCAAGATCGCCGCCCTGCTGCGGACAGCAGGCTGGACGATCAACGACAAGCGGGTCGAGCGGGTGTGGCGGCGCGAAGGCCTGAAGGTGCCGCAGAAGCAGCCCAAACGCGGGCGTTTATGGCTCAACGACGGTTCCTGCATCCGCCTGCGGGCGGAGCGGCGCAATCACGTCTGGGCCTATGACTTCGTTGAGGATCGCACGCATGACGGGCGGAAATATCGAATGCTGACCATCGTCGATGAGTTCACCCATGAATGCCTGGCGATCCGCATCAAGCGGAAGCTCAAGTCGATCGACGTCATCGAGGCGCTGGCGGACCTGTTCCTCACGCGAGGAGCGCCCCAACATGCTCGTTCCGACAATGGCCCTGAGTTCGTCGCGCTGGCGGTGCGGGAATGGATCGCGGCGGTCGGC
>DASZSI010000362.1:0-5640 GCA_035548775.1 Hyphomonadaceae bacterium
TCGCCGCCGATATCGCCCGGCGCGGCCTTGGCGTCGATGTGCTGGTGAACAATGCTGGCTTCGGCCACGCAGGTGGCTTCGACAAGGCGCCGATCGAACCGCAGCTCGGCATGATCGACCTCAACATCCGCGCGCTCACCGAACTCACGCATATCTATTGGAAGTCCATGCTGGCGAAAAAGCGCGGTGGCGTGCTGAACGTTGCCTCCACCGCGGCCTTCCAGCCGGGCCCGCTGATGGCCGTCTACTACGCCTCGAAAGCCTATGTGCTCTCGTTCTCCGAAGCGTTGTGGGAGGAAGCGCGCGGGACTGGCGTGCACGTTAGCTGTCTTTGCCCTGGCCCGACCGTTTCGAAATTCCGCGACCGCGCCGGCACCGACAAGACGCGCCTCGGCAAGACGATGAAGCCGATGGCCTCGATGCCTGTCGCCAAGCAGGGCTATGACGGCTTCCAGGCCAACAAGCGGGTGGTCATCACAGGCGCCCGCAACAAGGCGATGGTCGGCCTCGTGGGGATTCTCCCGAAGGGCCAGGTCTTGAAGACGGTTCGCAGCTTCCAGGAAACGGCCTGATCATCCCCAGAATCCGTCCGGGCGGGGTCCAACTGCCCAACTAAAGCCGGAATCCCAGTCACTTTTCAGGGTTTCTCCGAGCCTTTCCGAAGGCTCGCAAATCCCAGCTTGTCAGGACAATTTTTATCGATTATCGATAAATTAGGGTCAGGCGGCGCAACGCTCGTCCGGACACGGGAGAGGTGGATGCCGAAGTATTATACTTTTAGTTTTGCGTCAATTCTGATGGCCACGTCCGCGCTCCCGGCCATGGCTCAAGAACCGAAGCCAGACGCTCAGGCTGCTGCCACCAGTGAAGGCGTCCTCTCCTACACCCCAGCCGACTTTGCGGATTCGCGCCCGAACACGGCGATGGACCTGATCAACCGCCTGCCCGGCTTTTCCTTCGACGGCGGCGACCAGGTTCGCGGCTTCGCCGGCGCCGCCGGCAACGTGCTGATCGACGGCCAGCGCCCGACGATCAAGACAGACTCGCTCTCGGACACGCTCAACCGCATTCCGATCAGCCAGGTCGAACGCATCGACATTATTCGCGGCGGCGCCCCGGGGATCGATATGCAGGGGCGCACTGTCATCGCCAACGTCATCCGCAAGAAGGGCGACACCTTCCAGCAGATCATCACGCTCAACAACCTGGTCTTTGCGGAAACCGGCGACACCATTCCCGGCTGGAGCTACCAGGCCTCGCGCCACTTCGGGGAGGACCAGCAGTTCGATTTCTCGGTTTCGCGCGGCCAGTCCTACGACGACTCGGTGGGCAAAGGCTTCCGCACGCGCCGCAACCTGTCGACCGGCGATGTTCTGCTCCAGCACGACGACGTCGAAGCCGACGGCTTGGTGCACACTGCCCGCGCCAGCTACAAAGGACCGGTGTTCGGCGGCACATTCAACGTCAACGGGCTCATCAGCTCAGACGAGTTCAAGGACGAAGAACGCTACCGCTCGGCTACGCCCTTCACTGACGAATTCTATACCTCGCGCTCAGCCAACGATCGCGCAGAGGTTGGCGCCAACTACAAGCACGCGATCGGCGACAAACTCGAGAGCGAGAGCATCTTCCTCTACAAATGGGCGCAAGGCGCGGGCGACAGCACGGGCGCCGTCGCGCCCAACCAGAATGGCGGCATGCAGCCGGACACGTCGGCCTTCCGTGTCGAGGCGACGGCCGGCGAGACCATCGGCCGTTCGATCCTTCGCTACAACTTCGCGCCGACGCTGACGTTCGAAGGTGGCGGCGAGATCGCCTACAATTTCAGGAACCAGCGTGTAGGCCTGACCGTGAACAATACTCCGGTCAGCCTGCACGCTTCGGACGTCAGGGTCGAGGAGACGCGCGGCGAAGTGTTCGGCCAGGCCACCTGGAAGCCCATCGAGTCCATCTCGGTGGAGGGCGGCGTACGGGTCGAAAGATCGACCATCACCGAGTCCGGCGACGATCCGAAGGAACGGTCCTTCAACTATCCGAAGCCGCGTATCCTGTTCAGCTGGTCGCCGACCAAGGATGACCAGCTGCGTTTGCGAGTCGAACGCGAGGTGGGCCAGCTCAACTTCCAGGATTTTGCCTCGAGCGTGAGCCTGAACAGCAACGTGGTCAGCGCCGGAAACAGCGACCTGCGCCCCGACAAGCGCTGGGTCTACGAAGCCGCCTTTGAAAAGCGCTTTTGGGAGAAAGGCGCCGCCGTACTCACACTGCGCCACGAAGACATCACGGACGTCGTCGACCAGCTGCCCTTCCGCGTGGCAGTCGACGCGAACAATGACGGCATTCCCGACGACGCGAACAACGACGGCGTTCCGGACACGGTGCTTGTCGCTGGACCGGGCAATATCGGCGACGGCAAGAACGATACGCTGCAGTTCAGCCTGACAGTGCCGATGGCGAACCTCGGCATCAAGGGCGGCGAAGTGAAGTTCGACGGGCTATGGCAGGAAGGCGAGGTCACCGACCCGCTGACACATCAGAAACGCACAATCACCGGCCAGCGACCGAACAACATCAACTTCGGCTACCGGCAGGACATGCCGGAATACAACCTGACCTGGGGCGTCAACTATTTCGCGGGCTGGAGCGAATACCGTTATTACCTGCAGGAGGTGGACATCCTGCGCCTGCGAAACTTCTACGGCGTCTACCTCGAATACAAGCCGAACCCGGGCTTCACGCTGCGCTTCCAGCTCGACAACGTCGACCCGTACAAGTTCACCATCGAACGCGATGTCTTCAACGACTCGCGCGATGTCGGCTCGTTAAGCGAGATCGAGATCGAGCGCCGGCACTCGCAGGTCATCGGCCAGATCCGCGCCCGCTGGACAATCGGATAGGCGCGATAGCGCCTACCAGACCTTCACGCGGTCCTTCGGCGCCAGGTACAGCGCCTCGCCGGGCTTGACGTCGAAGGCCGAATACCAAGCATCGAGATTGCGAACCGTCAGCGCACGGTATTGCGCCGGGGCATGGCCGTCGGTCAGCACCTGCTGGCGCAGCGCCGCCTCGCGTGTCTTGTTGCGCCAGGTCTGGCCGAACGAGATGAAGAACTGCTGGTCGCTGCTGAAGCCTGCCGCCTCCGGTCCCGCCTTGCCGCCCAATGACGTGCGATAGGCGTCATAGGCCGCCGAAAGTCCGGCCACGTCCGCGATGTTCTCCGAAAGCGTCTGCTCGCCCTTGATCGCCACATCCGGGAACGGTTTGTAGCCGTCGAACTGCGTGGCCAGCGCCTTTCCGGAAGCGTCAAAGTGCGCGAAGTCTTCCTTCGTCCACCAGTTGCGCATGCGTCCTTGCGAGTCGAACTGTGCCCCGCTGTTGTCGAACGAGTGGCTGATCTCGTGGCCGATGATCGCTCCGATCGAGCCATAGTTCACCGCCGCCGGCGCCTTGGGGTCGAAATGCGGCGGCTGCAGTTCCGCCGCGGGGAAGTTCAGCGCGTTCAGGATCGGCAGGTTCACCGCGTTCACCAGCTGCGGGTTCATCACCCACTCGCCGCGATCGACCGGCTTGCCGAGCCGGGCAATTTTGAAATCGCTGTCGAACTTCGCGGCGCGCTGTGCGTTGCCGAAGGCATCGTCCTTCTTGACGACCAGGCCTGCATAGCTCCGCCACTTGTCCGGGTAGCCGATGCCGACCTTGAGCGCCTTCAGCTTGGCTTTGGCTTCCTTCTTGGTCGCGGGGTTCATCCAGTCCAGCGCATCGATGCGCTTATCGAACGCGGCGGTGATGTTCTTCACCATCGTCGAGACTTCGACCTTGGACGAGGCGGGGAAGTGCTTGGCGACATAAAGCTTGCCGACGGCTTCGCCCAGCGAACCGTTCACCGCCGCGATCGCCCGCTTCCACCGGTCAGTCAGCGCCGGCGTGCCCGACAGCGTCTTGCCGTAGAAGTTGAATCGCTCGTCGACGAATGCCTTGGGCAGCACGCCCGAATTGCGGTCGATATAGTGGAAAGTGAGATAGTCCTTCCAGGTGTCGACCGGCGTATCGGCCACCAGCTTCGCCTCGCCGGTGAACGCAGACGGCTGCCAGATCACGAAGCTCTTCTGGCTCGACAGGCCGGAGGCTTTCAGGAACTCCACCCAGTCCATTCCCGGCGCCTTCTTCGCCAGGTCGGCATAGGGCCAGTGATTGTTGCCCTTCTCCGGGTCCTCGGAGTCGACCAGCGAGGCGTGCACACGCGCGATCTTGTCTTCCAGCGCAAAGATCTTCTCGGCCTTGGCCTTGCTATCTTTGATCCCGCCAAGGTCGAGCACCGCCGCTATATGGGTCTTGAAGCCGTCGCGGATCGACGCCATGCGCGGACTGTCCGACGTGTAGTATTCGCGGTTCGGCAGGCTGAGACCGCCCTGCAGCAGGAAGGCGGAATAGACCGTCGGCTTGTCGAAGTCCGCCGCCACCCACAGGCCGAACACATTGTCGGTCGTGAGCTTGGTGTTGTTCATCGCGTCCATGTCGGCGCGCAGCTGCGAACCGAGATACGCCGACAACCCCTTGCGGTCCTTGATCGCCGCGATCCTCTCGAGCTCCGGCTTCAGCGGCGCGGCGCCTTTCGCTTCGATCCCGGCTTCGTCCATGTAGGCGGAGTAATAGTCGGCGATCTTCGCGGCCTCGGTTCCCGCTTTTGGTTTCTTCGCAGCCATGCCCTGGATCAGGTCGGCGACATCCTTGTCGACCTTCTCGGCCAATATGCCGTTGCCGCCCCAGCTCGACCGATCGGCTGGAATTTCAGCAGTCTTGAGCCATGTTCCGTTGGCGTAGGCAAAAAAGTCGTCGCCGGGTTTAACCGACTTGTCGATGCCGGTGACATCGATGCCTTGCGCAAAGGCGACGGCGAAGGCGCTGGCTACAATGGCTGCGGCCGAAATAAACAAGGCGCGGCGGTTCATTCAAAAAGCTCCCATTCGAGTCTGCTGCTCGGGAATGCCGGACGCCTTCGTAAACCCGTGCGCGAACGAGCGCCAGCGTCGAAAGGCGTGCGTCTTGATAGCGGAAGAAATTATGCCGTTGCCCTCAGCGACCAACTGAGACAATGACGCTTTCATTGTTTACGCGGCCCGCAGCGTTGAAAGCATCAACGCGATAGCGTCCCGGAGGCAGTAGCAGCGGCAGGCGGTCGCCGGGGTACAAGAGCAGGCGGTCAACGGGCATCACTCCAAGGCCGTCCGCCTCGCGCCGCGCTTCAAGAATTGTAGGCTCGGTCACGGGAAGAAGAGTGGACGGCGCCGGAACAGCGAGATCTCCTGCATTTCGCCGCCAGGCCGGCCGGCCATCTGTGAACAATGTGGGCGGATGCCCGATGATGAGATCGGTGTGATTGTCCGGATCGATCGTTCCATCTTCCTTCAGGCGGTGGGCGGCCAGTACTTCCTTACCGTTCGTCGACACACACTCGATTTGCGAGATCGTCAGCGGGTCGATTCCGCTCAGCAGCTTGAACCGCGCCGCCATCCAGGCGCCCTTGCTGCTAGCATCGGGCAGCGGCGACTCCCAGGCGTGCGCGGCCCCAGAATGCACAACCATCTTCAGCTTCGGATCCTTCGACAGGGCATCGAACAGGTTTTGCGCTTCGTCCTGCTCGCG
>DASZSI010000363.1:0-3369 GCA_035548775.1 Hyphomonadaceae bacterium
CAACAAGGGCTTCGACCTCATGCACAAAGGCGAAAGCATTCGCAGCGTGGTGGTTTTTTAGGCCCCGACGCACCGTCAACCCCGCAGCCGGAGGCGTCCGGTAGCAAGGCGTTAAGTCTAGTCTGGCCATCCTGTCGCAGGCAGGAGAGCGCCATGAGCTATGACTTGATGGTTTTCGACCCGGCCGGGCCACCAGCGGACCGGACCGGGTTTCTGTCGTGGTACTCAGATATAGCACGCTGGGGCGACGGCCGGCTCGCGAGCGACCCGTCGGCAACTGCGCCGGCCGTGCAGGCCTGGTACCGCGACATGATCCGTAGCTATCCGGCGGTTACCGGGCCGGATGCCGCCCCGGGAAGGATCGAGGAACGCAACGCCGAATACCGATTTGCCCCAAAGGCTGTGTTTGCCGCTTTCCAGTGGGAAGTTGCGCGCCCTGTCCAGCTTCAGGCCGTCAAGCTAGCCCGCATCCACGGCGTCGGCCTGTTCGAGGTCAGCGGCGATGAAGGCGCGGTGTGGGCGCCGGATAAAGGCGCGTTCAAGCTGATTCACAAGAACGAAGAGGCCGCCTGACGTAAATCCCGGATTTGCACTCGGCTCGTGGATGGCGGATCGTCAGTTGTCCGTGAGCCGAGAGAATCCAGTGCCGAGCGTCGAAACGGTAAAAGCCCATCGCATTGCAGGCGGCGAGCTGCGCTATTGCCGGCATCAGAGCGCCGCGACGGGTACGCCGATGACTTTCAGCGTCTTCACGCCGGAAGGACCGGGACCCTTCCCCGTTCTGCTCTGGCTGTCGGGCCTCACCTGCACCGAAGACAATTTCACGACAAAGGCAGGCGCTTATCCTGCCGCAGCCGGGAACGGCCTGATGATCGTGGCCCCGGATACATCTCCGCGTGGCCCCGGCGTTGCTGACGATCCTGCATACGATCTTGGGCAAGGCGCGGGCTTCTACCTCGACGCAACACAAGAGCCCTGGGCGCCGCACTTCAGGATGGAAAGCTACATCCTGGAGGATCTTATCCGCGCATTGCGCACCGAGTTTCCTGCCGATCCGGTGCGGCTTGGCGTTTCTGGCCATTCCATGGGCGGCCACGGCGCGCTGACGCTTGCGTTGCGCCACCCGGACGTATTTCGCTCGGTGTCTGCGTTCGCTCCGATATGTTCGCCCATGAACTGCCCATGGGGCGAGAAAGCGCTGGGCGCCTATCTGGTACACGACCGCGAAAGCTGGCGCCGGCATGACACATGCGAACTCATCCGATCGGGCATGGCGCGCGGATACTTCACGGACATCCTAGTCGATCAAGGCCTTGCCGATCAGTTTCTCGAAGAACAACTAAAGCCCGAACTTCTCGAACAGGCCTGCGCCGAGGGAGGCCAGGGCCTGACGCTTCGACTGCAGCACGGCTATGACCACTCGTATTTCTTCGTGGCCAGCTTCATCGCGGAACACATCGCATGGCACGCTCGCCGACTGGAATAAGTCTCCGCAAATATATTTTCGAGAACAGAACAAGATAGACTTAGACAAGCGATCGCCAGCGTAATAATGCAACTCTTGTGTTGGGGGCCTTGCAAAGAGTTATGCATAACGAGGGGCCACCGATGGCGTCACGCCTTCCCAATATCGACAATCTGACACTATCCGATCTCAACGAGCTTTCCGCACGCATCCAGAAGGCGGTCGCCGCGAAGAAGGACGAGGCAAAGGCAGACGCGCTTTCGAAGCTCAAGGCTCTGGCCAACGCGGAGGGCTTTACGCTCGACGAGCTGATGGGCCGCGGCGCCGGCAGCCGACGCCAGCGCTCGGACAAAGGCATCAAGCTGAAACCGAAATATATCGGTCCCAATGGCGAGATCTATACCGGCCGCGGCCCTACGCCGAAGTGGCTGAAGGCGCTGGAGCGCAAGGGCGAAAAGCGCGAGAAATATCTGGCGAAATAGCCGCGCCCGCGGGGCCTTTTGCGGCAGCCTGGATCACCTGATCCGGGCTGTTTTGCCTTCGGTTTTCGCGGGATTGCGGGCCGCCTTGCAACCGTCGGACTTGGGCCGTATACCCCGCGCCTCGCCTTTGGTGGGGTAGCTCAGCCGGTTAGAGCGCAGGACTCATAATCCTGAGGTCGCGGGTTCGATTCCCGCCCCCACTACCAGCCTTCGCGACCTGCGGTCGCTTCGGCTCGGCGAGGCCAGCTTCAGCGCTTCCCGACCATCTCCGTGACCAGTTCGCCGATCGCGAGCGATGATGTCAGTCCGGGGCTTTCAATGCCTATCAGGTTCACCAGGCCGGCAACGCCGTGGTTCTGTGGGCCGTCAATCAGGAAGTCCGCCGATGGTTCGCCCCTGGCGACAATCTTTGGGCGCACGCCCGAATAATCCGGTGACAGCGCGCCATCCTTCAATCCGGGCCAGTAGCGGCGGACCTCGTGATAGAAATGGACCGCGCGCACAGGATCGACTTCATAGTCGAACGGCGGACCGGCATTGTCCGGCAACCATTCCGCGTCGGGCCCCAGACGTGTGCGGCCGCCAAGGTCGATGGCGAGGTGCAAGCCCTGTGTTGTCGAGTTATGCATCGGATAGATCAGCCGTGCGAACGCCGCCCTGCCCGAGGCCACGAAGTAGGATCCTTTCACCCAGTGCATGGTGAGATGCGGGTAAGCCGGACCACCCTCGATCAGGCGAGCCGTGGCGAGCGCATAATGGCCCGCCGAGTTCACGACCGTACGCGCTTTGATGCGCGTGGGACTAGGTCCGCCCGTCTCGATCTCGATGCCATCCTTGAGGACGGCGCCGCGCCTGACAGGCGCATCGAGGGCCAGCGATCCGCCGCGATCCTCGAACTCGCCTTGCAGCGCGAGGAAATAACCGTGGCTGTCGAATAGGCCGCTTGTCTCCGAGTGAATGGCGACGCGCACGTCAGGGTTCAACGCGGGTTCCAGCCGCCGGGCCTCCGCGCCATCGATCAGACGGATGTCCTCGACGCCGTTGTCCAACGCGCGTTTCAACAGCGCGGGCGTGGCGGCCGCCTCGGCGTCGTCGACGGCGACCACCAGCTTGCCGCATCGGTGGGCCTCTACGCCGTGGATCCGACAATAATCGTAGAGTTCGCGACGGCCCTGCACACACAGCCGCGCCTTTAACGAGCCGGTGGGATAGTAGAGTCCGGCGTGGATGACTTCCGAATTGCGAGATGAGGTTTCGGTGGCGATCGCCGAGGCCCTCTCCAGCACAAGCACTTCGCGGCCCTTCAGCGCGAGCGCACGTGCGCACGCGAGGCCCACCGCCCCGGCGCCGATCACGACGGCATCTGCCTCGAAGGTTTCCATCGCCTCCAGCCCTAACCGCAAAAGATTAAGGCTGTCACCC
>DASZSI010000364.1:0-12848 GCA_035548775.1 Hyphomonadaceae bacterium
ATGGTGAGCAGCCGCCGAAGGCGGCGTCCGTCGAACCACGAGGGCGGGCTCGCTGACGCCTATTTCTTCCCGCCATAGGGGTCCGGGCCACCGTCGGCGATCCAGCGGTCGATACGGGCGGTGAGGACGGGGAGCGGGACAGAGCCGAGCTGCAGCACCGTGTCGTGGAAATGGCGGATGTCGAACTTCGGGCCTAGCGCAGCTTCAGCTTTCTTGCGTGCGTCCAGGATCGCCATTTCGCCGAGATAATAGCTCAGCGCCTGGCCCGGCCATGAGATGTAGCGGTCGACTTCAGTGGTGATTTCGTGATCGGCCAGGGCGGTGTTGTCGTGCAGGAATTGTTGCGCCTGTTCGCGCGTCCAGCCTTTTGAGTGAACGCCGGTGTCGACGACCAGCCGAGCCGCGCGCCACATCTGATAGCTGAGCATGCCGAATTTTTCGTAGGGCGTTTCGTACATGCCCATCTCTTCGCCCAGCGATTCGCAGTAGAGCGCCCAGCCCTCGCCGAAGGCGGAGATGTAGGTCTTGCGGCGGAAGAGCGGGAAGTCCTCCTGCTCGTCGGCGAGCGGCATCTGGAAGGCGTGGCCCGGCGCGCTTTCGTGCAGGGTGAGCGCGGGCAGCGCGTAGAGCGCGCGGGAAGGCAGGTTGTAGGTGTTGACCAGGTAGGTTCCCGGGCCGCCGCGCGCGGCTGTGTAGAAGGGCGCGATATCGTCCGGCACCGGGATCACGGCAAAGCGCGAGCGCGGCAGGCGGCCGAAATAGTATTTCGCCTTGCCGTCGAACTTCTTGGCGATCCAGGCCGCGCGCATCAGCAGTTCGTCGGCGGTCTTGGGGTAGAACTGCGGATCGGTGCGCAGGAATTTGAGGAAGGCCGGGAAGTCGCCCTGGAATCCCGCTTCCTTCATCACGTCGAGCATGCGGGCGTGGATGCGCGCGACTTCTTTCAGTCCGATCTCGTGGATCTGATCGGGCGTGAGGTCGAGCGTGGTGAATTCGTGGATCTGCGCCTGGTAGTAGGCCGCGCCGTCAGGGAGCTTGGTGGCGGCCAGTTCGGTCGTGGTGTGCGGATAGTACTCGTCGCGATAATAGGTCAGCAGGCTGCGATAGGCGGGGAAGACCTGGCTCTCGATCGCCGTGCGCACCTCGGCGCGCAGTTCGGCCTGAGTGGCGGCCGGGATGGACTGCGGGAGCAGCTTGAACGGTTCGTAGAACGAGGTCTGTTCCGGCGCCTTGTTCTTGTAGATAGCGGTGATCGACTGGTCGCGGCCGGCGAGCGTGGCGCGCGGCGGCGTGAAGCCGCGGGCGAGGCCAAGCTTCATGTTGGCGATCTGGTCGGTGAAATAACGTTGGGTGTCGTTGAGGCGCGAGATGTAGGCGCGGGCGTCGGCTTCGGTCTTGAAGGCCTTGGGCGCGGAGGAGGCGACGCTATTCCAGAAGGTGGTGTCTGCGTTGAGCGGCTTTTCGTATTCGCGGAATTTAATGCGCGTGATGCGGACATTGATCTGGTCGCGGTAGATGGCGAGGTTGATCTGCTGCTGCGGCGACAGCGCCTTCTGGTCCAGCGCGTCGAGCTGGCGGATCACGTCGGTCCAGTAGGCGAGGCGGTCTGATTGCGACTTGGGATCGACCCGGGGCCAGGATTTGGGCGGGTTGTCTTCGTCATCATCATCGTCCGGCGAGGGAAGGCTGGTGCGCCAGGTCCATTCCTTCTCGTAGATCGCGCGGAATTTTGCGTCGGCGGCGGTTTCGTGGGGCGTGGCTGACATGGAGGCGCAGGCGCAAAGGGTTGCGGCCAGGATAGCGGCAAACAGAAATCGCATGAAGAAGCCCCGACGGCGAAGACCGTCGAGGCTTAGCTGAGTTCAGGGAGGATGTCGCGGGTCAGCCTTGTTGGAGAAGCGAAGTGTCGGCGCCGGCCCACATCACCGGCTTGCAGGCAAGGCCGTTGGACGTGCTGGCCGGATTTTCGATCGAGACCGAAGGCGAGGCGCAGAGCGGCGCATCGAATTTCGGTTGCGCCGGCGGAGCGGCCGGCTGGTTGGCGGCGGTGACGGAGTTGTCGGCGAGCTTGCTGGGTTCCGTCTTGCTGGGTTCCGTCTGGGCGGCCGCGGGAGCGGGCTCGCGGACGGGCGCCGGCGGGACGGGGCGCGCATAGCTGAAGGCCGGAAGCGCGGCGGCGATCAGGGCGATTAACACGGGACGCATGTCAGCCTCCTAACGGGCTGACGGGATTACGCGGGCGAGGCGAGCGGGTTCCGAAGCGTGATCGAGGGAACCTAGTCGGCCTGCCAGAGAACTGCATTTTCCTGCAGCGACCGGGAACCCGCGGTGATTGCCGCAACCGAGCCGGGCGCGCGGGAGAGCGTGTCCTCCGCGTAGAATTTTGCCAGCGCGAAGGCGCGATCGAAATCGGGTCCCTTGTTGCCGCGCTCGGCAAGGGCGGTGCGGGTGAGGTAGTGGCCGCCCACCACGTCGCCGGCAAGCCGGAGGTAGCTGGTGGCGCCGGAGAGGGCCGTCTCGCGCGCGGACTTCATGCTGGCGAGCATCCACTGGGTTGCTTCATCGAGCGCGCCGGCGGCGGGGTCGAGCCGGTCCGCGATCGCCACGAAGCCGGGATCGTTGGTGGCGCGGGCCTCTCGCGCGGTGGCGCGGATGTCGGCGAGCATCGCGGCCATGGCGACGCCGTTGTTACCGGAGAGCTTGCGGCCCACCAGGTCGATCGCCTGGATTCCGTTGGTGCCTTCGTAGATAGGCGTGATGCGTGCGTCGAGATAGAATTGGGCGGCGGAGGTTTCGGCCATGAAGCCCATGCCGCCATGGATCTGCACGCCGGTGTTCGCGGCGTCGACGGCGCGGTCGGTGGACCAGCCCTTGGCGATCGGGGTCAACAGCTCTTCGCGCAGCTTGGCGGTCTCGCGCGTGGCCGGATCGGCGTGATGCTCAGCGAGATCGGCGGCGGCGCCCGTTGCATAGCAGATGGCGCGCGAGGCCTGCACGCTGGCCGCCATTCCGGCGAGCGAGCGCTGAATGTCCGGATGGCGGATGATGGCGACGGAACCTTCCACGCCGGGCGTTGAACCCTGCTTGCGTTCGCCGGCGTAGGAGAGGGCGGCCTGGCGCGCAGCCTCCGCCACGGCGACGCCTTCAAGGCCGATATTGAGCCGGGCGGAATTCATCATGGTGAACATGGCGGCGAGGCCCTTGTTCGCCTCGCCGACCAGCCAGGCCTTCGCGCCGGAATATTCCATCACGCAGGTGGGCGAGGCGTGAATGCCCATCTTGTGCTCGAGGCCGATGCACTTGAACGCGTTGCGCGCGCCGAGTGAGCCGTCGGCATTCACGAGGAATTTGGGCGCGACGAACAGCGACACGCCGCGCGAACCGGCAGGCGCGTCGGGCAGGCGAGCGAGCACGAGCTGGACGCTATTGTCCGTCATGTCGTGATCGCCCCAGGTGATGAAAATCTTCTGTCCGGTAATGGCGTAGGAGCCATCGCCGTTCGGCGCGGCTTTCGTTTTCAGGGCGCCCACGTCGGAGCCAGCCTGAGGCTCCGTGAGGTTCATCGTGCCGGTCCATTCGCCGGACACGAGCTTGGGCAGGTAAACCCGCTTCTGCTCGTCCGTGCCGTGGGCGATCAGCGCCTCGATGGCGCCGAAGGTGAGCAGCGGGCACAGGCCGAACGCCATGTTCGAACCGTGGATCATCTCCATGACGGCGAGCGCCAGCGGCTTGGGCAGGCCCTGGCCGCCGAATTCTTCCGGGAAGGCGAGGCCCATCCAGCCCGCTTCGCGGAACTGGGCGTAGGCCTCGGAGAAACCTGGCGCCGCGACGACGCCGTTATCGGTGAGCTTTGCGCCTGTCTTGTGGCCGATGGGATTGAGCGGGGCGAGTACATCGCGCGCCAGCTTGTTCGCCTCGTCCAGGATCGGCGCGACCAGCTCGGGGTCGAAGTTCGGGAAGGCGCCGGTGGCCGCGATATCGTCGAGCCGCGCAACAGTGCGAAGGGTTGAAGCGATGTGGGAAACGGGGGCGTTGTAGGGCATGGCGCTTGTTAGGATCGCCCATGACGATTGGTCAATGGCGTACGATCAAGGGAGGCCCAAACTGGGACCGCCGGGCTCCTGCCCGGCAAGGCCGCCGCATCCGGCAGAGGACCACTGCCATTCCTCTGGTGCAGCAACTAACCCAGCGGCGACGGGGTTGTTCTCGACGTAATGGATCATCGTACGCAGGTGATGCTCATCCCGCGCAAAACGATCGAAATACTCGCGTCGCCAGACCCGCCCCGTTTTGTTTGCAGCGCAATTGATCGCGCGTGCACTCCACGTCTTCCAGCGCCGCACCGTGTCGCCAACGTCGCAAACTGCATCAACAACGACGTGGACGTGGTTGGGCATCACGCACCACGCGAGCAAGCGGTAGCGCTCCGCGTCATGATACAGGAGAGCTTCCTGCACTGCCGCGGCGCAGGCGGGGTCGGCAAGCAGACAGGTTCCCTCGCCACGATCAAGGGCTTGGTCGAATGCCCAGATGCGCTGACGTGAATTGTTTGGACCGAGGTCGTCTCCAACGGCGTCGGCCAAGCTGATGACAATGTGCTGTTGGGCGACGTCGGAATCGAAATGCGGCAGGTAGCCGCGCGAGCGCCAGTTGATTGAAAGATAGTCCCCCATCTGAGGGACAATGACTGCCCGGTTGGCTTTGGTCCAGTGCCGGGCAGGGGCCCGGCGCTCCGTTTACTCCGGTCGCGACACGATGTCCTTGTAGGTCGCCACCACGGCCTTCAGGTCTTCCGGATGGCCGGTTAGCGGGCCGCGGAGGAAGGCGTCGATCATCTGGACCGTCGCATGTTGCGTTTCTTCGGGGCCACGGGCGCCGCCCATCAGCTGGCCGACGGCGAAGCGGGCGGGCGGCGGAAAGTATAGCATGGCGTCGGTGAAGCTGAAATGGTTGGCGTGCTTGATCTCCCACGCCTGGCGTTCACCGCCGAAATGGGCGGCGAGGAGCCGGTTGCCGGCTTCGTTGCCGGTGGAGTGACCGGACTCCGAATGGTCGCTGTCGATCAACAGGAAGGGGCGTTCGATCTTCCTGTCCGAGACGCCGCCATAGAGCGTGCCGTCGATGTTGACCGCGGCCTTGATGCGGTCGTCATTGTCCATCGCCAGCGCCGCAGCGGCGCCGCCGGCGGAGTGGCCGATGGCGGCGACGTGATCGAGATCGAGATGCCCGGCGAGGCGCGGGCCCACGGCGTCGGGTCGCGCGATCTGGTCGAGCACAAACTTGATGTCCTCGACGCGCAGGTCGAGGCGGCCTTTCATGAACCGGGTGCGGTCGGGATCGTTTTCGAGGAAATGTTCGACGGTATAGACGACGCTACCATCGGCAAGCTGGGTGACGACCGCTTCGTAGGGATTGTCGACCGCGAGCACGACATAGCCGCGCGAAGCAAGCTGAGTGATGAGGCCGGTGTAGAAGGCGCGCGAGGCGCCATAGCCGTTCTGGAAGACAATGACCGGCCATTTGCGCAGGTCGTCGGAGATCGGTGCATCAGTGATCCCGTGCGTGTCGATGCCGCCGAAGGATCTGAGCAGGAAGCTGGGCAGGCCCTCGACATTGTCGGGCAGGGCCTTAAGGCCGTCCATGTAGATGGAGTGCGGGCCGCTCGCGTTGGCGGCCGCCGGGTACCAGGCCTGCACGACCACGTTGCGCTTGTCGGATGTGTCGTCCGTTGCCTGTTCCGGTCGCGACGTATCGATCCAGCGGTAGATGTGCGTGCCGACGAGATAGTGGCCATCGGGCTTCACGAGATAAGGCGCGGGATACATCAGCAGGAACGGACCGATGGCGCCGAGCGCCAGGATACCGAGGCCGGCAGCGCCCACGATCTTTCCGAAGCCGCGCCCCTCGCCGCGCTGGAGGAAGGACATCAGGGTCAGCGCGAGGATGAGGACGTAGGCCGGGATCAGTTGCCAGTAGAATCCCTCCAGCGCGAACTGGAGAAGGGCGAGCACGACCAACAGTGCGGGAGCGAAACGAAGCAGTGGCTTCTGCCTGCTGCTCGCGAACATCCACCAGCCGACCACGAACACGCACGCAGCGAGCAGCAACACATCTAGAAAGGACACCGACTCACTCCCGCAGAGCGGCGGAAATTGTAGGGCGAATGCGGCGCTATTTCGGCCCGATCATTTTTTCCGGGCGGACCAGTTTGTCGAATTCGGCGTTGGTGAGGTAGCCGCCGCCGACGGTTTCCTCGCGCAGCGTGGTGCCGTTCTTGTGCGCGGTCTTCGCGATCTTGGCGCAGATGTCGTAGCCGAGCTTTTCGTTGAGCGCGGTGACCAGCATAAGCGAGCGTTCGACGCCCTGCTTGATGTTGTCGAGGCGCGGTTCGATGCCGACGACGCAGTTGTCGGTGAAGGAGATGGCTGCGTCCGAGAGCAGGCGAACGCTCTGCAGGAAGTTGTAGGCCATCATCGGGTTGTAGACGTTAAGTTCGAAATTGCCCTGGCTGTCGGCAAACGCGATGGCGGCGTTGTTGCCCATGATGTGGATGCAGACTTGCGTCATCGCTTCGCACTGGGTGGGGTTCACCTTGCCCGGCATGATGGACGAGCCTGGTTCGTTTTCGGGCAGGGAGAGTTCGCCAAGTCCCGCGCGCGGGCCCGACCCGAGGAAGCGGATGTCCTGCGCGATCTTGAAGCAGGAGGCGGCAACGGTGGTGATGGCGCCGTGCGACATGACCATGGCGTCGTGAGCGGCCAGCGCCTCGAACTTGTTCGGCGCGGTCTTGAAGGGCAGGCCGGTGATGTCCGCGATCCTGGACGCGACCAGCTTGTCGAAGCCTTTGGGTGAGTTGAGGCCCGTGCCGACGGCCGTGCCGCCCTGGGCCAGTTGCATAAGGAGAGGAAGCGTTGACTTGATGCGCTCGATGCCGTTCTCGATCTGCTTGGCATAGCCGCCAAACTCCTGGCCGAGCGTCAAGGGCGTTGCATCCTGCGTGTGGGTGCGGCCGATCTTGATGATCTTGGTCCAGGCCTTGGACTTTTCCTTCAGCGCGCCGAGCAGGTGTTCGAGGGCCGGCAACAGGTCCGTCGAAATCTGTTCGGCGCAGGCAATGTGCATGGCGGTCGGGAAGGTGTCGTTCGAAGACTGGCTCATGTTGACGTGGTCGTTGGGGTGGACGGGCTTCTTCGAGCCCATCACGCCGCCCAGCATCTCGATCGCGCGGTTCGAGATCACCTCGTTGGCGTTCATGTTCGACTGCGTGCCCGAGCCGGTCTGCCACACCACCAGAGGGAAGTGGTCGTTGAGTTTTCCGTCGATCACTTCCTGTGCGGCGGCGATGATGGTCTTGCCGAGCTTGGGATCGAGCTTCTCGAGTTCGATGTTGGCTTCGGCGGCTGCGCGCTTGACGATGCCGAGGGCGCGGATGATCGGGGCGGGCTGTTTCTCCCAGCCGATCTTGAAGTTGCCGAGCGAGCGCTGGGCCTGCGCGCCCCAATACCGGTCGGCCGCAACCTCGATCGGGCCAAAGGTATCGGTCTCGGTGCGGGTTTTCCCGGCCATGGTAGCTCCCCTGGATGGTTGGCGCCGAACTAGCCCCAAGGCAGGGAAGGTTCAAGCTTGAAGCGTGCTCTAGTTGTTTGCGGTGTGCGTATAGCCCATCGGTTTCAGCGGGTCGCCTTTCACGAACCAGCCGGAGACGGCGTGGCGGGGGTTCAGCGCCCAGGGGGCTACGAGTGTGACCGAGTGGACGTGACGCACGTCGAAAAGGTCGAGCGTGTTGAAGCCGGGCGACAGGCTGTCGCGCGGCAGGCCGTCGTCGCCGAAGAATTGCAGGAGGCCGCCCCAGTCCGGATCCCATTTGCGGGTGAAGCCCCACACGAAGGCGAACTTGCGATGCTCGCCTTTGGGATCGTCGAGGTGGCGGGTGAGGTAGTGGCCCGGGCGATAGTCGGTGGCTTGCGCGAATGCGCTGTCGAAGCTGGAGGCGTTGGTGATCGTGCGGATCGCTTCGAGCACCGGCTTCGAGGTCAGGCCCGAATAGAACCGGCCGAGCGCCGTGTCGGGAGCGCCGGCTTGCCAGGCCTCGGTCATGCGGTAGCCGAGATAGGCGAAACCCTCGGCCCGGCTGGCGGCCTGCATCAGTGTGCGCTGCAGCTCGGTCTGGCGGGCGCGGTCCCATTGCACCATTTCGGCGGGGTCGATGACGGCGACGCCTTCCCCGGTCGCGCAGAAGACCCTGTAGCTGAGCTGGGCCATTTCCGTCGCAATGGCGTCCGCAACGGCCGGATCGAGCGCGTTCTGGATGCGGATGCGGCCGTCCTCCGCGAACCGCTTGCGCAGGGCCTTGAGGTCGAGGGCGCGGTTGAGCATGGGCGGCGTTCCAATCCGTTCGGCTTGCCCTATACGGACAGTCCAGCACTGTCCACGAGGCGAAATTGCCGGACGAAGATAGCCAAGAAGGCACGGCCTGGACCCGCCACGGCAAGGTGAAGGCGCGCACGTTGCCCGGCGGCGGGCTTGAGGTGCAGGTCGACGGCCTGACCACGCAGGCGAAATACTACAAGCCGTTGTTGAAGGACTTCTTCCGGTTGCACTTCCAGGTGCGGCCGCGCTGGGGCGACTGGTCGGCGGAAATCCGCATGGAGTTCACCGGCGATCCGCCGCACATGGACCTCGACAATCTCGCCAAGGCGATGCTGGACAGCGCAACCGGCGCGGCCTTTCACGACGATAGCCAGGTGGCGCGGCTGCTGGTCGAGCGCCGAACCGCCGAGCGCGAGGGCGTGTGGATGCGGCTGACGCCAATCTGACGGACTGAACTCTGACGGACTGCCCTGCGCGTCAGGCTACCCCGCATGATCACGATCGAGTGCGGACCCGTTTGGGCGGGCCTTTTCGCGGGCCAAAGGCGAGCGACGGATCGCAAATTCCCTAGCGTTCATAAGGAGGATCGTGGATGCTTGTGAAAACGCAAAAAGGAATCTGGGGAGGTTTGAGATGAAAAAGCTGATCGCCGGAGTTTCGGCCGCCGTGCTGGGCGTGGCCGTCGCGGCCGCCATGACTGCCGGCGCGCAGACGATCGCGGGCAAGACGTCCTATGTGAGCCCGCTGCCTTTCTTCAAGGACCTCAAGCCGTGGGATCCGAACTACAAGCCGCCGCGCGATGCGTGGGGCCATCCGGACCTGCAGGGCGTGTGGTCGACGGCTTCGCTGACCACGATGACGCGGACGGATCGCGGCGGGAAGCTGGGCGTCGACACGCTGGTGATCCCGCCTGAAAAGGTCGCGAACCTCACCGCGAACGCGTCCTACACCAAGAGCGCGGATAGCAGCCAGGTGCGGACCGATCCGAACGCCGGCGTTTTCACCGACAAGAACACGCAGGCAGGCTATAACGCTTTCTGGATCGACCCGGGTTCGGAATACGCCAAGGTGAATACCGAGTGGCGGTCGTCCTGGATCACCTCGCCGGCCAATGGCCAGGTGCCGTTCTCGGCAGAGGGCCGCGGCCTGCGCGCCAACCGCATGGCGCAGGCGCGCAAGGTGGCCAATACGGGCGCGGAAATCCGCCCGGTCGGCGAACGCTGTCTTGCCTCGTTCGGCAGCCAGGCAGGCCCGCCGCTGACGAATGCAATGTACAACAATAATATCCAGATCGTACAAACGGGCGACAATGTGATGCTCGACGTGGAAATGAACCACGATGCGCGCATTGTCCGCATCGAGCGACCAGGAGCGACGAAGGCATCGCTGCCGTCTCCGGTGAAGCAGTGGTTCGGCGATTCCATCGGCCACTGGGAAGGCGACACGCTGGTGATCGTCACCAGGAATTTCAACCCGACGCAGCTGCAGGTCGGCGCCTATCCGGTGTCGGACAAGGGGCAGGTGACCGAGTGGTTCAAACGCGTGTCGGACGACATCATCGACTACAAGTTCGAGGTGAAGGACCCGGTCTATTACACGCAGACCTGGACCGGCGAGATGCCGCTTCGCAAATCGGCGGAGAAGATTTTCGAATACGCCTGCCACGAAGGCAACTATGCGCTGCCAGGCATCCTGCGCGGCATGGCGGAAGGCCAGGACCGCGCGATCGCCCAGGAAGGCGAATAGCCCCCTAGAACTCGACCATTGCTTCGCCCGTGGCGATGAGATCGCCGCGGGCGTTGCGCATTTCGACATCCAGCAAAACCCAGCGCGCCTTCAGCGTCCCCTCGATCCGAGTGATCCGTGCGCTCGGCGTGATGGTGTCGCCGGGCTTCACCGGCGCGCGCCAGCGGGTTTCGAGGCGGCGGTGCTGGCCGTCATGGGCGTAGGCCCAGTCGGTGAGCATGGCCGTAAGCAAGCCGAAATTGGTCATGCCGTGCATGATGACGCCGCCGAACTGCGTCTTGCCGAAACTGCCCTGCATGTAGCCGTCATCGAGATGCAGCGGGTTGTAGTCGAGCGAGGCGTCGCAGAATTCGCGGACGGTTTCTTTCGTTACCGCGAAGGCGCGTCCCGTGATCTCCTGGCCGACGGCGATGTCTTCGAAGCATTTCGTCATTGCGGCCTTATGGTCTGGCCGCGGCCGGAGCAGATGACCTCGCCGCGCTGGTTGAAGAAGACATTGTCGTGCACCGCGAACAGGCGCGATTTTCGGATGAACTTGTCGAGGCAGCGCGCCTGCAGCGTGATGGTGTCGCCGGGCCGGGCGGGAATGTTGTAGCTCCAGCTCTGGCCGGCGTTGATCGTGCCGGGGCTGCGCATCCAGTCGTCCGGCGGCGTGCAGGCGAACATCAGGAGGATATGGATCGCGGGCGGCGCGATGAGGCCGCCATAGCGGCTCTTTTTCGCGTAGGCCTCGTCGAAATAGAGCGGATGCAGGTCGCCCACCGAGCGGCAATAGGCCTGGATCGCCTCGAGTGTCAGCACATAGGGCAGCGTCGGGCGCGGCGCGCCGGGGACAAGATCGTCCCAGCTCTTGCGGAGAGCCGCGTCCTTCCAGAAGTCGGTTTCGAAATCCGGCATGCTCCAGCTCACCTAATTCGACCGGACAATCCGGCGCACGACGAGAAAGGTCTGCGCCAAACCGCAGCAAAACCGCTCAAGGCCCGCGCCGCAAGTGGGGGGATAAGGTCGCGCAGATCCGCCGCCCTTCGGATTGAGGGAAAATCGCAGCCCGAAGGAGAACTGCGATGGCCAACTATGCCAGGATTGAGTCGTACGGACTTGCTCTCGAAGCGGAAAGGCGAGCTCGTGAAGGACAGCCTTTTTCCTTGATCTCGCGGACGCTGGGCGTGCCGCTGAGCACGCTGAACTATTGGGCCCTCAAGGGTTGCTTTCGCCGATGCGATCTTGATGAAGAGGCGGCGATCGAACGAACAAAGGTTCTCATCGAACGGATAATGAAGGCGCGCGTACGCGAAAAGGCGGAGAAAGAAGAATTGGCCGCCCAGCTGCGCGCGGTGGCCGCGCAGCTCAAGATCGAAGTCGACGAAACAAAGATGCTTGAGCCCGCTTGCATGCCCAAGGAGCCGGCGTCTTAACTTGCGCCCTAAGGGGAGGCCCGATGCGGCTGGAGACGCTTCTGTCGGTCGGCTGGGTGACGGTGGCGGCCATTTCGAGCTGGCTGCTGATCGACGGCTTCCGGTCCGGCCAGACCATCGGCTTTCGCCGCAACCAGAACCGCGTCTCGAACCCCGCAAGGTTCTGGAGCATGCAGGTCTTGATGGCGCTCGTGCTGGGCGCCGCCGTCTATGGGCTGTTCAGGGCGCTAGAGAGTATGCGTGGGTAAGCGCGTTGGTTGAAGTGGCGTCGTGCAAATCCCCTCAACCGCCCTCGTGGTTCGACGGACGCGCGACTTGCGTCGCGCTGCTCACCATGAGGGCTTCAGCTATTTCTTGCCGTAGCTACAATGCCGGCGAGAGAGGCCTCATGGTGAGCAGCGATGCGGGACGAAGTCCGGCATCGCGCCCGTCGAACCACGAGGCCTCGGGCTGACTCCTGTCGATCCAGCCCTTGCTCTGGCGATGGACTGTCGCCTAGCCGCGCAGAACCGCTCCCGTTGCCTTGCCGACGGACTTCACGATGGCCTGCGCCACCGCTTCGATCTGCTCGTCGGTCATGGCGGCGCCGCGCGGCTGGATCGTCACCTCGATGGCGACCGACTTCTTGCCTTCGCCGACACCCGCGCCGCGATAGACATCGAAGGCGCGCGCGGCCGTGACGAGTTTCGGGTCGGCTTTCATCGCCATGCGGACGATGTCGCCGGCGGGGACTTTCTCCTCGACCACGAACGCGAAGTCGCGGCGGATCGGGGTCTGGTCGGCTTTCTCGAAGGCGGAGCGCGTCTTGGTCCCTTTGGTCTTCGGCGCAGGCAGGGCGTCGAGCGCGATCTCGAACGCCAGCATCGGTCCGTCGGCGCGCAGCGCTTTCAGGAAAGCCGGATGGAGCTCGCCGAATGTGGCGACGATCGTTTTGGGGCCCAGGCGCAGCGTTGCCGAGCGGCCGGGGTGCCATTGGGGACCTTCGGCAGGGCCGACCTGGAAACGGTCGCCGGGCTGGTCGAGCGCGGCGAGGACGGCCAGCACATCGGCCTTGGCGGAGAATGCATCGAACGCAGGCGGCGCGCCCTGCCAGTGGCGAGCCTTCGGCGCGCGGACGACGCCGGCGGCCATCATGCGCTGGTCGTTCGGCTGGTCGCCCGGATAGACCGGGCCGGCCTCGTAGAGCCGCACGTCTTCGGCGCCATGGTCGGCATTGCGCTGTGCGGCCTCGGTCAGGTTCGCCAGCATGGACGGGCGCATGTAGTCGAGGTCGGACGCGATCGGGTTGTCGATGGTGAGCGAGGATTGCAGCTTGTT
>DASZSI010000365.1:0-10688 GCA_035548775.1 Hyphomonadaceae bacterium
ACTGACCGCTGAGCCATCGGCCAGTTCCGCCCATACCACATAGCGCATCGGCCCGTGCATCTTGGCGTCGAGCGGCCAACAGGTGACCAGCGCAAGACGTGGTGGGCCGTTGTCGTGCGCCTCGATGCCGGAGGCGTTCCAGCGGACGACTTCGGCGCCGGTCACTTTGAATGTCAGTGTCTTGTGAGGCATTTGCACGGTGATGTCGTCGCCGTGCTTGAGCTGGTTCAGGAAGGCGAAGTGTGTGTCGCGATGGGCGGCAAAGACTGCGACGCCTCGCTGGCCCGGCTCGGCTGACGCGGCCATCAGCGACGGACCAAAGGCGAGGCTCTCTCCGGCGGCATCGGAAAGCGCGAGTACGGTCTTGTGCTGGGCCGGAAACACAAGTTTGGCCGCGGGCGTGAAATCGGCCCACGGCCAAGGTCGCGCGGGATCGCCGGTTGAGAGCTGGCGCTCCCAGGCCTTGTCCATGAGGACCTGAGCGACCTGCGCCTTGGCCGGTATGAACAATGCCTGAGCGGCGATGAGCGCGCCTGCGACCATGATCGCAAGTGCGGACAAGGAACGTGTGGAGAGGCCTTTCGGTTTCTTCGCGTCTCGATCATTGCCCCGCTCGTCCCGCACCCGCTCGTCCCGACGAACGTCGGGACCCAGGGCGGAATGCGCGGCTTGTTCGGAATTGGGACTGCAGCTCGAAGACAAGACTAGGTGAGACGCGATCCCTGGATCCCGACGTTCGTCGGGATGAGCGGGGATGGGGCGGAACCAATTGAACATACTCATCACCCACTGCAAACCGAGCCCGCCCTCCTGGAAGCGTTGGACAGGAGGGCGGGCCGTCGGCTCACGCCGTGTCCCCGCTCCGGGACGTTGCGCGGTTCGCGCTGAAGCGGGCCTTGTGGCCCGCTCCCCGTAGCGCGAGGGCGGAACGTCCGCGAAGCAGCGCGGCGCCGAACAGAAGAAGCGAGAGACCGAAAGCGAGCGTCATCTCCCAGCCGCTGGCGGTCTGCGGCAGGGCGAGGTCTTTCTCCTTGTTGGTATCTTCCTGCGTGGTGCGCGCGTTGATGCGTTGCAGGACGTTGTCGGGCAGGCGGTCGAAGCGCAGGGCGCGCGCCTCGGCTTCCGGGCCGAACACGGCGCCGAAATCCCAACCCGCCGGCAACATGGTCGCAATGCGCGTGATGTCGAGCCGTTCGCTGGCCGGGCGCGCCGGTGTCTTGTCGATGGCGACAAGGCTGGTGAGGCGCGAGACCAGGTGGAAGTCGAGCGCGGTCTTGAGGACGCCGGCATCCACCGCTTCCATGCCGATCCCTGCGTAGCGGCTTTCCTCGATGCCGGAGATCTTGGCGCGGCCCCAAAGCTGGGCGATGCCTTTTGTCGGCGCCGCGTCAGCCAGCGACAATGTTGTCGTCCAATCCTTGCCGTTGAGCTTGCCGGAGAGCTTGAGGTCGCCCTTCAGCTGGTCGGCGCGGATGAGCAGGGTTACCGGCTCGCCGGAATAGAGGTCCGGCAGCGGCGAGGGATAGACGTCGGACGCAGCCGAAGGCAGCGTCGCTGCCAGGTCCGTCATCACCGGGTTTTCAAGGGCGGAGAACAGTTTGGCCGATTGTTCGGCGATCTTGTTCGAGTCGTCCATGAAGGTGAACGTGCCGCGGCCCTGGCGCGCGGCGCGCGTCATGAAGTAGGCGTTGGGCGCGGAGCCGATGCCGACCGTGAACAGGCGCGAGCGCCCGAGATTGTCGTGGATCGCCGCGAACAGCTCGTCCTCGTTGCCGATTGCGCCGTCGGTCATGAAGACGACCTGGCGAACCTGTTTCGTATTCTCTCGATCTTTGTCGACCAGCGCGGCCTTGAGAGCTGGCAGCATTTCCGTGCCGCCATTGGCCTGCAGGTTGGAGACAAAGCGTTTCGCGTTAGCGAGGTTCTGCGGATTGGCCGGTACGGCAGTCCTGAAGAGGACGTCCATCGTGTCGTCGAAGCGGATGATGTTGAATTCATCGGTCGGCTGGAGGTGATCGAGCGCGAGGAGCAGGCCTTTCTTCGCCTGGTCCATGCTGGGGCCGGACATCGAGCCTGAGTTGTCGATCACGAAGATGGTCTCGCGGTCGCGACGCTGGCCTTCGACCTTGATTGCGGGCGGGTTCACCACCGCGAGCAGGTATTGTTCGCCATTGCGTTCTTCGCGGAACAGGCTGGCTTTCGGCATTGTCGCCGGTTCGGGTTTCCATGACAGGACGAAGTCGCGGTCGGCCGGCACTTCCTTGTCGGTGAGGGTGATGTGCGCGGTGTCGGCGTCGGGCTTGTCGACCTTGAGGCCGTGGGTTTGCGAGGTGATCGAGGCGAGCGGCACGCCTGCTTCAAGCGAGATGTCGAACGATACCGGCAGTCGCAGACCTTCCGGGCCCGAGGGCTCCAGCGCCGGGTGCAGGACGGGTGGACTGATCTTGTCGGCGTCGGGCACGCGCGGATTGCCGATGCCGATGCGGCCGGTGGCGTCCGCCACGAGCGCGGGCTGGGCGGGTTTGGGGATGTAGCGCGGGGCCACGACCAGCGGGAAACGCGTCGACCACACGCCATTGTCGAGATGCGCCTTGTCCTCGAACTCGATCTGGATCGCGACGGTTTCGCCGGGTCCGATATTGGCGAGCGAGGACGTGAACAGGTTGGGGCGCTCTTCTTCCACCAAGCCGGCGCGCTGCCCGTTGCGGGCGGCTTCCTCGAAGACCTGGCGGGCTTCCTTGCGCTCCTTGATATCGCCTTCGACGAAGCGGTCGCCGATCACGATCTTCAGCGTGTCGACGGCGGCGTCTTCCGGCAGCGGGAAGGCGTAAACGCCCTGGACCCATTTGTCGGTCGGGTTGGTGAAGCGTTGGGTCAGCCGGGTTCGGATCACCGGACCGGCTATGTCCATCTTCACCTGGGCGGCGACCAGTGGCGCCTCGACATATTTGCCAGGTTCTGAAGACGCCAGCAGCAGAGAGCCGGACTGGACCTCGCCCTTGGTTACGAGACCGTCGCGCGAGTTCTGAGGCGGATCGGCCCAGGCTGAGAGGAGAAAGGCGGACGTCAGCGACGTCGCCGCGAGCAGAGCGCCGGCGAAAGCCGGGCGTGCGCCATGTTGGATTGTTGTTGGGGTAAGCATCTGTTCCACCGGGGGTCGTCCCAGCCCCGTGAGTTGGCAGAGAATGCTTCGACGGCGTTCGGCGTATGCTTGCGCCATGACGTTGTAGCGGCGACTGCGGCGGAGGCGCGGAGCTTGTGGCGGCGCTGTGGCGATGCGTTAAGATGCGGGAGTCATTGCCGGCGTCTGGTCCTTGGAGGGCAGTTCGTGAAGCTTTCGAAACTTGCGGGAATTGCTGGGATTGCTGCGTTGTTTGTTGTCGCGGGCGGCCAGGTGCTTGGCCAGACACCGTCTACGCAAGCCGCCTCCGCCATGCCGAAGAACCTTTCGCCTGAGTCGGTGCAGGCGGCGGACCCCTATCTCTGGCTGGAAGACCGGAACGGCCAGAAGGCGCTGGCGTGGGTGGCGGACCAGAACAAGAAGACAAAGGCGGTGCTTGAAAGCGACAGGCGCTATGAGACGTTCCGGAAGGAGGCGCTGGCCATCCTGACGGCGCAGGATCGCATTCCGGCGCCGGCGTTTCGTGGTGGCGGCATCGACAATTTCTGGCAGGACCAGGCGCATGTGCGCGGGATCTGGCGGCACGCGGCGCTGGAAAGCTATCGGTCGAAGGCGCCGGTCTGGCAGACCGTGATCGACATCGACGCCTTGGCGAAAGCGGAAAACGCCAACTGGATCTGGAAAGGCGCGGACTGCCTGGAACCGGAAGAGACGCGCTGCCTGATCAGCCTGTCAGATGGCGGCAAGGATGCGGTGGTTGTCCGTGAGTTCGACACGGCGGCGGGCAAGTTCGTGGATGGCGGGTTCAACTTGCCGGAGGGCAAGCATCGGCTGGCGTGGCTGGACAAGGACACACTTCTGGTCGCTACGGATTTCGGGCCCGGCACGCTGACCGAGAGCGGCTATCCCTACATCGTCAAATCGTTGAAGCGTGGACAGACCCTTGCGGACGCTGCCGAAGTCTTCCGGGGTGATAAGGGTGATGGCGGCTACGGCGTCAGCCCCGATGTTATGCGCAATGGCGCTGGCGATGTGCTGGCGGTGGTGATCGACCGGCCACTGGACACCTTCCGGCAAGAAACCTGGCAGCTGCTCGCCGGCAAGCCGGTAAAGCTGAACCTGCCGCAGCGCGTAACTACGCGAGGCGCCATCGGCCAGGGCGACAAGAGCGAGCTGGTCTTCACGGTTGAAGAGAAATGGAAAATCGGCGCGCAGGACGTTGCGCCGGGCACGCTGATGGCGGTTGAACTGGCGAAGCTTCGCGCGGCGCCGGAAGATCCTGTGGCGGCGCCCGACAAGACCAGCGAATATCGAGTTTTTACCCCGACCGCGCGCCAGTCGATCGACGATGTGGCGGTGCTGGACAACCGGATCGTTGCCGCGATCTATGACAATGTCCGGGGCCGCGTGTTCTGTTTCACGGATCACGGCGAGGACGGTGGATGGGAAGCCAAACCGCTGGACGTGCCGGAGAACGTCGCCGTGCACCTGGGTTCGGAAAGCCGGTCGACCAGCCGGCTTTTCTTTACCTATGAGGGCTTTCTGACACCGGCGACCCTGAACCTCACCGATCCCACGGGCGGTACTGTGGATGTGATCCGGCAGGCGCCGGCGAAGTTCGATGCATCGAAGGACGTGGTCGAACAGTTCGAAGCGACGTCCAAGGACGGCACGAAAATTCCCTATTTCGTCGTGCGCCCGAAAGCTGCGCCGATGAATGGCTCGATCCCGACGATGATGTTCGGCTATGGCGGCTTCCAGATTTCCGAGCCGCCCGTCTACAAGCCGGAGCTGGGCAAGATCTGGCTGGAGCGCGGCGGCGCATATGTCATCGCCAACATCCGCGGCGGCGGCGAGTTCGGGCCGGAGTGGCACCAGGCGGCGTTGAAGGCCAACCGCCAGCGCGCCTTTGACGATTTCGCGGCGGTGGCGGCCGATTTGGCGACTCGCAAGATCACCTCGCCGAAACACCTTGCCATCTATGGCCGCTCGAATGGCGGCGTGCTGACGTCGGTGACGCTGACCCAGCATCCCGAGCTGATCGGCGGGGCGGTGATCGAAAGCCCGCTGGTCGACATGCTGCGTTATCACGAGCTGCCGCCGGGAGCGTCGTGGATGGGCGAATATGGCGATCCGCGCATTCCGGAAGAAGCCGCATGGATCGCCGCGTACTCCGGCTATCAGAACGTGAAGCCGGGAATGAAGTATCCGCCGGTCTACATCACCACCAATACGCACGACGATCGCGTGCATCCCGGCCACGCACGCAAGTTCGCGGCGCGGCTGCAGGCGATGGGCTACCAGGCGCTCTATTACGAAGAGACCAATGGCGGGCATTCCAACGACGCCGACCCGCTGCTGAATTCGGCGCGCTGGGCCCGGCATTATGTCTATCTGGCGCGCCAGCTGGGCCTGAAATAGCGCAGAAGTCATCGCAGCAGGCGCCGCGCCCGATTGACGGTTCACTTTTCGAGTCGCAGCCTTCTCCTACGAAGCGCCGTCAGAGTGCTCGCGAGGGAGAGACAATTGAACGCCATCAAGACATTGGCCGCGCTTTTCGTGGCCATGAGCGCGGGCCATGCGATGGCCCAGACGCCGCCAGCGGCCGCTCCGCCGGCAAAGGCCACCGTGTTGGCGGTGCTGAAGATCAGCCCGGATACGACGTATGAGGATGCGCTGACCTGCTATCAGTTCCACGGCGTGTCGAAGAGCATCGCCGAGGCGATGGGCAAGCGCGCCAACCTCTCGGAAAACCAGAAGACCGAGTACGCCAACGCCGCCAAGAAGTCCGGGTACATGCAGCAAATGTGGTTCCAGCGGCTCGGCGAAGTGAACGGCGACAAGAAGCCGGCCGAAATGAACGCTGACCTGCAGCGCGTGGCGGGCGGTGTGGTGACCGACGCCAATGCTGGTCTCGGCGGCGACAAGGAGGCGCTGGCGCGCAACGAGGCGGTGCGCGAGAAGTGCCATGGCTTCGAGAAGCTTGAGGCCGCGCCGGCAGCGCCGGCCCCGGGCGCCAAACCCGCCAAGCCGGGCTGAGAATGTTCGACCATATTGGCGTGGTGGTCAGCGATCGGGATTGTGGCTGGCAATTCTATGAGCGCGTGCTCGAGCCTTTGGGCATTCGAGGGTTTGAGAAGCATCCGCGCCCGAATGGCGAAGGCTGGATGGTGATGTCCTCAGGCGCGCCACGGTCGCCGTTCTTCGTCGTCGCAGCCGGGCGGCCAAGCTTCTGGTCGGAGGCGAACAAGGCGGCGCAGAGCCCTGTCCACCTTTGCTTTTCCGCGCCGTCGAAGGAAGCGGTCGACCGTTTTCATGCAATCGGACTTCAGAGCGGCGCCAAGGACAATGGCGCGCCCGGCGTGCGGCGCGAACCATTCTATTGCGCCTTCCTGATCGATCCCGACGGCAACAATATCGAGGCGGGAGTCTACCTGCAGCGTTAGCGTTTTTCCGGAAGCACGCGCTCAATCCGCTTGTCCGGGATGAACCAGATCACCGAAACCGTCGCATAACAGGCGACGGCGAGCAGCGGGTGGATGAAATCGAGCGCCAGGCCGGCGATGTAGATCAGGATCGAGACATTGCCTTTCCAGTCATGGCCGATGGCCTTGGCCAGCGTCGAATCCGGCCCCTGTGCGGCGAGCAGGAAGCGCAGGAGGATGGTAAAGGAGAGAGCGCAGCACAGCAGCACGACGCCGTAGAAGAACACCGGCCATTTGGAGAACTCGTTCTCACCCATCCAGCCGGTGACAAACGGCGTCAGCGACAGCCAGAACAACAGGTGCAGGTTTGCCCATAAGATGCCGCCACTGATGTGGTGTACGGCGTGGAACAGGTGATGGTGGTTGTTCCAGTAGATACCGACGAAGGTGAAGCTCAGGACATAAGACAGGCCGATGGGCCACAGCGCGAACAGCGCCTCGGGCGTCGGTTCATGCGGTACCTTAAGTTCAAGCACCATGATGGTGATGATGATCGCGATGACGCCGTCGCTGAACGCCTCAAGCCGCCCCTTGGTCATGCCTGTCCCTTCGATTCCGTGACGAAACTAAGCCAAGCAGCGACAAGGCGCAAAGATCGCGCGGCTTTACAGGGCTGGCGGCTCACGATGGACTGCCGGCTTCGGAGGATCCCATGCGCACCGTGATTCTGGCGCTTGCCGCGGCGCTTACCGCCTGCAATCAGTCGCCTTCGTCGCCGCCCCCAGAGACTAAGACCGCTGATGCATCGGCCGCAAAGGCGGCGGATCAGCCCGCGCCGCCCGCCGCGCCGGCCACTTCAAGCATGCAGCCGGCCGGAACGGCAGGGTCTTCCGGTATCGGCTACAATGTTCCGGACCGCGGCGATGGCGGCTTCCGGCTCGACTATATCTCGCTGATCGGTACGTGGTCGTTTGATCGGTCGTGCGCCTCGGAAGATGGAATGGTGCTGTCGGCTGACGGCAAGGCCACCTACGAGGATTGGGGAGAAGGCATGTGGGCGGTGGACCCGCAAGGCCGTCTGGTTTTGATCTTGCGCCAGCACACGCCAGGTGTTCCGGACAAGAATCTGGGTGAGCGGCTGGTGGTTGAACTGACCCCGAAATCCATCGCGGGTGACGACCTGCAGGGCGGCGTCAGCCAGGTCCGCAATGACATGCCGGCCCACGACGTGAACGCCAAACGCTGCCCGTGAGGCGGTATCGAGCACGGTCTCAGGCTGTCGACGGCGATTAAATTGCGAACATCTGGGGATGTGTGGCCATTCGGGCCTTTTTTCCCATAACGGATCGGCGTATCAGCCGCCGCGAAAGCTCCTGCAAAAAGGATCACGCCGATGGCTGCCGCCGTGCCTGTGTCTGAAGCGCTGAAACGCATCAAGCCGTCCGCCACCATTGCGGTGACGCAGAAGGCGCGCGAACTTCAGGCTGCGGGCCAGAACGTGATCGGCCTCGGCGCCGGCGAGCCGGACTTCGACACGCCCGAGAACATCAAGCAGGCCGCGATCAAGGCGATCCAGGACGGCAAGACCAAATACACCGACGTCGACGGCATTCCCGAGCTGAAGCAGGCGATCTGCGCCAAGTTCAAGCGCGAGAACGGCCTCGAATACAAACCCTCGCAAATCAACGTGAGCCCCGGCGGCAAGCCGGTGATCTACAACGCCTTTGTCGCCACACTGAACCCGGGTGACGAGGTGGTGATCCCGACGCCATACTGGGTGAGCTATCCCGAAATGGCGCTGGTGTGCGGCGGCGTTCCGGTGTTTGCGCAGGCCTACGCCAAGGACAACTACAAGCTGAAGGCGGCCGCCCTTGAAGCGGCGATCACGCCGAAAACCAAATGGCTGATCCTCAATTCTCCGTCGAACCCGTCGGGCGCGGCCTACACCAAGGAAGAGCTGCGCGAACTGGCCGATGTGCTGTTGCGCCATCCGCAGGTGTGGGTGCTGACGGACGATATGTATGAGCACCTTGTCTACGACGGCTTCAAGTTCTGGACGATTGCGCAGGTCGAGCCGCAGCTTTACGAGCGCACGCTCACCATGAACGGCGTCTCGAAGGCTTATTCGATGACGGGCTGGCGCATCGGCTATGCCGGCGGGCCGGAAGCGCTCATCAAGGGGATGGCCAAGGTGATGAGCCAGACGACGTCCAACCCAACCTCCATCTCGCAATGGGCGGCGGTCGAGGCGCTGAACGGCACGCAGGACTTCATCCCGAAACACCAGGAGCTGTTCAAGAAACGCCGCGACCTGGTGGTCTCGATGCTGAACCAGACGGACGAGCTGCGCTGCCCGACGCCGGAAGGTGCGTTCTACGTCTATCCGGATTGCTCGCGCGCCATCGGCAAGACGTCCGCCGCCGGCAAGAAGATTACGGACGACGAAGCCTTCGCGGCGGCGCTTCTGGAGGAAGAGAAGGTGGCGGTGGTGTTCGGTTCAGCGTTCGGTTTATCGCCGGCGTTCCGGATTTCCTACGCGACCTCGACCGAGAAGCTGGAAGAAGCCTGCCGGCGCATTCAACGCTTCTGCGGGAATCTGAAGAGGTAAGCGTTCAGCCGCCTTCCCGGCGCAAACTGCATTTTTCGCATAATGCGGCGTTCCGCCGGTTTGACGGAGCGGGCGGCTTCCATCACCTGTACGCACGAGGGTGTCGCTGGAGGCTGAACAGCAATGAACGCCTATAGCGAGCTGGTGTTCCCAGGCATTGCGCTTTTTTCTGCAAGCCTTGTTTTGACGATGGTTTCTCTCTGGATCGCGGGCCGTCTCGCGCCCTGGTTCCTGAAGGAGGCCTACCAGCCGCCGACCGTCCGTTCTTATTTCCTGGATTTGTGGGCGGATGTGGACCTGGCCAAAGGGCGGGTCGTCACCCTGCTCCTGGCCCTGGCGATCATGCTCGCGGTTCTGCTGGCTATTGCGGTGGCGGTGAGGTTCGGCGGCATCGCCCTGATCTAGTTCGAAGTTTTCCGGCCATTTGGTCACAGACGGGCGGAACGCGCCCTTCCGTTTCAATGGTCGCGCGTGTGGAAGGCTACTTTCCTATGGCTCCGATTTCCTTCGCCGAGATGCTCTCGACCATGGGCCTGTTCGGCGCAGCCGGTCTTCTGACCTGGATGTCGTTCTGGGCGGGCGGGCGGTTGACGCCGTGGTTCCTTTCGGAAGCGATCGAGGCGCCGAGCGTTTCGACCCTCTTCTTCTCCGGCGAACCGGATTCGGACTTCTACCGCGTGAGGGTCGCAGCCTGCGGCCTGTCGTTTGCGGTGATGCTGGCGTCCCTGTTGGCCATCGTGATCGCGGCGCGGATGATGGGCTGGCATCTGGCGGCTTGAGGCCAACATCGGCTGTCGTCCCGGAAGCGCGTAGCGCTATCCGGGACCTACTCCTCAACGTTCGAACTCACAGACAAGTGGTTCCCGGCTCTACAGCGCTTCGCGCTTTCGGCCGGGATAACAACTTCGGCTACTTCAACGTGGCGCTGTCGAGGTTTAGCTGCTTGATGTTCATCTTGGCGAAGCCGGAGCGCTTGTCCTTCACGCCAGCGCCGTCCTTGGTCTTGTCCCAGAACTGCTTGGCGTCGCCGACGACCACCAGATTGGCCTTGGCAGGATCGAAGAGGGCCTTGGCGGAGGCTTGCGCCTGGGCGGCCGTGACGCTCGCAACATCGGCCGAGTAGGTCTGCAGCTTGTTGAGCGGCAGGCCGAACTGGGCGAGGGCCGACAGCTGGCCCGCAAGGCCCGCTGTGGTTTCCACCGAACGGCCGAAGCCGCCGATCAGCACCGACTTGCGGGCCTCGAGTTCGTCGGTGGGGATGGGGTCGGTCCCGAGCTTCTTGAACTCGTCCGTCATCAGGTCGACAACTTGCGGCACCGCATCGTTGCGGGTCTGGGCCGAGGCGATGATCGGCGCAGTCTGCTTGCGGGCCGAGAGACCCGCATTGGCGCCGTAGGAAAGGCCGCGCTTGATGCGGATCTCCTCATTGAGACGAGCCGAATAGCCCCCGCCAAGGACGTTGGTCGCGACCAGCGCCGGGAAGTAATCGGCGTCGGTGCGGGCCGGGCCGGTGACCCCCATCAGCACGGCAGCC
>DASZSI010000366.1:0-6977 GCA_035548775.1 Hyphomonadaceae bacterium
CACGCGCGAAGCTGTCGGATTAAATCGAGAAAATACAAAGAGAAAGGCCGCGTCGGATACCGACGCGGCCAAGGTAATAGGGAGGAAACGCCCATAAGGGCAGCGCCGCCGAAGCGGCACGTTTCCTATCTACGCTGCACCGCAAAAAACTCAACCCCATAGTCGGCCGGTGCGGCGAATTTCCGCAGTTTGCCCATGAAAAGCAGGGTTTTTGACGCTTCCTTGGGCGGGGCTGGGCGCTTTTCACGCACGCCTGGCTGCTGCGTCGCACAACTGCCCTCCCTTAGTGTGTGGCAAGCGCTTTGCTGATCACCCCCTCGACGGTCTCGAAATCGTACGGGCCGGCGTAGCGGGAGTATGAGTAATGGCCACGGATGTGGATATCTATGTCGGCAAGCGGCTTCGCCGTCGCCGGCGTTTGCTGGGCCTGACCCAGCAGGACCTGGCTGGTCAGGTCGGCGTGCGGTTCCAGCAGATTCAGAAATACGAGTGCGGCGCCAACCGCATCACGGCGAGCCGGCTGTTCAGCCTGTCGACCGCCCTCAACGTCAACATCAACTACTTCTTCGACGGCCTCGCGGCCGACGGCAAACAGGCCCCGGCCAATGATTCGGCCGACCGCCTGAACGGCGACATCCTCTCGCAAAAGGAAACGCTGGAGCTGGTACGGGCTTACTATCGCCTGTCCGAGCGTCCGCGCCGTCGCCTGCTCGACCTCGCCAAAGCGCTCGAGGGCGATCCGTCTGACGCGGTCGCGTCGTAAGACCGGCAAGACCCCTACGCCTGGCGCGCCCGGCCCGGACCGACCGGCCGGGCGCCGCCTAGCGTCTTGCGGCTTTCCGCCGCCACGGGCAAAGGTCCGGCATGGATCTCGCCCAAACCCTGCTGCCGGTTGCCGAGCGCCTAGCTGACGCCGCACGCGCCGCAGCCCTTCCCCACTTCCGAACGGCCACGGGCTGCAACGCCGACAACAAGGCGGACAGCGGCTATGATCCTGTCACCGAAGCCGACCGCGCCGCCGAACGCGCAATGCGCGCCCTGCTCGCGGACCTCCGGCCCGACGACGGCATAGAGGGCGAGGAATACGGCGTCACGCCAGGCAAGAGCGGCATCGTCTGGTATCTCGATCCCATCGACGGCACCCGCGCCTTCGTCGCCGGCCTGCCCTCGTGGACGACGCTGATCGGCGCCGTCGCCGACGGAAAACCCGTCGCCGGCATCATCGACCAGCCCTGGCTCGATGAACGCTATATCGGATCGCCCGGGGCAAGCTGGCTCGACTGCCGCGGCGCCCGCACCCGACTCAGGACACGCGACTGCCCGTCCCTCGCCCAGGCTATCCTTGCGACCACGGACTTCTTCATCTTGACGCCGCCCGAGCGCGGCGCCTTCGAGCACCTGCGCGCCACGGCGCGGCTCACGCGCTATGGCCTCGATGCCTATGGCTACGCTCGCCTCGCCGCCGGCACGATCGACATGGTGACCGAGACCGGCCTCAAGCCGCACGACGTCGCCGCTTTGATCCCGGTCATTGAAGGCGCGGGCGGCGTGGTTACCGACTGGCGCGGGGCGCCAGCCAAGATCGGCGGGCAGATCGCCGCCGCCGCCAACCGCAGGATCCTCGACGAGGCGCTGGTGTCGCTTCGCCGCTCGGCGCTCTGACGCTTCATCCGACGAAAGCAGGCCACATGACCGACTTCACCCAGTTCACCCTCAAGATCGACAACGGCGTGGCGGTCGTCACGTTCAACCGGCCGGAGAAGATGAACACCTTCAACCCGGCCATGATGACCGAGATGATCCAGTTGTTCGACCTTACCGACAAGGACGACACGATCCGTGCGGTGGTGATCACGGGATCGGGCAAGGCCTTCTGTGCCGGCGCCGACCTCAGCAACGGCGCCGACACCTTCAACTACCAGAAGCGGGACGCCAGCCGCGAAGTCATCACCAGCGGCGTCCGGCGCGACGGCGGCGGACGGCTGACGCTTCGTATCTTCGAGAGCCTCAAGCCCGTCATCGCGGCGTGCAACGGCGCAGCCGTGGGCGTCGGCGTCACCATGCAGCTGGCGATGGACTTCCGCCTGGCGTCAACCGCCGCCCGCTATGGTTTCGTGTTCGCCCGCCGCGGCATTGTGCCGGAAGCCTGCTCCAGCTGGTTCCTGCCGCGCCTGGTGGGCGTGCCGACCGCGCTGGAATGGATCTATTCCGGCAGGGTGTTCGAGGCGCAGGAGGCGCTGGACAAAGGTCTCGTCCAGTCGCTGCACGCCCCGGAAGACCTCCTGCCCGCCGCCATCGATCTCGCCCACCGCGTGACCGACAAGTCTGCGCCGGTCTCGATCGCCGTCAGCCGCCAGATGGTCTGGCGCATGCTGGGCGCGGAGCATCCGATGATGGCCCACCGGATCGACAGCCGGGGCATCCAGACCCGCGGCGCCTCCGCCGACGTGCGCGAGGGCATCACCGCCTTCAAGGACAAGCGCGACGCACATTTTCCGAACACGGTTTCGGCCGATTTCCCGGACATCTTTCCGGGCGCGCCTGATTTCGAATAATCCTTCCAGGAGAGCCCCATGGCCGTGACCGCCCTGCTCGACGCCGCTGCTCGCGCCTTTGCGATGGTGGCCTATTCCGATGGCAATCTGGTGCTGACGGAGGAAACGCGCTTCGCCAAATTCGCGGCAACCGATGCGGCGCTCAGCGCCTGCCCACGCGAAGATGTCAAAACCGCCTGGGCGCAGGCTGTGAAGGAAGTCCAGGCCTCGCCCAGCTTCGGCGAACCCCTGCTGGCGATCCGCACCGAGATCAAGTCGGATCAGGACAAGCAGGCCGTCATGCGAGCCGCCGAGGCCGCCGTGGTGGCCGATGGCAAGGTGGAGCAGCAGGAAAACCTGGCCATCCAGAAGCTGGCGGAAGCGCTGGGACTCGATCCGGAAGACTACTGACCGGGATTATTGGCCTCGCGCGGGAACGCGTCCGCCCGCGGCGAGTTCTCTCTCAAACCGTCTTGCCTTGAGCGCCGCCTGAAGCGGTCGGCGGCGCCAAGTCGCGAGCACGAGACTGTTGGGAGGGATCATGCGACCGCGCGCCGGAACCGAACCCATCACCCTGTCGCCCTCTCGCATCCAGGAAATCCTGGGCCTGTCGCGGCAGTACGACGAACAGCTCAAGGAGGTGCGACAGGACCTGTTGCGCGCCGAAACCCAGCTGCGTGAAGAACGCAAGGCAAAGTGGCTGATCCGCGCCGGCTGCGTCGGTCTCGGCGCGCTGCTGCTGGCGTCGGCCGAAGATCCCGTGCTCATGACCAGCCTGTCTGACGCGTTCAGCAAGGCCATTGCATCGTTCCAAACCATCGACGTGCGGGCCAACACCGTGATCGCCAGCCTGATCGTGTTCTGCGCCGTCATCTGGGGCGGGATATGGCTGGTGAAGCGCTATCTGCGCGAACCGACGCCGGAAGAATCCGCCCGCAAGCTGATGGACCAGTTCGCCAAGCGCGACGGCGTCGCCGCCTATGTCTTCTCCGGCGGGGAGGTCGACGATGTCGAGCAACTGGCGGCTTCAACCGCCATGCTGACGCGGAAAGAGGCCAAGACCTATCGCCAGCGGCGGCTCACCCCGCAGATGCGGCCGCTTGCCTCAACCATGACGGCGCTGTTGAGCCGCAATGTGGATGACAAGGCGCGCGAGCCCTATCTGCACTGACGTCATTTCGTACTGGCGCCGGCGCTTGGACGCGCCTTCACCCGGTCATACCAGGCCGCGATATTCTTGTTCTCGCGATTGAGCGGCTGGCCGACTGTCGCTGCAAAATCCAGGGGGCAGAACAGCATGATGTCGGCGAGCGTGAACTTCGATCCGGCGATATGGTCGCGCCCGGCGATGAGGCCGTCGAGCCAGGTCAGTTTTTCCTGCGCCAGCGTCTTCAGGTCGTCGGCCGCCTGCGGCATCACGCGCAGCCGGTCCTTGAAGAAGTTTAGGCCCTGCGAGGACCGGAACCCGTTGAGCATCGGCTCGACGATGTAGAGATCGACGCGGCGCGTCCACATCCGCGTCATGGCCCGTTCTTCCGCGTTCGTGCCGATCAGCGGCGGGTTGGGATGCTTCTCTTCGAGGTATTCGCAGATCGCCGTCACCTCCGCGAGATAGCGGCCATCGTCCAATTCCAGCGTCGGCATCTGTCCGGCGGGGTTGCGGGCGAGGTGGGTGGGCTGGCGGTTTTCCCCGCCCCGCAGGTCGACCTCCACGCGCGGAATATCGATGCCTTTCTCGGCCATGAACATCTTCACGATGCGCGGATTGGGGCCGACCGAAGTGTAGAATTTCATGGGGTCATACCTTGGCGCGGCGGCACATGTCCTCGAACGCCTTCCAGAACTGCTCGCGGCGCTCGTCGGTCTCCATCAGGATCTCGTGGCCCGCGCCGTGGACGGTGAGGACTTTTCCTTCCTTGAACCGGCGGGCGAGTTTGCGCTGGGCGGACTTCTTGACGATCGTCTCCTCCGTCGCGACCGCGATCAGCGACGGAAGCTGGCGCAGGTGATCGAGCGCGGCGGGTTCGAAAAACTCCCGCATCACGTTCAGCGAGGAGACGACCCAGCCGATGGTAGGCTCCCCGACGGCGAGGCGCGGCTCGGCCTCGATCAGCTGGCGGTAGATTTTCCAGCGCCGCTCGTCATGCGTGAGCTGGTTGTTCTCGAACGTCTCGGGCGGCTGGGTCGGCCGCGCGGGGGCGCCGCCGAAGCCGAAGAAGCGCATCAGGCGGGCATACCAGCGCTGGAAGAACCAGATCGGAAAGCCCCACATCGGCGAGCAGAAACACGCGGCCGTGACGCTGAGCCTTCGCGTGCGCAGCGCCTCGAGCGCGATGGCGCAGCCCATGGAGTGCGCGAACATCGCCCAGGTCTTGGGCGCGCGTCCCTTGATCTTGTCGAGGCCGCGCACCAGCGCGTCGACATAGACGCTGTAGGCGCGCACGTGACCCAGGGTGGGATTGGCCAGCAGGCGCTCCGACAGGCCCTGGCCTGGCCAGTCGAAGATCACGACCGCGAAGCCCCGCGCCTGCAGGTCGCGCGCGACTTCGAAATATTTCTCGATGAACTCGGTGCGGCCCGGACACACGATGGCGAGGCCGCGTGTCTTGACGCTGTTGGTCTTGGGCTCCGGCGCGAACAGCATCCGCACCTTCTTGCCGTTCTTGCCTTCGAACCAGATCACCTCGGCGCCTTCCGGCGGAGGGTTGTCCGGGATGACGACAAGTTCCTGCGGCCTGACGTTATCTTTTGCGCCGGTTGCGCCGTCGCCCATGACCAGACGCCTAGACTAGCGCAGCTTGGAGAAGAGCTGCTGCAGCTTCATCGCGACGCCCATGTCGCCCAGCACTTTCAGCTTGCCCGACATGAACGCCATCATCGGGTCGAGCTTGCCGGCCGCGATGTTCTTGAAGTCCTCGAAATCGACCTGGACCGTGGCTTCGGCCGGGGCGTCCTCGTTGCTCACCTTGCCGGCCGCGCCGTCGATGAAGAGTTTGCCAATGGCGCCGAAATCGAATTTCACCTTGTTGGTGAAGCCCGAGCCGTCGCCCAGCGCGGATTGAACCCGGGAGGTGAGTTCGGCGAGATCCATGTCGTGCTCCTGAAGCATTGACGCTGTTCACTTGTCGCGCGTTAGGCGGCCTGAGGCAATCGCGGTCGAGCCGGCTTCCGGCCGATTTTGGTCGGGAAATCCGGGGTTCGCCCTTCCCCCGGCGTTGGTGTCGCCGCTAGGGTCGCACCCGGGAGGCAGGAATGAGCTGGAAAACCCACATCGAGGAACTGCGCGCGCGCGAGCGGATCGCCGAGCAGATGGGCGGCGAGGAGCGGGTCTCGCGCCAGCGCAGCCAGGGCAAGCTCACCGTTCGCGAGCGCGTGGCCTTCCTGGCTGATCCAGGAAGCTTTCATGAAGTGGGCAAGATCGCCGGCCGCGCCACCTATGGCCCGGACGACGAGATGGCCGAGTTCCTGCCCGCCACCATGGTGTTCGGCCGCGCGACGCTGGATGGCCGCCCGGCCGTGATCCTGGGTGATGACTTCACAGTGCGCGGCGGCGCCTCGGACGCCTCCATCGCCGGCAAGATGCTGATGGCCGAGCAGATGGCGCACGAATACGGCATGCCGATCATCCGGATGGTCGACGGAACTGGCGGCGGCGGCTCGGTGAAATCGCTCGAGCAGAACCCGCGCACCTACATACCGACGACGCCGGGCTGGGAGTGGCTGGTCGCGAACATGTCGCGCTCGCCTGTGGTGTCCCTGGCGCTGGGGCCATGCGCCGGCCTGGGCGCCGGCCGCGTCGCGGCGAGCCATTTCTCGGTGATGGTGCGCGGACAGAGCCAGGTGTTCGTGGCCGGCCCCCCGGTCGCCAAAGCCATCGGCGAGAATGTCGACAAGGAAGGCCTCGGCGGCTGGGAGATCCAGGGCCGCAACGGCGTCGTCGACAATGTGGTCAACTCGGAGTCGGAAGCCTTCGCCGCTGCGCGTCGCTTCCTCTCCTACCTGCCCTCCAACTCGGACGAGCTGCCGCCCGTGGCGCCTTCGAACGACACGCCCGACCGGCGCGAGGAATTCCTGATCGACATCGTGCCCAAGGACGGCAAGACGCCCTACAAGCCGCGCCGCATCATCGAGGCGGTGGTTGACCTTGGCTCCTTCTTTGAGATCGGCGAGCTGTGGGGCCGTCCCGTCGTCACCGGCCTTGCACGGCTCGATGGCCATCCGGTTGCCGTGCTCGCGGGCGATCCCTTCTTCCTCGACGGCGCATGGACGGCGGATGCCTGCGACAAGGTGATCCGCATCTTCGATCTCGCCGACACCTTCCACCTTCCCATCGTCCACTTCGTCGACTGCCCAGGCTTCGCCGTCGGCGCCAAGCACGAGAGGGCGGGCGTCACCCGCCATGGCGTGCGGGCGATGGCGGCGGTCTACCAGGCGAAGGTTCCA
>DASZSI010000367.1:0-2791 GCA_035548775.1 Hyphomonadaceae bacterium
CATCGCCATGGGAGCGGCCTGCACGAAGCGGCGCACGGTCGAGTCGGAGTTCATCGCAGCCTGGAGCGCCGCGTGGCCGTCGGTCTTGTCGACGATGACGCCGTGCATCGCCTCGACCGCGCCGCGGCCGTCGATCGAGGGCGCGCCGGCGACGCGCAGCATGCGCATGGCGCCGTCCGGGCGGCGAACGCGGAAGGTGTGCTTGACCGGCTTGCGTTTCTCGAAGGCGTCGCGCGCGGCGGCGACGGCGGCGGCGCGGTCCTCCGGCACGATCATCTCGACGAAATCGGTGAGCACCAGCGGCGGAGCGGCCGGATCAAGGCCGAGGATGCGCGAGGCGCCCGCCGAACACTGCAGCTTGAAGTCGCGGCCGGCGCGCCAGTGGCCGATGTCGCCGACCTGTTCGACGGCATCGCGGGCGGTTGCGGTCTCGACCCGCTCGCGCTCCAGCGTGTCCTGGCGCGTGACATCGCGGCCGACAAAGGCGAGCAGGCCCGACGGGCCCATCCACGAAAACTCGGCGTCGATCAGCTTCAGCTCGTTGCCGATCTTGAAGCGCATCTGTAGCGAGCGAAGCGGCGTCTTTTCAGACAGCGTGCGCAGGGCCTCTCGGCAGGCTTCACGCCGCTCCTGGTCAAGATAGGAGATGATCGAGGCGTCGTGGGCGCCGCCGGCGGGGCCGGTCAGGCGGCGGTAGGCGATGTTGGCGCGGACGACGCGGCCTTCCTGGTCGATGAGGGCGAAGGCTTCGGTGACCGAGTTGAGGAATTGCTCGACCGCGCTGGTAAAGGCCCGCTCGATCACCTCGGGAGGCGATGCAGAACCCAACGGAAGAGGAGCGGACGTCATGCGCTGGCGCCGAGATGGAGGAAATGCCCATGTCATCTCGCGCGAGAACGGTTAACAAACCCGTAGGACCGAAGGGGTCTGGCGCGAGAATGGGGCGTAGAATTCTCTGCGGATTCAGACGTCTTTACCGATTTTTCGGTCTTTACCTATGATTGACGGCGTACGAGATCGAGCGCCTGCCGAGCCGTCTCGATGCGCTCCATGTGGGCATGAAACGGCCCCCAATCGTCGCGTTCCGCGATGTGGTCCCACAAAGCCTCGACTTCCTCGATGAGAAGGCTGACCGGGCGTTCGTTCTGGAAGTAGGCGTGCGAGAGGCGTTCCGGCCGTTCGGGCGCGTGTTCCAGCAGGGCGCGTCGCACGGGTTCGAACGCGGGCGCGGCATAAAGCCCCGAGAGCGGACTGCGCCCTGCCCGGTCTTCGCTCGCGGGGCCGCCGAACCAGTCGAAGAAGACCTGCGGCCAGCTTGCGCGCGTCTCGCCCATCCAGCCGAACAGCGATTTCAGGAGGTCGAGGTCGACGGCGTCATCCTTTTGCCGGAGGCCCAGCACTGCGAGCAAACGGCGCGGAAACGCCGACCGATAAAGTCCTTCATAGGCGTCCAGCGCCTGTTCCAGCGGCGGGACATCGCAAACCAGCGTAAGGGCGGAGGCGAGCTGGGTGAGGTTCCACAGGCCCGTCTGCGGCTGGCGGCCGAAGGCATAGAGGCCGGTCTCGTCAAAATAAGCCGCCGTGAAGCTGGGGTCGGAATACGGGAGGAAGCGCCAGGGGCCGTAGTCAAAGCTTTCGCCTGTGACCACCATGTTGTCGGTGTTGAGCACGCCGTGGACAAAACCCGCCGCCATCCATGATGCGCACAGGTCGGCGGTCGCGTTCACGGCTTCGCGCAGGAGGTTTGCAGCCGAGGCGGCCATGTCGGCGCCTTTTGCCTGCGGATAGAAGTGGCGGATCGAGTACTCGACCAGCTTGCCGATGGCGTCGCCGTCATGGGCCGCGCGCTGGAACGTGCCGAAGCGCATATGGCTGTGTGAGAGACGGACCAGGACAGAAGAGCGCGTCGGCGAGGGCTCGTCGTTGCGGGCAAGCTGTTCGCCGGTCTCGATCAGGGAGAAGGCCTTGGAGGTGTAGACGCCCAGCGCCTCGAGCATGGTCGCGGCCATGATCTCGCGGACGCCGCCTTTGAGGGTGAGGCGTCCGTCGCCGGTGCGCGACCAAGGCGTGCGGCCGGAACCCTTGGTGCCGAGATCGAGCAGGCGCCCTTGCCTGTCGCGCAGCTGGGCGAAGAGGAAGCCGCGCCCATCGCCGATGTTGGGGTTGTAAACCTGGAACTGGTGGCCGTGATAAGCCAGCGCCAGCGGTTTTTCGAGCGACCCCTGCAGCGGCGCGAACTTGCCGAAATGGTCGATCCATTCCGGATCGCTCAGTCCGCCCAGCCCGACCGCATCGGCCCAGCGCTGGTTGCGCCAGCGGATCGTGTGCTGGGGAAAATCCGCAGGCTCGACAGGGGCGTAAAAACTGTCGCCGAGTTCGAGGATGGCGCGTTCGGGATGGAAGATCATGGCCGGTATCTAGATGGTCGCGCGCCAAACGGAAATCCCGCCGCCGTTCGGCTTGCCTGTCCGTCTCTTCAGCTCTTCGGCTCACCCAACCAACGCAAACCATCTGCAGGAGTTTCGCGCGGCGCCCAAATGCCGCCCGAATCTTGGGTCAGACGGTCGCAGGTCGGGGGACATCTTCCTCGACATCGCATGGAGCCACAGCAGCCGATGAGGCGAACGATTTTGTTCTGTTCGCCCCTGTCAAACCCAGGGGCCGGTCGGCGCCCCGGGTTTGTGCTCGGCAGCGTCTGACCTCGCACCAGGACTGATCCCTAACGCACGCGATGGTCGCGTGCGCGCGTCTGCGCCTTCAACCGCGCGGAACGGGACAGTCATAGTCGAGA
>DASZSI010000368.1:0-1899 GCA_035548775.1 Hyphomonadaceae bacterium
GAACGAGAATACGCCGGACCTGAAGGCCGCGGCGGTCGCCGCCGATGGCTGGAATGTCGAGATGCGCGCGGCGAACGCCAACTACCAGCCGGGCAAGTTCACGACCTTCCTGGCCTATGAATGGACCGCGACGCCCGGCAAGGGCATCCACATGCACCGCAACGTGATCTTCAATGCGGACAACACGCCCCCGCCTTTCACCGCCAACGATTCCCACAACCCCGAAGACTTGTGGAACTTCCTCGACAGCGTGCGGGCGAGAGGAATCGATGTGCTGGCGATTCCGCACAACCCGAACCTGAGCGACGGCAACGACTTCGAATGGACGATGTTCGACGGCAAGCCGATCAATGCGCAATACGCCATGCAGCGCGCGCTGAACGAGCCGCTGGTCGAAATCTCGCAGACCAAGGGCACTTCGGAAACCGCGCCGCAGCTGTCGCCCACGGACGAGTATGCCGACTTCCAGATCATGGACCGGGTCTATGCGGGAGAGACAACATCGGTGCTGCACGGCAGCTATGTGCGTGAGGCGCTGGGCCGCGGCCTGGTGATCATGTCGAAGGTTGGCCTGAACCCGTACAAGCTGGGATTTGTGGGCGGATCGGACATCCACAACGGCCTCACCGTCAGCGACGAGAACGGCTATGCCAGCGGCATCAGCGGCCTTGATCCCACCACCATGAAACTGTCGCCCCAGCAGGCGCGCAACATTCTGGTCAGCGACACCGGGCAGGAAGTGCGCCCCAACGGCCAGCGAGAGAACGACCGCCTGCAGTTCGGCTCGGGCTCGATCACCGGGGTGTGGGCCGAAGAAAACACGCGCAATGCGATCTTCGCCGCGCTGAAACGGAAAGAGACCTTCGCGACGTCTGGCACGCGCATCCGCGTGCGCATGTTCGGCGGATGGACCTTCCCGTCCAATATGCTGAGCAAGCAGGACTGGCCTGCCCTAGCCTATCAGACCGGCGCAGCCATGGGCGGGGATATGCCGCTGAAACCGAAGACGTCGAAAGCGCCGACTTTCGTCGTGCAGGCAATGAAAGATCCGACCGGCGCCAACCTGGATCGCATCCAGATCGTCAAGGTCTGGCTCGACGGCAAGGACTACAAGGAGAAGGTGTTCGACGTCGCCCTGTCCGGCGGGCGCAAGGTGGACAAGAAGACCGGCAAGGCGCCGGCGGTCGGCAACACGGTCGATCTGAAGGATGGCAGCTACAAGAATTCCATCGGCGCGGCGGAACTCGGCACGGTGTGGACCGATCCGGAATTCAAGGCCGGCGTTCCGGCGTCCTACTACGCCCGCGTGCTGGAGATACCCACGCCGCGCTGGTCCACATTGTTGGCCATCCAGCAGAAGCTGCCCGTGCCGGACCGCGTGGCGGCGACGCTGCAGGAACGCGCCTGGACCTCGCCGATCTGGTTCACGCCGCAAAATCCCTGAGCAAATGGGATGAGCTTGCCTCCGCCGTGCTTCCGTCCTTAGTGGAAGCAGACGCGAGGCAATGCACATGGCCGACGGCAAGGACACCAAGGGCGACAGGCTGGTTCGCGACCAGCCGGCCGAGATGCCGGCCGAACAGGGGCCGCTGGCCGCCTACCACGGCGCGCAGCCGCCGGCGCCGAAATGGTTCGAGGATGCGGTCGCGGTAAAGTACGAGACCGCCTATGCGACCAGCGACGGCGCGAAAATCCACTACCAGCGCTGGGGCGACCGGTCGAAGCCAGGGCTTCTGCTGGTGCACGGCAACGGCGCGCATGCCCACTGGTGGGACTTCATCGCGCCCTACCTGACGCAGGACTATCACGTCGTCGCCATGACTTTCTCGGGCATGGGCGACAGCGACTGGCGCGAGACGTATGCGATGGAAACGTTCGCGCGCGAGCAGCTGGCCGTGT
>DASZSI010000369.1:0-1792 GCA_035548775.1 Hyphomonadaceae bacterium
CGCCATCATCAGCGCCGCCTTCACGCTCACCTACGTCTCCACCACCCGCATTCTTGAACAGCAGACCGCCGATGTAGTGCAGGCGGAGATCGAGGGCCTGCGCGAGAGCTATCGCGATGGCGGCGCCGACGGCCTCATCGACACCATCGGCGTGCGCGCCCACGACGACAGCGCGGCGGTCTATCTGCTCGCGAACAAGGCCGGCGAGGCGATCATCGGCAACCTCTCGAAGTGGCCGGCAGGGGCGCCTATCGACGGGCGCTGGATGCGCGTGCGCCTCACACGCGCCGCGACGGGGCAGGAGATCGAGATCGGGGCCCGCGCGTTCGACGTCGACGACCTTCGCCTGCTGGTTGGACGCGACCTCGCCGCCCAGCGCTCATTCCAGGAAGCGCTGATCGAGGCCGGCGCCGTTGCGCTGCTTATCGCTGTCCTTCTCGCCGCCGGCGCCGGCTTTCTGCTCAACCGCCTGGTCATGCGCCGTATCGGCGATATCGACCACACCGCTCGCGCCATCGTGGCCGGCGATCTCACGACCCGCATTCCCGTGCGGTCCATGAGCGACGAGTTCGGCCGCCTGGCGTTCACGCTCAACCAGATGCTTGAACGGATCGAAGTACTGGTGGTGGAGCTTCGCACCGTCACCGACAGCCTCAGCCACGATCTCCGCACGCCGCTCACGCGCCTCAAGACGCAGATCCAGCGCGCCGCCGACAGCGACCTTGAGGCGCCGACGCGACGCGAGGCGCTCGGCGCTGCTGCTGACGAAGCCGACCGCATCCTCTCCTCTTTCTCCGCGATGATCGATATCGCCCGGGCTGAAGCAGGCGCCGCCAAGGATCAGTTCACCGAGCTCGATCTTACGCCGATGATGGAGGACATCTTCGAGCTGCACCAACCGCTGGCCGAGGAGTTTGGCGTCAAGCTCTCCTTCTCGGGCGCGGAGCCGGTCAAGGTTCGCGGCCACGCGCAATTCCTGGCCCAGCTTGTGTCCAATCTGGTCGACAACGCGATGAAGCACGGCGCACTCAAGCGAGCAGGGAGCGATAAAGCGATCTCCATGTCCGTTCACGCCGCGAAAGGCTTCGCCGAGATCGAAGTCGCCGACAACGGACCCGGCATCCCGGAGGACCAGCGCAGTTTCGCCATCAAGCGCTTCGGACGGCTGGATGCGGCCCGCACCACGCCCGGCAGCGGTCTCGGCCTCTCGCTCGCGGCCACGCTCGCCCGCATGCACGGGGGCGAACTGCTGCTGGAGGACAACAACCCCGGCCTCAAGGTGCGCGTAAGGTTGCCGCTGGCTAGCTGAGCCCCAGCCCCCGCTCGTCCCGATGAACATCGGGACCCAGGGCGGAATGCGCGGCTTGTTCTGGATTGAGGCTGCAGCTCTAAGGCAGGGCTGGGTCGACGTGATCCCTGGGTCCCGACGCCCGTCGGGACGAGCGGGTCGTGCGCCGGACGCGAACCGCCCGATTAATTCGCCGCAGCCCGTCAAAAGACCTCGAAAACGCCAGCAAACGCCAGCTTCCGGCCGGCGCCCGGCAGGTTTTGCCCACCCTTTTTTAACGTTTGGTTCGCAAGGGTTAACGGTCAGAAACCATAATTGGAGAAACAGGCATGAACGGCCTGGAGGTTCTCGACTTCGGGCGCGACGCCCTATGGACCACCGTGATCATGTGCGCGCCGGCGATGATCGCCGGCCTCGTCGTGGGCCTGGTCATCGCCTTCTTCCAGGCGCTCACCCAGGTGCAGGAGATGACGCTCGTCTTCGTGCCGAAGATCATCGCGATCT
>DASZSI010000370.1:0-7908 GCA_035548775.1 Hyphomonadaceae bacterium
CTCGACTGGCGCATGCTGTCGAAGCTTCGCTCGACCTATACCGAGACCCTGCGCGATGCGATCGATGCGCGTACGGGCCGCGTGCACACCTCCTATTCGCTGGCGGGCGCTCAGACAGGGCGGATGGCTTCGACAGATCCCAACCTGCAGAACATCCCGATCCGCACCGAAGAAGGCCGCAAGATCCGCGAGGCATTTATCGCCGCGCCGGGCAATGTGCTGGTCTCCGCCGACTATTCGCAGATCGAACTGCGGCTTCTGGCCCACGTCGCCGACATTCCGAGCCTGACCAACGCCTTCCTCGAGGGCGTCGACATTCACGCCATGACGGCGAGCGAGATGTTCGGCGTGCCGGTGAAGGGCATGGACCCGATGGTGCGCCGCCGCGCCAAGGCGATCAATTTCGGCATCATCTATGGCATCTCCGGCTTCGGCCTGGCGCGCCAGTTGTCGATCCCGCGCGAGGAAGCGGCGGCCTACATCAAGAAGTACTTCCAGAAATTCCCGGGCATCCAGGACTATATGGAACACCACCGCGCCTTCGCGCGCGAGAACGGCTATGTCTCCACCATTTTCGGCCGCAAGGTGTGGCTGCCGCAGATCAAATCGCAGAACGGCGCCGAGCGCTCTTTCGGCGAGCGCCAGGCGATCAACGCGCCGCTGCAGGGCTCGGCCGCCGACATCATCAAGCGCGCCATGATCCGCATGCCCAAGGCGCTGAAGGAAGCCGGCCTCAAGGCAAAAATGCTGCTGCAGGTGCACGACGAACTGGTGTTCGAGGCCCCCGAGAAGGAGGTCAAGAAGCTGGTCGCCGTCGCCAAGGACGTGATGTCGAAGGCGACGCTGCCGCACCTTCAACTGAAGGTGCCGCTGGTGGTTGAGGCCAACCAGGGAAAAAGCTGGGCCGAGGCGCACTAGGGCAAGGCTTGAATTCGCTATTTTTCCGGGTCGCTTCCTTAACTTCCAGAGAGTAAGACAGCCTCCCTTTTTGTGTAACGGAAGCCATGGCTACCAAGAAGAAACCCGCAAAACCTGTTCCCGCAAAGCCTTCGCTGGAGCGAGTGAAGTCGCACAAAGGCGCGCCCTTGTCGCACAAGCCGGGCGAGAACGCAGCGCAGATCGCTTCGCCGTCCTACAGGCTGGCGGCGCTGGACCAGGATTTCCTGCTCGGCAAGTCAATGCGCGGCGTGCGCTTCCTGCTTGAGTACTCCAAGACCGAAGAGGCGCTGGAGCGCTGGGGCGTGCGGTCGACCTTGGTTGTGTTCGGCAGCGCGCGGTTTGCCGAGAACGGTCCGCCGGATCACCGGCGCTGGTATGCCCATGCCCGGGCCTTCGCCAAGCTGGCCTCGGAAAAGGGCGGCGCCATGCACAATGTCCACCCGCGCGACAACGTGATCGCGACCGGGGGCGGCCCAGGCATCATGGAAGCGGCCAACCGCGGCGCACAGGATGCCGGCGCGCCTTCGATCGGGTTCAACATCACGCTGCCGCACGAGCAATTCCCCAACGCCTATTCGACGCCGGAACTGACCTTCCGTTTCCACTACTTCGCGATGCGGAAGATGCACTTCGCCATGAGGGCGAATGCCCTGGTCGTGTTTCCCGGCGGCCTGGGCACGTTCGACGAACTGTTCGAGATTCTCGCGCTGCGCCAGACCGGCAAGTCGCCGCCACTGCCGATCATCCTCTACGACGAGAAATTCTGGCGGTCGGTGGTGAGCTTCGAGGCCATGGTGAAACATGGCCTGATCGGCGCGGAGGACCTATCGATGTTCTCCTACGCGGAGACGCCGGAACAGGCCTGGGATCTGCTGGTTGAGCGCGGCGTCCTGACCGCGTGGCTGCAGGAGCAGCACACGGTCTAGGCAAACAAGCCTTTGAACAGCGGCCTGGCGTAAAGCTCGACCGAATTCTCCGCCGTGAGATCGGGCACCCAGTTCTTCAGCTCGGACGCCGAGTTGACCATCGCCATCAGCATCTGACCGGCGACACGCGGATCGCACACGCGCGCCGACCCATCCATGATCCCGTCGGACACCATGTCGGTGAAGCGTTCGACCACATGGCCCATCTGGCGGAGCATGTCGATGCGGGTTTCCTGGTCCACCGACATCAGCGCCGAGTTGCGCAGGAGCGGTCCGGCCGGCGTCTGCTGGCGGCGGACAAGCATGCCGGCCGCCGCGAGCGCCTGGCGAATTCCGGTTTTTTGGCTGGCGATTGCAAGGCGTAGCGCATCGTTCAGGATCTGCGTGTTGCGCTTGAAGCAGGCGACGACAAGATCGTCCTTCGCATCGATGTGATGGTAGAATGATCCCTTGGTGACGTTGAGCCTGGCGGCGATGCGTTCCACCGAGGCGCCGCGATAGCCTTGTTCGTTGATCAGCCGTGTCGCCGCCAGCAGGAAGGATTCGCGCGAGCGCTTGTCCGGCGGCGCCTCTTCGGGCAGATGAACGCCGGCGTCGGCAAACTGGAATCCAGGCCCGGCAAGGCCATTGAGCAGGATGTCGATGAACCGGGCCTCTACCCGGCCGAAGTCCTCGACGTCATAGTCAGGCAGCCAGAACACCGATCGCATGAACTGGGAGATCAGGGTATGGGCGCGGGCGTTGACCCGCTGGCGGTCGGCGTCGATCTCGTCCGGATCAGCGACGATCTCGCGCACGGTGCGGAACAGGTTGACGTATTTGGGCCAGACTTCGTTCGCCTGCGGCTCCGCCAACGAGCGCAGGTCGCCGAAGATCATTATCTCCTGCTCTTCACCCAGGCGGATGCGACGGCGGAATTCGAAATAACGATGCACCAAGTCGCGCACCCGCGCCTCCGGCGGGCCCGCACGGCGGGACTTTTCGAGTCGAGAGGTGTGTACCTCGATCGAGCGCAGGAAGGCCGCGGCCACAAGATCTTCTTTCCGGATATAATAATGCCGGATGCTGGTGAGGTTGAGGTCGACCGAGGCTGCGATATCGGCCAGCGTCGCGCCCCGCACGCCCAAAGTGTTGAACTTTTCCGCTGCCCGCTGGAGGATTTGGTCGCGTTTCTGGCTGTATTTGCGCGAAGGCGCCTTGTCGGACTGATCGGTATCGCTAGCCGGTTGCATAACGTTTCACTGTGCTGTCACGCATCGAACGTAGCGCGTGACGCATTCCGGCGGAACCCGTTCCGAACGGCGTGAGCAGTCCAAATTACTTGGCGCTGTCTAGAACTTCTCTTTCAGAAGCTTGACCGCTTCGGAGTCACCGGTGGCGGCCGCCTTGGCGATCCAGGCCCGCGCGGCGTTCTTGTCGGCCGGCACCCCGGCGGCGCCCGTCAGCAGGAGCTTGCCCAGCTTTATCATGGCGCCGACCCAGCCGCCTTCCGCGGCCTTGTGGTAGAGCTTGAATTGCCTTTCGCCGGTCAGCATGTCGCCCAGCATGGTGGTCGCTCGCACTTCGCCGGCATCCGACGCCTTGGTGAGCCAGCGGACGGCGCCTTCGGTGTCGTACTTCCAGCCGTCGTTCGACTCGCCGTTCTTGAGCATCCAGCCAAGCATATACATGGCGTAGGGGTCGCCGAGTTCCGCCGCCTTGCGGAACCATACCTTTGCGCTGTCGGAGTTGCGCTGGACGCCTTCGCCCCAGCGCGCCATGCGCCCCAGGGCGTTCATCGCATCAATGTCGCCGGCTTCGCCGGCTTCGACGTAGAGCTTCACGGCTTCGGCGATTTCCGCAGCCGTCCCCTTGCCCTGCTTGTAAAGGGCGTCAGCCCGGCGGCGCATCTCGGCCAGCTTGGTTGGAGAAAGCGGCGCATCCATCTCCGCCAGGGCGGCGGCGGCGTCCTTGTCGCCATTGTCAGCCGCCTTCTTGTACCAGGCGCGCGCCGCGTTGAGGTCCTTCGAACCGCCCGTGCCGTCGCGCAGGTAGTTCGCATAGTTGAACATGCCGGCGACGAAACCGCCCTCGGCCGCCTTGCGGTACCAGTCGCGGGCGGCGGCGTAGTCCTTGGGCCCGCCCTCGCCGCGCTCCATCATCCAACCGAGGTTGGACATCGAGGATACGTCGCCAAGCTTTGCCGCCGTCTCGAACAGCTTGCGGGCCTTTGCCGGATCGGCGCGAACCTTGTCCCCGTCGAACAGCGAGAGCGCTTCGTTGCGGGCCGCAACTGCGGCTTCCTGCTGGGCGCGGGTTTCTAGAGCGGAGATTTCCTCCAGAGCTGACTTGTCGCCGCGTTCTGCAGCCTTGCGCAGGCTGGCTATGGCGCGCGTGGCCTCGACCGGCCCGCCCTGGCCTTTCGCCTGCATGTCGGCCAGCCAGCGATAACCCTGTGACCCTTTGATCTTGTCGGCGGCGAGCAGGAACAGGATTTCGCGCAGCTCGGCGAGCCCTTCGGGACTTGTCACGCCGCCAAAGACGTTCTGGAGCTGGCGGATCGTTACCCAGCGATGAGCCTGCGGGACCGCGACTTCATGCGCACGGTGCGGATCGGCCGGGCCGCCCTCGCCCTTCCACAGCATGTTGCAGAGATGCTCAGCGGCGGTTTCAAAGCCCTTCACAGTCCAGACGCCGAACAGGGCGCGGGCGCCGGCGGCGTCGACCGGGCCGCCAAGTCCGTGGCGCTGCATGAAGGCCAGCGGATAGGCGGCGAGCGGATCACCGTCCGCGATTTGAGATAGAAGCTTGCGAGCGCCGTAGAAATCGGCCGGCCCGCCTTCGCCGGTGATCATCAGCTCTGCGAGGTGATATTTCGCGCCCGCATTGCCGGCCTGGGCCGCGCGGTCGAACCAGAAGCGGGCGGCCGCCAGGTCGAGGCAGGCTGCAAACGAAGAGGCGGAGATTTCGTGCTTGAGTTCGTCGGAGCGTTCGGCGGCGGCATCCCTGTTTCCGCCCACAATCTCCCAGACCCACAGGCGGCGGTTGACGGAGGACTCGCCGAGATCCTTTGCGGCCGGCCAGCTTCTGAGGCGGCCGAGCTGGAGCATGGCGTCGACCTCGCCGCCTTCGGCGGCCTTGGTCATCCAGGCCAGGCTTTCCTCGAACAGGGCGCCGGCCTCGGCGCCGGAAGAAGAGCGGGACTGGGCGAAAAGTTCGCCGGCCCGCTTGAGCATCGCGGCGGGCCCCTGCGCTTCGAGCTTGCGGTCCTCGCGCGCCTTCCTGGCTTCCGGGGTGTCGATCGCGGCCTGGAGAAGGTGGCGGTATTTCGTCACCGAATTGGGCCTGAGCCGCCAGTTCTTGGACAGGCCCAGATAGATGAGATCGTCGACGGCGGAAGGGATATCCGTCCGCTGCTGGCGGACACGGTCGAGCTGGGACACCGGGCGTGCGCCGACCAGGAGCTCGTAGAAGATCACGGACAGCGCGTAGAAATCGGCGGCGACGGTGACCGCGTTCGGCGCGGTTTCCTGTTCCGGCGCCATGTACCAGGCCGTGCCGACGCCGAGGGACGAGGTGCGATCGGTGGCCGAGTTGGCGACGGTCGCAAGGCCGAAGTCGAGTATCTTGACGCGGGCGACTTCGGGCTTCGGCTCGCCGATCAGGAACACGTTCTCCGGCTTGAGATCGCGGTGGATGATGTTGAGTTCGTGCGCCGCCTCGAGGCCATCGAGGATGCCGAAGATGATCGCCGCGGCGACGTCGAGCGGACAGTTCTCGGGATTGGCGACCTGCTCCTGGAGCCAGGACCGCAGCAGGCGGCCCTCCACCTTCTCCATGGTGATGAAGGGCTCGTTCGAATCCGTCAGGCCGGCGTCGTAGACGGCGACGACGTTCTTGTGCCGGATGCCGCGCGCCGTCGCCGCTTCGGAGAACAGCTTCTCCCGCTTTTCGGCCGTGGGCACGCGATCGGGACGTATCAGCTTCAGAGCAACCGTTTGCCGGGTGTAGGTATCGGAGGCGCTGTAGACTGCGCCGGTCCCGCCCTGGCCGAGTAGCTCCTCGATGACGAAGCGCTTGGCGACGGTGTCGCCCTTCGACAGCCGGCGCATGAGTCCAGGCGCACGGCCAAGGCGCTCCAGATCCGCATCGGTATACGTGATCTGGAAGCCCTGCTGGTCCGGCGCCTTGCCGTCCTTGGCTTCTCCGCTGTTGTCGCCCGACATACCCAGTTCCGCCCGGCTAATCCTTCAGACGATATTCGCCCGGCGATGCGGTTGACGCAACGGCCTCTTAGCGGAAGCGGGCTTCCGGCGCCTGCAGGAATTCGTCCGACTGCGCGAGCAGGTAGAGCTGGTTCAGCAGCGACAACACGTTGCCGGTGACATCCTTCGGACCACTGTGAGCCTCGATCGGCGTCTGGGGCGCGATAAAATAGACCTTGCCGGCATGCTCCACCCTGACCGCGAACTCGCGGTTGCCGCGGTTGCTATAGGTCTGGAACAGGATGACGTCGCCCATGACCACGGGGTGTTCGTCCGTGCCCGAGCGGAGGGTTTCGCCCAGGAAGTAGATCATGTCGTCGAAGGACCGGGTGCGGATGGTGGCGAGGACCGCGCCGGTTTTGGCGTCGACGAAACCCCATTGCGGCACGGCCGGATCGCACAGCAGCAGCTGGCGGTTGAACTTGTCGGGCGCGATCGAGGCTTCGCCCGGCTTGGGCGTGCGCTTTTCGTCGGTGAGGATCATCTGGCGGCCGGTGAGGCTTTCGACCGTGCGGATGGTGTCGGTCATGTTGCCGCCGCCACCCCCGCCGCCGGCACGCCCACCTCCGCCGCCAGCCCCGCCATCAAGACCGCCGCCGCCGGCGCCGCCCAGCGTCTCGCGGAGATAGACCGGATCATAGGGTGTGCAGTGGCGGGCGTCGGGTCCCGGCGCCGGCAGCTGAACGAAGTTCACTTCGTTAGCCTGGGCGCGGTGGATGATCTCGAGATAGCGCTTCGAGTTTTCGACATCGATGGCGGATGGGTTGAGGGCAAATTCGTCGCCGTCGATCTGCCAGGGCTGCGAGGCGCCCGGGAACAGAACCGAGTCGACGAACACCCACATCAGCGTTTCGCGCGGCCAGCCGGCGTTCCAGTAGTTGAGCAGCATCTGCGGCTGGATCGGCGACAGGAGGCCTTGCGTCTTGTCGTTGTTGGAAAACGGGTTGACCGAGTATTCGGCGTTCGCGGTTTCGTTGCGCGCGATGTTGGCCGAAGACCCCGCAAACGGCAGGCGCGAATTGCCCAGGCCGAGCGGACTGAAGCTTGCCCCCGCATTGAGCGACAGGGTCGGATTCGACTTGATGCCCGACAGCGTCGTGTAGTTGGTGGGCCAGCGATCGCGCGCGCGCAGCACGTTCATGGCGATGATCGACGTCATGGCGCGAGTGTGCGCCTCGTTCAGCGTCGCAGCGTTCGATTCGATGTTCTCGGCGACACCCGTGGCGCCAAGGTCGCTGACGATCGCGCAGCCGGAAATGCTCAGCGCCCCGAGCCCGGCGCCAGCCAACAGTTTCAAGATCATGGTGTGTCCCTCACCAGCTATCCCCGATACCAGCAAGGATCGCGCCCTATCTGCATGTCAAGCCAACGCTCGCGGCGCGAACGAAAACGGCCGAGGGACAAGTCGATTTGCCCGCCACAGGCGAGAACCGTCTCGCGCGTGAACTGATGCTGTTTGGCGGCGGAAGCCTCGATCAGGAAGGGAGGAAACGCCGTGGCCGGGGCTGGATCGGTGCGCCGAGCCAACGACGGGCGGCCGGATCACCGAGGCGTCATCGCGGCCAGTCGCCACGTTGAGCCTGAGTTGACGGAGGTGTTAGCGCCCGTCTTCCAAATGTCACCCAACGTCACTTGACGGCGTCAACCTGACGCCGTCTAGTCCAGAGTGGTCGCTCTCCCCGCGACCATACAATCGGAGATCCAAGATGACCCGTGTTTCCTCCCTGCTCCTCCTGGCGGCTGCCTCCCTCGCGTTCGCCTCTCCCGCGCTCGCCAAGGTCGACCTCACCAAGGGCGTG
>DASZSI010000371.1:0-9316 GCA_035548775.1 Hyphomonadaceae bacterium
CCGGCGTTCACCATGTCAGCGTTGGCGGCGGTAAAACCCGCATCGCCCAGGAACCGGGCCGGATAGGTGATGGCGAGGTTGAGCGCCGAGGACACGGCAAGGAAGATGACCGCGAGGATGGCTGTGACCTGCTGGCGCTTCACATAAGGCATGAGGCCCAGGAGGGGCCGCAGGGACCGGCCTTTTTCGCGCTCCGGACCTGCCCCGCCCCAGCGCTGGGACCCCGCCGTCCGATCGAACCGGGCCTGTTCCTGCCCGCCGCCATCGCTCATGGGTAACTCCGGCCCCGAAAACCCTTGTGACATGGGCTTTGGAGGCCCGGCTTGCCAGCAAGATCGCCTTCGGGTATGAGCCCCGCTCCCGAATTCAGCAAGGCCCGCGCTAGGCCCGGGGTAACGACCCGCCGCGCCGGAGGTTTCGATGAGAAAAGAAGGCCATCCCGACTATCACTTCATCACGGTCACCATGACCGATGGCACGACCTTCAAGACCCGTTCGACGATGGGCAAGGAAGGCGCGAGCCTGGCGCTCGACATCGACCCGAAAACCCATCCGGCCTGGACCGGCGGCGGCCACGCCACGCTGGACCGCGGCGGCCGCCTGTCGCGCTTCAAGGACAAGTTCAAGGGCTTCATGAAGTCGTAACGCGACTTCGGCCCATCGATACGCCAAGGCCCGCTGGAAACAGCGGGCCTTTTGCTTTGGGCCTGCGGCAAGATCGCGCTCCGGCATGGTAGGCTTGGAAATACATCCATCTGGTAGTACCATGCATCTCTATTGATGTTTTATATATCATTCTGAGCCGCCATGATTTCCGGACCCCAGATGCGCGCCGCGCGCGCCCTGCTCGGCATCGATCAGCGCGAGCTTGCGGCTCTTGCCGGTCTCTCGCTGCCAACGATCCAGCGCATGGAAGCCTGCGAAGGCTCGGTCCGCGGGACGGTGGAATCCCTGACCAAGGTGGTCGAAGCGCTGGAACGCGGAGGCGTGGAGCTTCTTGGCGAGAACGCGCCCAGTGCAGGCCGGGGACGCGGCGTGCGACTCAGGAAGCCAGCAAGAAAGTGACGCGAGCCCCCGGCAGGCCCGGGGGCGGGGATGAACAAGATGGTCAACGCCGCCGCCCAGAGCCCCCAGGACAGCCCCCCGAGCTTCCGCGAACTCTTCACGCCGAAGCTGGTTACGGTGCTGCGGGAAGGCTACGGCCTCAGCCAGTTTCGGGCGGATGCCATAGCGGGAATAACGGTCGCAATCGTCGCCCTGCCCCTTTCGATGGCGATTGCGATAGCCTCCGGCGGCACGCCCGCGCAGGGCCTCTACACGGCGATCGTCGGCGGCTTCCTGGTTTCCCTTCTGGGCGGCAGCCGCTTCCAGATCGGCGGCCCGGCGGGGGCCTTCATCGTCATCGTGGCCGGCACCGTCCAGGCGCATGGGATGGATGGGCTTTTTATCGCCACCATCCTTGCCGGCGTGATGTTGATGGGCATCGGGCTCTTGCAGCTGGGCTCCTACATCAAGTTCATTCCGTATCCCGTCACGGTCGGATTCACCGCCGGCATCGCCGTGATCATCGCGACAAGCCAGATCAAGGATCTTCTCGGCCTTTCGCTGGCGGGCCCGGAGCCTGCCGAGCTGGTGCAGAAGATTCCGGCCCTGTGGACCGCTTTGCCGACGTTCAACGCTGATGCCCTGCTGGTCGCGGCCGGCGTCATTGCAGTGATTGCGATATTGCGGAAGCTAAGGCCGGCCTGGCCCGCCATGTTGATCGCCGTCGCCGGCGCCGCGGCGGTTTCCGCCTTTCTGCATCTGCCGGTGGAAACGATCGGAAGCAGGTTTGGCGGCATCCCCAGTACGCCGCCTCTGCCGGCGCTTCCCTCTTTTACCCTGGAAAAAGTTGAGGCGGTCCTGCCCAACGCCATTTCGTTTGCGCTGCTTGGATCGATCGAGTCGCTTCTGTCCGCGGTCGTCGCCGACGGCATGACCGGACGCCGCCATCGCTCGAACTGCGAACTTGTGGCTCAGGGAATCGCCAATATCGGATCGGCAATCTTCGGCGGGCTGTGCGTGACCGGCACGATCGCGCGGACAGCCACCAATGTGCGCGCTGGCGCGCATGGCCCGGTTTCGGGCATGCTTCACTCCGTCTTCCTGCTTCTCTTCATCCTTATCGCCGCGCCGCTGGGCAGTTATATCCCGCTCGCAAGTCTTGCCGGGGTGCTTGTCGTCGTGTGCTGGAACATGGCGGAGAAGCAGGCGTTCGCGACACTGCTTCGCGCATCCCGCGGCGATGCGCTGGTCCTGCTTTCCACCTTCTTGCTGACAGTGTTCCGAAGCCTCACCGAGGCGATCCTCGTTGGCTTCGCCATCGGGTCGGTGCTTTTTATCCATCGCATGTCGAAGACAACAGCGATTGAAACGCACACGCCCTTCGTCACCGAAGACGAGCCGGACAGCCATGGCGGGCGCCGCATCCCCTATGACCACGCTGCTGCGACAAACGCCGATGTGGTGATCCTGCGGATTTCCGGAGCGTTCTTCTTCGGCGCGGCCGCCGCAATCGGATCAGCGCTCGATCGTGTCGTCGACAAGCAGCATGCCGTGATCATCGACTTGTCCGCCGTGCCGTTCCTCGACTCCAGCGGCGCCCATACCATCGAACTCCTGGCTGGAAAGGCGCGCCGCAAGAGCTTGCCCGTCTATCTCACCGGCACGTCGCATGCCATGCGGCTGGAGCTGTTCGCGCACGGCCTGAAGCCGCCGCTGGTTCACTACGATCGGACAGTTGATACGGCGCTGCTACGCACTAGACGCCAGGCCGAGCCGGCATCCCGCGCAGCAGCAACGCCTGCCGTCTGAACCGGAACAACAGGAGCGCTATCTGCGCCAGACCGACAGGGGATCGAATGCCCCGCCCTCGGCGGCGGCGCGCAGGCGGTCGATCTGCTTCATCACCGGGTTGTCGGTGGGCTGGGGGGTAGCCGAATAGAGCGTGGCGTCGAAGCGCCAGACGCGTTCGTAGAGGGCGCGAGAGCGATCGACCAGCGACATCAGGGGGCCGGGCATCACGGCGCGATCGACCGGGTGGGGCTCGCCGGGCCTCGCGATACGGTATTTTTCGTCGCCGGCTTCCTCGACATTCATGTCCTTCTCGCGGACGGCGCGCTGGACGACGAGCCAGGACGCGGCCTGCATCAGGCGCGTGGTTACTTCCATGCTTTCGGCGGCGTAAACCAAGGCGAGCTCGCGGTTGAGCTTGCGCGAATCCGTGCGTCCGGGACCGTCGAGGTAGGTGGCGGCTTCCTCGACCAGAGCCATGCCGTCCTTGAACAGGCGGTCGAACATCTCCGAGCCGGCGAACTCCACGACGCGCCGTTTCCATTCATCATGGGCGGGGTCGGCAGAGTGAATGGCGTCGCGCATACGTCCCTCGAAATACACCCGTCCGGCGAAGCAGTCTCGTTGGGAGACCTTGCCCAAGCCTTAGCGGGCGGCGTTCTTGTATCTGCGTGGTATCACGCAAATCCCTTGCCGGGGTTCCGTTTCACCGAGGCAATGGAAGCTTACGGATTTCTCACGACTTGAAGAAGGCGGCCTCCGCAGCCTTCCGGGTTGCTTCCTTCTTCACAATCATAGCCTCGCAGGCGGCAATCTCGCCTTTCAGGCTTTCGATCTTCTCCCTGAGCTCCTGGATCGACATGTCCTCCAGGAGACGTTTCACCACCCTTACCGGCTCTTCGTCGAATAGCGCCATGGCCGCCTCTCCTCCGGTCCTCTTTCGCCCTTCCCCTGCCCGGCCGCGCCCGGCTTGACCCAACAAGCCTAACGCGCCCAAGTCAGCCCGCGTCCAGGCAGCGATTAAAGAACGGATAGGCGGAAATGTCGAACCCCACGATGAAGGCCGTGAAATCGGTGGTGGGACAGAAGCTTGTCCTGCATGACATCGAAAAACCCTCGCCCGGACCGCAGCAGGTGCTGATCAGGGTTCACGCGGCGGGGGTAAACCGGCCCGATATCATCCAGCGCGCCGGCCGCTATCCCCCGCCGCCGGGGGCGCCGGAAACGCTGGGGCTCGAGGTTGCGGGCGTGATCGAGGCAGTGGGCGCCGAGGTTTCGCAGAGGAAGCCCGGCGACAAGGTATGCGCGCTGCTGCCCGGCGGCGGATACGCCGAATATGCGGTGGCGCATTGGGGCTCGACGATGCCGATCCCGGCGCCGCTGGGATTTACCGAAGCGGCTGGCCTGCCGGAGACGGTGCTGACGGTCTGGAACAATGTGTTCGAGATGGGGAAGCTGAAACCGGGCGAGACGCTGCTGGTGCATGGCGGGGCGAGCGGCATCGGCACGACCGCGATCCAGATGGCGACAGCCTGGGGCGCCAAGGTCTATGCGACGGCGGGCACGGACGAGAAATGCCGGCTGTGCGAGAGCCTCGGGGCCGCCAAAGCCATCAACTACAAGACGCAGGACTTCGAGGCCGAGATGCGCAGCCAGGGCGGCGCCGATGTGATCCTCGACATGGTCGGCGCGCCCTACTTCGAAAAGAACCTCACCATCCTCAAGGACCTCGGACGGCTCTGCTACATCGCGTTCCTGCAGGGCTCCAAGGTCGAGGGCGACCTGACCAAGCTGATGCTGAAGCGGCTGACGGTGACCGGTTCGACCCTGCGGATCCGCACCGAGGCCTACAAGCAGATGCTGGCCGAGGGCGTCGTCAGGAACGTCTGGCCGATGATCGCGGACGGGCGGTTCAAGCCCATCATCAGCCATGTTTTCCCGTTGGCGGAGGCGGATGCGGCCCTGGCCGCGATGGACGCCGCGGACCATTCCGGCAAAATAATTTTGCAGGTCCTCGCCTAAATCCCTGATTCTGGGCCCTTCGGGGCCCGGATTCCGGGGTCATCCGAGGTTCACAGACGGAAAAAAGCGAACTATATCAGCGGCGCTCAGGACTATCTTCCCTTCTCGACATTCCGAGAAACCCGGCCCTCAGCGCCGGGTTTTTCGTTTTCAGGACTTACGAGGCGCTCCATGGCCAAGATCCTCATGCCCAAAGCGACGGCCGTCTGGCTGATCGACAACACGACGCTGACCTTCGAGCAGATCGCCGAGTTCTGCGAATTGCACCCGCTGGAAGTGAAAGGCATCGCCGACGGCGAGGTCGCGGAGAATATGCGCGGCGCCGACCCGGTCGCCTCGGGCGAACTGACCCGCGAGGAAATCGAGAAGGGCGAGAAGGACAAGACCTACTCGCTGAAAATGCCGCCGCTGAAGCACGCCAACGTTCCGGAAGTGAAAAAGAAAGGCGCCCGGTTCACGCCGGTCTCGCGCCGCAAGGACCGGCCGGACGCGATCTACTGGTTCATCAAGCACCACCCCGAAATCACCGACGCGCAGATCTCGCGCCTGATCGGCACGACCAAGTCGACCATCGAATCGGTGCGCTCGCGCCAGCACTGGAACGCGCAGAACCTGAAACCGGTCGATCCGGTGACGCTGGGCCTGTGCAGCCAGATCGAACTCGACGCCCTCGTGTCGAAGGCCGCGGCCAAGCGCGCCAAGGACAAGGACGAGAAGGACGCGAAACTGTCCGGACCGACGCTGCGCAAGGTGGTTACCCCGCCGCCGACCGCCCCTGCCCCGGCTACGACCGACGAGGAAGGCGCGACGCGCCGCGACGTCACGGCGGCGGAAGTGTTCGCCAACTTCCCCAAGACCAAGAGCGACGAGGAATAGTCAGGTTTCGGCGTCCGGGTAGGCCGGGCCGTCGTCCGCTGCTGGCGATTCAACCGGACCGCCGGCGGGCGTAAGCGGCGTCGTTTCGATGTCGACGGTCGTCGGGCCGGCCAGCCTTTCTTCCAGCGCCTCAAGCCGGTCATGCGACCGGTTCAGCACGGTCAGGATGTCGGCCAGCATCTTGAGCCCCATCCACATGGCGAACGGAAAGGCGATGCCCGCGGCGATCTGCATCGCGGCGGCGACGTAGTTGCCGGCAAATATGTTGCCGGCCGCGATCACCATCAGAATTACCGCAGTCAGCGCGAGAAATCCGCCGATCAGCGCGAGCGCTGAGCGCATCAGCGTCGGCGAAGTCGGTTGTTCGTTGTCCCATTGACCCCGCATCGTGACCTCTTCGGCATGCCCGCCCAGCGTGCGCAGCTTTCAGGGCGCCCGGGCCAAGCGTCAACGCCTGGCGGGTTGGAGATTCGAGTGAATTCGATCGTAAGGCTGGCCTGGGCGACCGGACGGCCGCCTGCTGTCGCCGGGGACCGGGGCTGCGAGGACTAGTTGTAGTCCGTTGTCCGCAGGGACGCGATTTCGTCCTTTATTCGAAGCTTCTTCCGTTTGAGCTCGTGGATCCTGACTTCATCGCCGGAGGGGAATTTCTGCTCGGCGTCGATGGCCGCTTCCAGGCGTTTGTGACGCTCACTCAACTCCCGAATGCGTGCTTCCAGGCTCATCAGGTGTTCTCCTGTTCTGGGGCCCGCGACCCAAATCCGAAGCGCCAGCTTCGGGTTGTCGCAGCCCACCCCGACCGCGTGCGGCCAGCGCCGCGTCCGCTTCGGTCCCAGGAGAAATCGGGGGGCCGTTGCGGCTCGCTTTCCAGCCGCGAGGATGAGTAAGACACGAAGAAATTCGGGCGTCACGACTTGAAATGGTCGAAACCCATCAACTCATGAAAAAAATGACAGATTCTTCGGCAGGGTTGAACAGCGCTGCCCGATTTGCCGCCGCGTCAGGCCCTCCGCGGACTCTTTGCGGGTGGCCGCTGATTTGATAGACCATCGGCGCGGCAGAGCTGTTTCCAGGCGCTGCTGGTCCCCTCAGACCGATCAGCCAGCGCTTTGAATCGGCCAAGGATTCCAGGACACCGCAGGCCCCCCGGGATCAGGAATGGGCCATGGCTGGCGGGGGCTGGCCGACGTCGAAAGATGGAGGACGGCGGGTTGAGCGACTTCGTTTTCGACCCCGGAGACATCGACAAGATGATGGAGCGGCTGGAGGCCTTGCGCTCCCGCCATCGCGAACTCGACTCCAGCATCGAGACGCTCGAACTGAACGGCGCAAACGATATCCAGATCATGGGACTGAAACGCGAGAAGCTGCGCGTGAAGGACCAGATCGTCTGGCTGTCCTCGAAGCTGACGCCGGACATCATCGCCTAGCGGCGCCCGGCGGTGCGGCGCGTGCGTGGCGAGGCTGCATCATTCCGTTACATTCGAACACGGACCGGCAAATTCGCCTGCCGCGTGCAAGACTCTGGGCGCGGTAGCGATACTCCTCTTGCAACGCATTTTCCGAGGGGAGACGGACAGCATGTCCCGCGCGCGGATTCCAACCAGACTGATGACTGGCCTGATGGCGGCGGCGTCCGCCGCGGCGCTGCTGGCGATGCCAGCGGCGGCGCAGGCCGGCGGCGAAGGCAAGCTGGACGTGGTGGTGATCACCGCCAACCAACGGGCTGAAAACCTGCAGGACGTTCCGATCTCCGCCGCGGCGATGCCGAAGGACGAGTTGCAATCCATCTTCTCGGGCGGCGAGGACGTGCTGGCGCTGGCGACACGGGTGCCGGGTCTCTACGCCGAAAGCTCGAACGGACGCGTGGCGCCGCGCTTCTATATTCGAGGCCTCGGCAACACCGACTTCGACCTTGCCGCGTCCCAGCCCGTCTCGGTCATCATGGACGACGTGGTGATGGAAAACGTGGTGCTGAAGTCAACGCCGCTGTTCGACCTCGACCAGGTCGAGGTCTATCGCGGGCCGCAAGGCACGCTGTTCGGGCGCAACACCACCGCCGGCATCGTGCGCTTCACATCGGCGCGGCCGACCGACGACTTCCAGGCGCGGGCGCAGGGCTCGCTCGGCACGTTCGGCTCGTTCAACTTCGACGGGGCGGTCTCCGGCGCGCTTGGACCAGGCATTTCGGCGCGCGCCTCGCTGTTGTACGAGCACCGCGACGACTGGATCGACAACACCACGACCAGCGGAAACACGCATGACCTCGGCGGCTATGACGAGATCGCCGGCCGCGTGCAGTTCCTGATGAAACCGACCGACAAGCTGGACATCCTGCTCAACGTCCACTCACGCAACCTGGTCGGCACCTCGGCCATCTTCCGCGCCAACGTGCTGGGGCCGGGCAACAACAATCTCAACAGCAATTACGACCGCAACAGCGTCAGCTACAACCAGGGCGGCGGCAACCCGCAGGAATACAATGGCTGGGGCGCATCGGCGAACGTCTCCTATGATTTCGGCGACGTGAAACTGACCTCGATCACCGCCTATGAGACGACGTCGGGCTCGAGCCGCGGCGACATCGACGGCGGCGTCGCCGGCGTCGGGCCGGGCTTCATTCCCTTCGACTCGGACACGCGCGATGGCCTCGATGACCTTGACCAGACCACGGAAGAGCTGCGCCTCGCCAGCAATACCGGCGGACCGCTGAAATGGCAGGTCGGCGCGTTCTGGTTCGACACCGACTATTCGATCACCACGGTGGGCCCGGAAGGCTTCCCGCCCTCGACGACGGTCGAACAGTCCAACACGTCATGGGCCGTCTTCGGCCAGGCGACCTATGACCTGACCGAGCAGTGGAGCGTCACCGGCGGGGTGCGCTACACCAACGACGACAAGGACTTCCACCATCCCGGCGTGCCGGCCGACACGCGCTCGATCTCTGGCGACCATGTGAGCTGGGACGTTTCGGCGATGTACAAGCTGACGCCGGACGTGTCGGTCTATGGCCGCGTTGCCGATGGCTTCCGCGGACCGTCGATCCAGGGCCGCGATGTCGCCTTCTTCAACCCGCCGTCGGTGGCGAAATCGGAAACCGTCACCTCGTATGAAGCCGGCTGGAAATCGTCCTTCGGCAACCAGCTGCGTCTCAACGGGGCGGTCTACGCCTACAATGTGGACGACATGCAGCTCACCGCCGTCGGCGGCTCAGGCAACCTTGTCCAGCTGATCAACGCCAAGAAAGGCAAGGCCTATGGCGCGGAAGTCGACGCCGAATGGGCGCCGCTGGAAAACCTCGTCTTCACCGGCGGGCTTTCCTACACCCACACCAAGCTCGACGATCCCAACCTGCTGGTCGGCATCTGCGCCCAGTGCACCATCACCGACCCGACCGTCGTGGTGGCGGGACAGACGCGCGCGCGGGTGGACGGCAACCCCTTCCCCAACGCGCCGGAATTCATTGCGGACCTGACCGCCCGCTATTCGATCCCGTGGGGCAATGACGGCGAGCTGTTCGCCTTCACCGACTGGGCGTATCAGGGCGACACCAACCTGTTCCTCTACGAGTCGAAGGAATTCAACA
>DASZSI010000372.1:0-8529 GCA_035548775.1 Hyphomonadaceae bacterium
TACTCGAGGTCGGAATCGCGACGCCCGCCCAGCTGCGCAAGCTGGGGCCCGAAGAAGCCTGGCGGCGGCTACGCTTCGCCTTCGGCAAGCGTGTGACGGTCAACTTCATATACGCGCTGGAGGCGGCTATCACCGGCCAGCGCTGGAAGGATCTCAAACCCGGCCGGAAGGCCCGCCTCAAGGCGGCCGCCGAGGCCATCCGGCTCGCCACGGACGGCTAACGTTTGCGTTGGGCAAGACTTGCCCGCTTGACGTGTGAGCAAACCTCAAGGATAGAACGTTCATGCGCAAACAGGGGCTCACCCTCCTTCTTTCCCTGACGGGGCTGCTTAGCAGCCCCTGGGCGCGTTCGTGATCCGGGACTAGGTCCGCGGGTCGCGCGTCCAGGGGTTCAAGAGCCCTCAGACAAAGCCCCTTTCAGGACTGCCCCGAATGACCGCCTCAGCAGACAAGACATCCGGCAACGCCGTATCCGGCAAGGACCGGGTTTTGATCTTTGATACAACCATGCGCGACGGCGAGCAGTCGCCCGGCGCATCGATGACGTTGCGCGAAAAGCTCGAACTCGCCGAACTGCTGCAGGAAATGAAAGTCGACATCTGCGAGGCCGGGTTTGCTGCGTCCTCCGAAGGCGACTTCGAATGCGTCCGCCAGATCGCCGAGCTCTGCAAGGACATGACGATCTGCTCGCTGGCGCGCTCCACGCTCACCGACATCGACCGGGCGGGCGAAGCGGTCCGGAAGGCGAAGCGCCCGCGCATCCACACCTTCATCTCCACCAGCCCGGTGCATATGAAGCACAAGCTGAAGATGGGCCCCAACGCCGTGCTCGAGGCAGTGGGCGCCTCGGTCACGCATAGCCGCAAGTTCGCCGGCGACGTCGAATGGTCGGCGGAGGATGCAACCCGGACCGAGTTCGACTTCCTCTGCAAGGCGATCGAGGTTGCCATCCATTCCGGCGCCACGGTGATCAACGTGCCGGACACGGTCGGCTATTCGCATCCGGCCGAATACGGCGCGCTGATCCGCCGCCTGATCGAAACCATCCCGGATAGCGACAAGGTCATCTGGTCCACGCACTGCCACAACGACCTCGGCCTGGCGGTCGCCAACTCGCTGGCCGGCGTCATCAACGGCGCGCGGCAGATCGAATGCGCTGTCAACGGCATGGGCGAACGCGCTGGCAATGCTGCGCTGGAAGAATGCGTCATGGCGCTCAAGGTGCGTGGCGACTCGATGCCGTTCTACACCGAAGTCGTCACCCAGAAGCTCGCCCGCGCTTCCAAGATGGTGTCCTCCATCACCGGCTTCCCGGTGCAGTACAACAAGGCCATCGTCGGCAAGAACGCCTTTGCGCACGAGAGCGGCATCCACCAGGACGGCATGCTGAAAAATCGCGAGACCTACGAGATCATGCAGCCGGAAGATGTCGGCGTCCCCTCGACCTCGCTGATCATGGGCAAGCTGTCGGGCCGCAACGCCTTCCGCGACAAGCTGGAAAGCCTGGGCTACGTGCTCGAGCCCGCGGCGCTCAATGACGCGTTCAAGCGTTTCAAGGATCTCGCCGACAAGAAGAAGCACGTCTTCGACGAGGACATCATCGCGCTCGTCGACGACCAGCTCGCCGGCGCGCAGGAACGCATCTCGCTCACCCGGTTGAAAGTGGTCGCCGGCACGGATGGCCCGCAGACGGCGGAGATCGAGCTGACCATCGAGGGCGAGGCTCGCTCGACCACCGCGACCGGCAACGGCCCCGTGGACGCCGTGTTCAACGGCATCCGCCAGCTCTGCCCCCACGCCGCCGTGCTGGAACTCTACCAGGTCAACGCCGTCACCGAGGGCACCGACGCGCAGGCGACCGTCTCGGTTCGTCTGGCCGACCAGGGCCTCGTGGCGACCGGCAAGGCCAGCGATCCCGACACGCTGGTCGCCTCGGCTCGCGCCTATGTCCATGCACTCAACAAGCTCGAAGTGCGAAGGGCCAAAGCGATGGCGGCCTAGAACGGCAGCGCCTGCACATCCGGCTCGACCCACACCTGCCGAGCCTCGATCGAGAACAGGCGTTCCTTGCTCCAGTAGACCAGCAACCAGCCCGACTTGCCAAATTCGCGCGCCATCAGGGCGGCGAGAACGCCGGATAGCGCCGTGTCGGGATGCGCGGCCAACACGAATCGCGCGGCGCGCAGCGAGGCGAGAGTGATCGTCTCGTGATAGCCGCCGGTGTCGGTGTTGGGCGTGTTGGTCGCCTCATTGTAGGCGCGGATCAGGCCGGGCATCAGTCGCTCGGCGTCTCGCCCGTGATGCGTGATCATCCATAGCGCGGCGGCAAAGTGCGCTTTGTGCGTCCATTCCGGCTTGGGCAGCGTGCGGTTGATCACGCCATGCGCGATGCGATCGATGCCATCGTCTGTGAGGAGAGCGTCGGTGAGCGAAGTCATGTCAAAGGTCCTTTCGGGAAATCCGGCGGACCTGTGGGCAGCCCCGCCGATGCTGGCGAGGCTGGAGGGGACAAGGCCTAGAGGCGGCCCAATCCGCGCACGCGAGCGCAAGCCGATGTGACTCGGGCTTGGCTTTGCTGCTTGGAAAGCACGGTGCGCATGGCGCGGGCGTGTATCACGCAGCGCACGGTGGTCAAGCTGGCGGGGAATTGACTTTGACCGCCCCATGCCCCAGATCAGCGCCACGCCAAGGAGACTGCCCACATGAAGTTCGCAAACAACGCCTGATTTCGCGTCGTTTCCCGAAGCTTCGGTGTCTCTGGTATTTCCATGTCCAACTATCTCACGCTCGACCAGGTCGGGGCGGCCACGCCCGACGGTCGTGTCCTGTTCGATAATCTCACGCTCGCTGTCGGCGCAGAGCGCATAGGCCTTGTCGGCCGCAACGGGTCGGGCAAGTCGACCCTGTTGCGCCTGATCGCGGGCGAAGGCGAACCTGCGTCCGGTTCGATCCATCGCACCGCCAAGGCCGCAACGCTGGACCAGCGCTGGCCAGATGAAACGATTTCAATTGCCCAAGCGCTTGGGGTTGCCGACGGCCTTGCCTTACTCGCCAGGTTCGAACGCGGCGAGGCCGAGGCCGACGACATCGCCAACGCCGACTGGACGCTCGATGCCCGCATCGCCGGCACGCTGGCGGAGGTTGGCCTGCCACACATTGCGCTCGATCGCACGCTGTCCACGCTGAGCGGCGGCGAGAGAACCCGCGTCGCCGTTGCGCGCCTGTTGCTGAAGCAGCCCGACCTGCTGCTGCTCGACGAGCCAACGAACAACCTCGATGCCGCCGGCCGCAGGGCGATTGCGGAACTGCTGACCAACTGGCGCGGCGCGGCCATCGTGGCAAGCCATGATCGCGCCCTGCTGGAAGACATGGACCGGATCGTCGAACTGACGCCCGTAGGGATGACGGTGTTCGGCGGCGGCTGGTCGGCCTTTGCCGAACAACGCGAAGCCCAGCGCATTGCGGCAGAAGCGGCTCTGGAGAAGGCCGAGGGCGATCTCAAGCGCGTCTCCGGCGCCATCCAACAACAGAAAGAGCGCAAGGACCGCAAGGACAGCCGCGGCCGTGCTGCGCGGGCAAAGGGTGATGCGCCCAAGATGCTGCTCGACGCCAAGAAGGCGCGCGCCGAAGCAACGCAAGGCCAGAACACCCGCATCGCCGAACGCCAGATGGCCGAGGCGAACGAAGCGCTGGAAGCGGCGCGCAGGAAACTGGAGATCTTGACGCCGCTGTCGGTCGCAACGCCGAGCGTTAGCTTGCCAGCGCAGAAACGGGTGCTGCAGTTCGAGGACGTGATCGTCCACCTCGGCGGGCGGCGCTTGTTCGGGCCGCTGTCGTTCAAGGTGGTGGGGCCAGAACGCATCCATGTCGCCGGCCGTAATGGCTCGGGCAAGACGACGCTGCTGAAGCTGATTACCGGCCAGGTCGCGCCCTCAGCTGGCGAAATACGCAAGCTCGATGGCCGCATCGCGCTGCTGGACCAGCATTCCGATACACTGGATGGAGGCGCCACGCTACTCGCCAACATGCAGGCGGCCAACCCCGAACTGGGCGACAACGATGCCTATGCCGCGCTCGCCCGCTTCGCCTTCCGCAACAAGGCGGCATCGCAACTGGCCGGCACGCTGTCGGGCGGCGAACGGCTGCGGGCTGCGCTGGCCTGCCTGCTCGCGTCCAGGTCCCCGCCACAGCTTCTCCTGTTGGACGAGCCGACCAACCATCTCGACATCGCCTCCATCGAGGTGATCGAGGATGCGCTGCGGGAATACGACGGCGCTCTGATCGTGGTGAGCCACGATCCGGCGTTCATCCAGGCGATCGGGTGTCGGCGGCAGATATCGCTCGACTAGGTTCGCCGCCACGTCGTTAGCGTGACGTTCGCCTCTGGATCGATCAGCTCCGCCGGCCCAGCAACCAGCCCTGCCGCCTCCAGCGCCTCGTGCGGCAACGCTTCGCTGAAGCACCACACGCCATTGACGATGTGCACGTCGCGCGCCTCGGTAAGAAAGAAGCGGTCAAACAGCGGCAGGAACAGGTCGAACACGCCCGTGCCGCCTGTGATGGCCAGCGTACCTTGCGAAATCCCAAGATGGTTCAACACGGCCTCGATGGGCATGCCGGCCGGATTCCAGAAATGCGCCAGCGGATCTACAGGATCGGCGGCAAGCGCATCGACACTGCGGGTCAGCACCAGCCGTTTCCGCCCGCGATTGGGATGGCGCTGATGCCCCAGCCGCCCGAGCACGACGAGCGCCGCACGATCCAGCGCTGCCTGGAAGAGGCGCCAGTCAGCCGGATTATGCAGGCCCGGCGGCATCTCGCCTTTGCCGTCGGCGATCATCCCGTTGTTCGAGACGATGGCGTGGCCCTCGACGGTGACGGCGCCAATCATCCGGTCTTCGGCGAGGCAGGGCAGGCCTGAAGCGCCTTGATCGAATCCTGGAACCATTGGCCCAGCGCCGAGTTCGCGGCGCCAGCGGATTTGCCAAGCTCGCCATCGCCGGCGCGGATCCAGAGATCGAGGCCTTCGCGCCCGTCGCCGACCGCCCCATCCTTGTTGCCATTCAGCGCAGGCGGATTGAACTCGAATGAGGTCAGCGGCTTCAGCGCCGCCATGCGCGTCATGATGGCGGGACAGGTCAGCGAGCTGTAGATAACCACCGAGCGGGCAACCGGCGGACCAGAGCGCTTCTGGCTTTTCGGATTGGTCGCCTGTTTGTCGAGATAGCGGTCATCGAATTCATTGTCGTCGTCGGCCTCGGCGCGCGGGCCGGTGGTCAGCGTCGCTTTCCAGTCCATCGCCACGCCATCGGCGTTCTTGCGCGCCCCGTCAGGCGCGATGGCCAGAACCTGGAACCAGGTGTCGCGCTCCCAGCCCGCCACGATCGCCGCCGGCGCATAGCCATTGCCATGCTTGGCCGTCGCCGTGACCTCGTAATAATCCTGCGCCGCCGCTGGCAGGGCGAAGCTTGCAATCGCCGTGATGGCAAGCAACCGCATCATGCTTTCACGCCGCCCAGCTTGCAGATGTGCTTCCATTCGGCCGCCGTGACTGGCTGCACTGAGAGGCGCCCGATCCTGAGCAGCGTCATCTCCGCCAGCGCCTTGTCCGCCTTGATCTGCGCGAGGGTCACCGGCGTCTTCAGCGGCTCGACTGCAACCGTGTCCACCACCACCCAGGGCGAGTCCTTTTCCGCGGTGGGATCGGGGTAAGCTGTCTTGCCGATCTCGACGATGCCGACGATCTGCTTCTCATCGCCCGTGTGGTAGAAGAATGCCCTGTCGCCCTTCGCCATCTTCATGAGGTTCAGTTTCGCCGGATGCGCCCGCACGCCGGTCCATGGCGTGCCCTTCTTGCCGGCCTTCACCTGCTGGTCCCAGGAGAATTCCTCGGGCTCCGACTTCACCAGCCAACAGGCCATCGCTTGCTCCCAACTTGTCGGGCTCAAGTCTTAGGTCATCTATCGGCGGCCACAAGCCGGATTGCCGTCTCGGGACAGGCCTCCACGCACAGCGCGCAGCCGAGACAGGATGCTGCATTGGGCGTGGCCGCTGTCTTCATGCCGTGCGCCCAGACCTTGAACCTGGACATCAGGGGCAGGGCGCGAAACGTCTCCGGCGGAATGCGCACGACCTCGAACACGTCGACCGGACAGATCGCCTCGCACGCCGCCTTGGCCTCACACTTTGCCGGGTCCACAACCGGCTTCAGCTTGCCTTGTGGTTGCTTGCAGCTGTCGGGAAGCCCCTCCGCCATGATCAGCCAGCCGCCGCAGTCGCGGGTGCTTCCTGCTTCTGGTCGCGGCCGTCGAGGTGGCGCGCGAGACGCAGCTGCGGGAAAAGGTAAGACCACGCGCCAGCGACGATGATCGCGCCAACGCCGCCGATCACGACGGCGGGTATGGCGCCGGTCGCCCCTGGCCCGATCGCGCCTGCCATTGTTCCGGCCCTGAAGTCGCCCAGCTCGTTGGAGGCCGAGACGAACACAGAGTTCACGGCATTCACCCGGCCGCGCACGTCATCGGGCGTCCAAAGTTGCAGCAATGTCTCGCGGACCACCACGCTCACCATGTCCGCCGCGCCGAGGCAGATAAGGGCTGCGATCGAGAGCCAGGCAATGGTCGAGAGGCCGAAGACGATGGTGAAGGCGCCGAATAGCGCGACGCAGACGAACATGATCTTGCCGGCATGGTCGCGGATCGGGAACAGGGCGAGGCCGGCCGCCACGATAATCGCGCCGATGCCGGGCGCGGCTCGCAACCAGCCGAGACCCGAGGGGCCAAGCTGCAGGATGTTCTCGGCATAGATGGGAAGCAGGGCGACGACGCCGCCCATGAACACCACGAACAGGTCCAGCGAGATGGCGCCCAGGATGATCTTCTGCCGCCAGATGAACCGGAAGCCTTCCAGCATGTTCGACAGGGTGGGGCGCTCGCGCGGCGGCGATTTCGGCGGCTTCGGGATCATGAACACGAACAGCGCGCCGAGGATCATGAAGATGAAACCGGTCGTGTAGGCGACTTCCGGTCCATGGCCATTGAGCGCCTGCGCCAGTCCGGGCTGGCCGTTGGCCGCCAGCCAGCCGGTGAAGGTCGGCTCGCCGAAGGTCAGTAGCAGGCCGCCGGCCGCCGGGCCGACGATGGTCGCCGCCTGCCACGCGGAAGAGTTCCAGGTCACGGCGTTGGCGAAGTCCTTGGTCGGCACCAGGGAGACGACCAGCGAGGACGAAGCTGGCCCCAGGAAGGCCCGCGCCACCCCGAACAAGACCAGCACCGCCAGCATGGCCCAGGCGTTGATCAGGCCGGTATAGCTGAGAACCACCATGATGGCCGCGCACGCCGCCGCCAGGGCGGTCGACAATCCCATGATAAGCCGCCGGCCGAACTGGTCTGCGGCGGTGCCTGTCACCAGCACAAGTAACGCCAGCGGAACGAACTGCACGAGGCCGACCAGCCCCGTGTAGAAGGCCGACTTGGTCAGCTCGTAGATGTGCCAGATGGCGGCGACCGACAGGATCTGGGCGCCAAAGGTCATCAGCACCCGCGCCGAAAAATAGAGCACGAAGGAGCCATGGCTGAAGGCTGCGAACCTTCCGGGCGCCTTGGCGGAACCTTCGGCGGCGGTGTCGGTCATCTTGAGTTGGGGGAGGCCGGGTTTCGCATCGTTGCTGGCGTCATTGGCGCGTGTCCGGGCCGGCTGGCAAGGGCCCCGGAAAAAGATCGCCCGAATTGAGGGCGCGTACGCTTCGTCCCGTCATCCTGCTCCATGTCCCAAATCGGTCGGCCGCCGATTACGGCTCAATTGAACGCCCGGTTTCCGGGCAAAACTGCCACGGGACGGACCGTTCCATCTAGCCTGGGATATTTGGCAGCGAGCTATTGCGTTAGCGATTTTGAAACGCCAGACACGCTACGGGGAGCGATTGAATCTGCGCGCGCTGAGTCGCCTAATCCGTAGGCAGGGCGCGATTGGAGCCCCGCTGCCATGTTCGGCAAACTCTTCAGCCTCATGTCGACCGATATGGCGATCGACCTGGGGACTGCCAACACGCTGGTGTACGTGAAGGGCCACGGGGTTCAGCTCGATGAGCCGTCGGTTGTCGCCTATGTGAACCAGAACGGCCGCAAGGTCGTCCACGCTGTCGGCAAGGAAGCCAAGCAGATGCTTGGCAAGACGCCGATTTACATGGAAGCCGTCCGTCCAATGCGCGACGGGGTCATCGCCGACTTCGAAGTCGCCGAGGAGATGATCAAGCGCTTCATCCAGAAGGTTCAGGTCCGCCGCTCCTTCATCGCGCCTGTCATCATCATCTGCGTTCCCGCTGGCGCAACGCCCGTCGAACGCCGCGCGATCCACCAGTCGGCCCAGATGGCCGGCGCCCGCGCCGTCCACCTGATCTACGAACCCATGGCCGCCGCCATCGGCGCCGGCCTTCCGATCGACGAACCGTCGGGCTCGATGGTGGTCGACATCGGCGGGGGCACCACCGAAGTGGCCGTGCTGTCGCTCGGCGGCCTGGTCTATTCGCGG
>DASZSI010000373.1:0-6531 GCA_035548775.1 Hyphomonadaceae bacterium
AGGACTTGGGCCGGTCGCGCGCGGCTCGGGCCGTTCGGTGCAAGGCGTCAATCTCGGCGAGCTGATCTCGCGCGCGGCCAAGGATGGCTTGCTGCTCTCCGGCGGCGGCCACGCGATGGCGGCAGGGCTGAGCATCGATCCCGACCGCATTCCGGCCCTGCGCGAGTTTCTGGAAAGCGAAACCAAAGGCGCAACCTTCGAACTGGCCGAGGCGCGCGTGCTGGAGATCGACGGCGCGCTGGGTCCGCGTGCGGCCACGGGGGAGCTGCTGGACCTGGTCGAGCGCGTCGGCCCGTTCGGCTCGGGCGCGCCCGAACCCCTGTTCGCCGTTCCGAATGTGCGGGCCGAGGGCACGCGGCGGGTGGGCGAGAACCACATCGCCTTTGACATGGTGGGCGAGGATGGCGGCCGCCTGCGCGCCATTGCGTTCCGCGTCGCTGACGGTCCCGAAGGCGTTGCGATCTCGCGCGGAGAGGCGCTGCACATCGCCGGCCGGCTGAAGCCCGACACCTGGCGCGGTGCCGGAAAGGTCCAGCTTGAAGTGGCGGATGTCGCAAAGGCGACCTAAGTAAGAGCCCGATGAAGCCCACACGGTTCGACACGCGACGGTTCGATGCCAGGCGGTTCGACAACGCCTGGCAGCGCTATGTCGCGAAGGCGACGGATCTGCATCCGCCGTTCGAGGATTTCCTGGCCGGCGGGGCCTCGGAGACCGACCTGATCGAGGCCGAGCGCATCATCGGCATCGCGCTGCCCGACGACCTGCGCCACCTGTTAAAGCTGCACGACGGCTCGCAGGGCTATCAGGCGCTGCCGGGGTGGGAGCTGCTTTCCAGCGAGGGCATCATCTCGGAGTGGACGATCTGGGAAGATCTCTACCGCAGCGAGTTCAAGCCCGAGGGCTATGAGAGCGAGCCGTCCGGTCCGATCCGGAGCGATGAATGGTGGCGGCTGAAATGGATACCCTTCACGCGCGATGGCGGCGGCAATTGCCTGTGCGTCGACATGGCTCCTGCGGCGGGAGGGACCAAGGGGCAGGTGATCACGCTTTGGCACGACAATCCGGGTCGGGAGCTGATCGCGCCCTCGCTGACTGAGTTCGTCGAGATCCTCGCCGAGGACATGGAAGACGGCAAACTGGTCTGGGACGAGGAATGGGGCAGCTTCCGCGAGCCGCTGGAAGACGGCGTCGGCGGCGCGGAGTAGGGCGCGGCCGCCGAGGTTCTGCGCCGCTTGTCATCCCGGCCCAGGCGAGGCGCAGAGCGGGCCCCCACCCAGCCCACGGTCCGATCACACAACAACCGGGGATAGAGGCGGGCCAGCCCGCCGACTCAGGCCGGCCTTGGGGCCCTGAAACAGGGGTTGTTGCCGCTTGCGGGGGCGGGCGCATGCGGTTATATCGCGCGCTCCGCCGAACGGTCCCTTCGTCTATCGGTTAGGACGTCAGGTTTTCAACCTGAAAAGAGGGGTTCGACTCCCCTAGGGACTGCCAGCGGTGTTCCAGCGTATTGTTCCGGCGTGGAATTTCCTGAGGCCCGGATCGTTTCGGAAACGCGCGGAAGTGCGTTGTTTCGCCGTACGGTCGCTAGTTAATCACAGGTGGATAATCGCGCGGCGAGCTATGTTCGCCGGCGAATTTGTCATGCTACAGTCACAGCGCTGGGGAGCGTGTGGGTGGATGCAGGCGCAACAAACTCAATCGCCGGTCGAGGAGACTGAGCCGGTTGTTCGGGTCGAGGGCCGCGTGAAGTGGTTCGATCCGGCAAAGGGTTATGGCTTCGTCGTTCCCGACACAGTCGCCGCCGACGCCGGCGTCAAACGGGACGTGCTGCTCCATATCTCGGTAATGCGGAAGTTCGGGCGGGATACGGCCCCCGAAGGCGCGCGTATCATCTGCAACGTGGCGCAGCGCGACCGCGGCTTCCAGGTCAGCGAAGTGCTGGAACTCTCCGCCAACGAGAACGACGCGGCGCCAGAGGCGGGCGGTCCGCTGGAAGTCGTCGTGGTCAAATGGTTCAACCGGACCAAGGGCTATGGGTTCGTCCAGCGGCGCGACGACCCCGAAGACATCTTCATCCATATGGTCGTCGTGCGGAAAGCCGGGATCGAGGACCTGCAGCCTGGGCAGACCCTGCTGGCCTCTGTGGGCAAGGGCTCCAAGGGCCGCAATATCGTGTCGGCCAAGCTGCACCCTTAGGGCGAGCCGGACTTGGCTTGAGCCCTGCGGCGCCCTATGCCCTGACCCCATGAAACGTATTGCTCTTCTTGTGTCGTTCGCCGCTGCGCTGAGCGCGCCTGTGTCGGCTCAGCCGCCCAAACCGGCGGCGCCTGCGCCAGCCAAACCGGCCAAGGCGCCGGAGCCGGCCAAGCCTGTGACCTTTGGCGCGCCGGAACCGCTGAGCATTGTCAGCGGCGGCAAGACCAGTTCCTTCCAGGTCGAGGTGGCGGACACGCCGGCCAAGGCCGCGCAGGGCCTGACGGGCCGCGCCGAACTCGCCAAGGACCATGGGATGCTGTTCGACTTCCGAGCGGCGCCCCAGGATTCAGGTGTGACGATGAAGGGCGTGACGCTTCCGCTCGATGTGCTTTTCCTCGATCCCGACGGGACCGTTTCAGCCATCGCCGAGGACGCCAAGCCGGGCTCCTGGCGCAAGATCACGCCGGGCTTTCCGGTCGCGTTCGCCGTGGAGATACAGGCCGGCCTGGTAAAGGAACTGGGCCTCAAGCCGGGCGACAAGGTTCAGCACAAGCTGATCCACGCGCCGAGTGAAAATGGCTGATATCCCTCCCGGGTTCATCCAGGTCCTCCGGGCGCCGTTCATCAATCATGTCGGTCCGTTGCTGCAGCGGGAAGCAAACCCGCCGGGCACGATGGTGCTGGGCATCCAGGTTGGGGAAATCCACGCCAATTCGCTGGGCCTGATGCATGGCGGCATGATCGGCACGATCTGCGACAGCGCCATGGCGCGCGCGAGCTTCACACAGCTCCAGCGGCGGACCGTGACGCTGCGCATGAACCTCGAATACCTTGACCCGGTGAGGAAGGGCGTCTGGCTCGAAGCACACGCACGCTTGGTCGATCACGACGAGGAAGTCGCGCGCACCGAATGCCGCGTGATGGTCGGCGAGACGATGTGCGCCCGGGCGACCGGGGTGTTTAGGTTGTTGCGGCGGGTTTGAAAGGGATTTTCGGATCTTCTTTAGCGGGGCTTGTTGTGCCTGACTCCGACTTGGAGATCGCTCAACGGTTTTTACGAGATCGTATCCGCGGTCATCGCAAAGACGTTGATATTTGCCTTCGAGGGCACTGGGTCGCTCGCATTGGCAGAGTAACCCACGCGTACTTTCCTGCGTTGATGATCACAATCGGATTTGCCGATCTGCTATCCGGCTTATGCATCGGAAAGACAGAGGGACAAGGCCGATACGATCTGCAGGTGTACTTCGATAGATTCATGGATCGTCGATTGTACCCAAAGGATGCGGTGGATGTTCTCTACATGGGTCTTCGACACAAGATCGCGCATCTCGGGCACCCGTACTTCATCTTCGATACAGCGACGAAGAAAGATACGATCGATGCTTCCACCAAACGGCCGATTTTCCAGGCTCCGTACAAACGATATGGTTGGGCGGTCTACGCAGCTGTTCGTCCGCAGCCGTTGGAGCTAGTCGACTTTTCAACGCCCCAAGTACCTAAGAACTACGCTCCTTGGTCGCTAACATATGACGCTGCCGTAAAAATCAGTGTCCGAAGCCTGTCCAAGGACCTCGTAGCATCAGTGCTCAAGCCGACCGGCTATCTTGCCAATCTCAAGTCAGACTCTTCGCTACTCGCCGAATTTATGAAGTGCATGAATGATTTCTATCCGCGATGATCGGTGACGCTACCTCGCTCCCGTCTCGTTGATCTCCGCTTTCTTCACCGACGCTTTTACCACCGGGATCTCGTGATCCTCCAGCGGCTTCATCCGCTTCTTCCGCGCCATGGCGGCTTCGATGAAGGGCGCAAGCTCGGCGGCTTTCTTCTTTTCGCGAGCGATGACCTCCGCCTTGAACTCTGGCATGACATCTTTCGCGAATAGTTCGAGTGACTGGCAGATGTGGTCGTGGCGGTTGCGGCCGGCCTGCTGCAGGAAGATCACCTGGTCGACGCCGGCCGCCTGGAAGCCGCGGATGTGGGCGCGGATGTCGTCCGGCGTGCCGATGCCGTTGGCGCTGATCTCGGCGCGCTGGCGGGCATCGATGATCTCCGCATCGCTCTTTGCCCGGGCCTTGAGGAAGTCGGCATAGAGGTTGGAGCGGCCGGGCAGAACGTCGTGCGCAACCAGCGCGTTCACGGCGTAGGCGAAGAACTCGAAACCTTCCTGGCCACGGCGGATGGCTTCGGCCCGATCCGGGTGGACGGAGAAGTTCGACACCATCGCGATGTTGGCGTTCACGCTGTGGCCGATGGGGACGCACTGATCCGACTTGATGATGCCGTAATAGATGTCAGCCCAGTTGCGCGCCTCTTCCGGGTTCACGAACGAGAAGGCGAGCGCACCGACGCCTATCGAGGCCGCAACCTTGATGGTGTCGCGGTTGGTGCAGGCCATCCACATCGGCGGATGCGGCTTCTGCCAGGGCTTCGGCACCACATTGCGACACGGGAAGGAGAAGCTCTTGCCCTCGTAGCCGGGGTAGGGGTCCATAACCATCATGTTGGCGATCTGCTCGGCGCTCTCCAGCGCCATCGCGTGCTTCTCCTTCGCCGGGATGGAAAAGCCACCGAGTTCAAGGCGCGTCGCGCCTTCGCCGATGCCGAAGTCGAGCCGACCTTTCGAGATGATGTCGAGCGTGGCCAGCCCCTCCGCCGTACGTGCGGGATGGTTGTAGTTGGCGATCACCTGCCGGATGCCGTGACCAACACGGATGGTCTTCGTCAACGCAGCGCAGGCCGACAGGAAAACCTCCGGCGCAGAGGAGTGGGAGTATTCTTCGAGGAAGTGATGCTCCACCTCCCAGGCATAGTCGTAGCCAAGCCTGTCCGCGAGGACGACCTGCTCCAGCGCCTCGTGAAACAGCCGTGCCTCGTCGCCCTCCTTCCAGGGCTTGGGCAGCTGGTGTTCGTAGAAGATGCCGAAGCGCATCGCTCCCTCCGCCTTATGTCTTGGCGAAGCCTAGCGCGGTCGTCTTTCGCTTGTCATCCCGGAAGCGCGTAGCGCTATCCGGGACCCACTTCTCAGTGTACGAACTCGTAGATGAGTGGTTCCCGGCTCTCCGCTTCGCTTCGGCCGGGATGACAGGTGAGGATAATAGCGAGCAGCTTACGATCGCGATCCGCAATCGCTAGGCCGCCTGTTTGAAACCGGCCATCTGGGCGGCGAAGGCGCGTTGGAAGGCGGGCCGGGCTTCGCAGCGGGACTTGTAGGCCTTGAGCGTCGGGAAGTCGTTGATGATGCCGGTGTGGTCGATGATGCGCAGCACGTCGGACATCATCAGGTCCCCCACGGTAAAGCGGACTTCGAGATAGTCCTTGTCGCCCAGCGCCGCCGCGAGTTGGGACAGGCGATGGCGCAGGAACGTTTCGACCATAGGCCGGCGCTCCTTGGCCCACGCCATGTCCCTGTAGAAGAAGTCGATCCCGCCGAGTTCCTGGACGGCGGGCTCGATCGAATTGAGCGCCGAGATCATCCAGGCGACGGCGCGGTTGCGGCCGATACGGTCTTTCGGCAGGAGCGCCTCGCTTTTCTCCGCGACGTAGAGCGCGATGGCGCCGCTTTCGTGCAGGACGAGACCATCTTCCTCGATGGCCGGGCACTGCGCGAAGGGCTGGCGGGCGACATGGTCGGGCGCCATTCGCTTGTCGTGCGCGATGGTGCGGACGTCGTAAGCTGCGCCGATTTCCTCCAGCGCCCAACGCACGCGCAGGGCGCGCATCAAAGGCTGCGCGAAGTCGGGCACCCAGGAATAGGTCGTGAGGGTGATCATGTCCGTAGGCCTTTCTGGTCTGCGATAGCTACGTTTTCGACGTAGAGCTGCTGCTTGTTGAGCAAGGAGTTCCAGCCGCCGATGTGGTTGTCGCGCGTGGCGACATCGGGCAGGCCAACCTGGTGAAAGCGCTGGATCGTCTTGCCATCTTTTTCCTCGAAGGTGACGGTAATGACGGTGTCCATGGGCGGGCCGGAATCGGCGTCCCACGCGAAGGTGAAGACGATCCGCTTGTTCCTCTCGACCTCGCGGACCGCGCCGCCCATGCGCGAGACGCGGCGGCCGTATTCCTTCGAGGCCATCACCGCGCGCCACCGGGCGCCGGGCGTGAGCTCCCAGTCGAGGTCGATGCAGGTGAATTTTTCCGGGCCCCACCAGCGCAGCATGTGATCGCGGCTTTCCCAGAGACGATAGACGAGGGCGACGGGCGCATCGAACTCGCGCTCGATGAGGAGTTCGTCGTCACGAAGCATCGGGCTAGCGCTTGCGGTCATCGCTGCCTCCTTTGGTGACCTGGTTGAGATAGGCGTCCATGCGATCGAAGCTTCCTTCCCAGAA
>DASZSI010000374.1:0-2457 GCA_035548775.1 Hyphomonadaceae bacterium
CGCCGGTGGCTGTCTTGTCGAGGGCGAACGAGATCAGGCGGCCGGCGCATGTGCCCAGCCAGCACGCGCCGAGGGCGCCGGCGGCGTAATGGCCCTGCACTCCCTGGGTCAGCGCCCAGCCTGCAAAGGCGTGGCCGGCGAGGAACAGGCCGCCATAGGTGGCGCGAAATTCTGACTTGCCCTCGACCTTGCCGTCTGCGGGCTTGAGGCGGACGAGGCGCGATGCCCAGCGCGGATTGAGCAAGGCGTAGAGGCCGAGCAGGCCCCCAAGCACGCAGGCGACGATTGCAGCGACGACGGGCCAGGGCATCAGGCGGCCTCAGCTTTCTGTTTTACAAGTCCACGCGTGAAACGGTGGACCAACAAGGTAATGCCGAAAAGTACCGTCGAAAGGGCAAGCACTGCCAGAGCTATCGTCCAGGGCTGGTGGGCGTTTTCGTGATCGGCATAATCCATCAGGTGCAAGCCGTAAAAGAAATCGTATAGCCGCCAGAGGTCGGTGCGCGGAGCGGCGACCTCTCCGGTGGTTTCGGAGACCCAGAGCGTGGGGTGGCCCTCTCCCGTGAAATGGACCGCCCAGGCGGTTCCTTTCAGCCCTGCTTCGCGTGGCGGATTGTGTACACGCTCGACGGATTCGAACTTGCCCGGGCCGGCCCAGGCGGCCTCGGCGATGCGCTGGGCCCATTCGTCGTTGATGGGCGAGATCACCCCGCCCGTCTCCGCCGAGATGATGTAGACCCCGATCTCGCTGCGGATGTCGTAGACCGGCACGCCGGCCATGGTCTTCAAGGTTACCGAATAGGGATGATCCTCCACCACGGCCTGAAGGGCGTCGGCGGAGTTGAGCTTCACGCGCGACATGTCCACGGGAAGGATGTGGCCGGGCGGATGGACGAGCGCCTCGCCGCGCACATCGGCCAGGTGGAAGGAAACCATGAAAAGACCGGTGGCCGTCCAGACCAGCAGCTGGATCGCAACAATGAGGCCCAGCCATTTGTGTAGCGAGGCGACGCGGCGGGCGAAACGCGGGGATATCATTGGCCAGCGCTTACGCTGGGCCGGGCGGGCCGGCAAGCATGACGCCTAGCGTGGCGGAGGGCCCGACCAGACCTCCATCCGGTAGGGAATATAGACCTCGAGGTCGAGCGGCCCCACGGGGCGTGTGCTTATGCGGGATTCCATGCTCGACAGGTCGACCGCCACAGGCGGCGCCCCGTTTCCGAAAGTAGCCTGCATCATCTTCACATCCTCGGCGATCATCTTCACCAGCGCGTCGCGATGCTTCTTCGGATCGGCGATTCCGAGGAACTGGTTGTCGCCAATGATCGCCTCGACGCGGCCGTTGAGCGGCGTGTCCGCCACGAACTTCTCCACCCTGGCGCGGATTGCGTTGAAGGTGTCGTTCGGCTTCACAGCGACCTTGACGACGAGATTCATGTCCGATCGGTCCTGCGCCGGCTTGAGGATGATTTCCTTCATCGAAACCGTTTCCAGCGCGGCGGAATTGCCAGGCTGGCCCACTTCGATGGTGATGCCGTCCGCCCGCGGCGCGCGCTGGGTGACGGTCTGGTACATCCTGGTGAGTTCGGCGGTGCGCGCGTCTTCCGACTTGGTCGCCGTGGTGTAGCGCAGGGAGAACAGGACAAAATCGGCGCGGACCGTGATCGATATCTGCGGGATCGCTGTAACTGCCTGGCGGTTCACGAAGTTGCTCTGCGCCACGATCTGTTGGGCTATCGCAGCGGGCGCCGCGCCCGCCAACCACGCCAGCGCGACAAGGGTTAGAGAGACTGAAAGTTTCAGGGCGCGTTGCATGTACGCGTCTCCTTCTAGCGCGGCGGCGGCTGGGGCAAGGACTCGCCCAGCACGATGTTGTAGGGAATGAACATCTCGATCTCGAGCGGCCCCACCGGGCGTGATTTCACGCGCCCGCCGAGGCCGATCAGCGACACGCCGTTGAGGCCGTCGACCTTGCCGCCCGAGAAGATCGACTGGATCAGGTGCGTGTCTTCCGCAATTTTGCGCAGCAGGTCTTCCCGGCGCTTCTTAGGATCGTTGACGCCGATGTATTGGTTGTCGCCTGTCACGGCCTCCACTCGTCCGCTGGTCGGGATGCCGTCGATGAATGCCTCGGCCCTCGTCCGGACCATCGAAAACGTCTCGCCAGGGCGGATCGCGAATTTGAGGACGGTGCTGATCGATGATCGGTCGCGGCTGGCTACGATCGCTTCCCGCGCAGCGGCGGTTTCGAGCGGAGCGGATCGACCGGGCCGGCCCACTTCCATGGTCACCCCTTGCACTCGTTTCACGCGATCGGCCAGCGAGGCGAAGGTCCGCTCGAGTTCGCGCTGCCGCTCGTCGGGCGAGGCCGTGCCGGTAACCAGCTGAACCGTGAAAAGAACGAAGTCGGCCGGCACCGTGATCGAGACATAAGGCAGCGCGCCATTGTCCTGTTCG
>DASZSI010000375.1:0-22624 GCA_035548775.1 Hyphomonadaceae bacterium
TGCCGAACGCCTCTCCCCTTATCTCGTCAACGTGGCTGGCATCGCCGTCGAGGGCAAACACCTGGCCGTCGAAGAGGCGAACGTTCGCCGCATCCGAATAATTGTACACGGCCTCCGCGCCGGTATCGAAACTCCATGCGCCCAAAGCCGGCGTCTTCACGTCCGCACGCAGGATGCTTTCGCCGCGTTTGGTGTTTCCCTGGTCGCCCGAAGTGAAGTCCGGCGTATTGAACGTATCGCCGCTGTCTTCCTTCGACAGCGACTGGAAGCCCACTAGCTCGACGCCAAAGCCGCCGATGTTCCGAGAGTAGCGGATACCCACCTCGCCGCTGTCGGTTGTTTCGTCATTGCTGCTGTCCTGCTGTCCGCCGGGGAACAGAAGCTTCTCGAGGTTGGAAAACGTGCTGGTCTCGTGACCGATCTTGGCGTTGGCGCGCAGTTTCCCGTCCAGGAATGGCGCCTCCCACGATCCGGTGGCCTCGAGGTCCTTGAAGTCGTTCTGAAAGCCAACCGAATCCCCTGCCAGCAACAAATCGCCCGTGGAACTGATGCGTGCGCGGAACTGCGTCTGCTCGCTGTGATAGGTGCTGTAGTTGAGCGCGCCTTCTAGAGTCTGTCCGCCCGACTGGTTCTGCACCTGCAGGGTTGCGTTGGGAGATGCCGACCACGCCCGGTCGACCTGAACGCTAGCGCCGACTGATCCCGTAAGCCCGGCATCCTTCTTGCGGATCACATTGGCCATGATTGGCAGGCCCTGCATGTCGATGCCCGGCGCACTGCCGCGTATCACATCAATACGCTCAACCGCCGTTGCAGGAATCCGAGACAGGACGCTGGAAAGAGAATCGCTTCGCGACGGCGGACGCTGGCCGTCGATCAGCACGTTGCCGCTGGTGCCGGAAAATCCCCGGTCGGAGGATCCATTGCTAAACAGGAACCCCGGGATGCGGGTTACCATGTCCAGCGCCGAATTGGGCCGGAACTGCGCGAAGAAGTCCGGCTTGTAAGGCGTTACGTTCGAGGCGGCCTGATCGGCCTCGGCCTTGGCCGGAATGACATCCTGCGCCCAGGCGATGCCCGGCGCCGCCGCCCCAGCCAGTACGAGTATGCTCGTGAGCCGACCCCAGCTCATCGTCACGGTGTCCGTCCCTTCCCGCCGCGTCTTCGCGTGCGGTCTCTCTTCCACACGTCCAGTGGTCGAGGCGGATTTGGACAAATCCGTGTCCGGACAACCGAAGTTGGGGCACGGCCCCAAGATTTAATCTTACGCCCGTAACCTGAGAGCTATTCAGCAGCCTGCGGAGCGGGCGCTGCGCCGCCTTCGACCTCAACATCCTTCCTCGCGAGCTTGTTGAGGAAGGGGCTGGCGATGCCCAGCGCGACCCCGATTCCAACCGCGATCCAGCCGATCTGATTGAAGACCGAAACGTATGTGTCGAGCGCCTTGTGTGGATCGAGCACCTGGCCGCCGACCGTTTCCTGTGCGGTCAGCTTTGCCACTTGCGCTTGCAGCATCTGGGCTAGGGAGGAGCCTAGATACCAGGTCGCCATCATGGTTGCGGCAATTGCTTGAGGGGCCAGCTTGGTCATGGCCGACAGTCCCACGGGCGACAGGCAAAGCTCGCCTGTGGTGTGGAACAGGTAGAGGACCACGAGGAAGATCAAAGGCACCTTGTAGTCGGCGTCGGCGTAAGCCGCCCCCCACACGATCACGAGGAATCCAAGCCCCACCTGCACGAGACCCAGTGCAAATTTGAAGGCATCGCCCGGGTCTTTCTTGTTCCGATCAAGCCAGGTCCACAGCGCAGCGAATACGGGCGCGAACAGCAGGATGAAGGCGCCGTTGAAGCTCTGCGTCTCGCCCGACGTGATGGTCCAGAAGCCACCGTCATTGGGCAGCTGGGTCGAGCGCTCGGAGAACTGCGCCAGCGCCGAACCAGCCAGCTCGAACAGTGTGAAGAATACGACCGATCCAGCCACAAGCACGAGGGCCAGTATCAGGCGCTGGCTTTCGGCCCATGTGCATTTCCGGATCATATAGTAGATGAAAAATACCAGCATGAGCGCTGACGCAATCGTCAGCGACGTATTCACGACCGGCTCTCGTTGGACCAGCCACCAGACACCGGCCACGCCGATGATGCCGAGGATGTAGATGATCCACTCGCGGTTGAGCGGTCCCAACACTGGCCGGCGAAGCAATTCGGGATTAGGCGGCGTGCCGAGTTCCTCCGGAATCTGCTTCGGGCCCGGCGTGAAAAACAGGAAACGCCCACGCACGAACACAACCCAGCCAAGCAACATGCCTATGCCGGCCAGGCCAAAGCCCCAGCTCCATCCGTAACGCGTAGCGATCAAGGCGCAGAGCGCCTGCGCCCAGAACGCGCCAAGGTTGATGCCGAAATAGTAGAGCGAGAAGCCTGCGTCCCGCCGTGGGTCATTCTTGGTGTACAGCTGGCCGACGATCGTTGCGAGGTTGGCCTTCAGGAAACCAACTCCCATGATGATCAGCGCCATGGCCAGATAGAAGATATTCATGAACATCGGCTGCTGACCCTCGACGCGCTGCACGTAGCCGTCAATTTCCGGCGTTTTGGGATCGTCCTTCTTCAATGTTGCGGGAAGCGATGCGCCAGCCGGAATGCCCTTGATCTCCATGCCCCCTTCGGCCGGGCCCATCGAGTAGCGTTGGCCGTCGACCACGATCCACGACTTGCGCTCGTCCTGCCGGCCTTCGGACTCAACCTGGTAGTCCTTGCCCTGATAGGTGATAACCGCCTTGGCGGGCGCCTGCTCGATCGCCATCGAAATGTGGCCGGCAACGAGCAGCAGAGCGCCGAACGCCACGGCCTTTTTGGTGCCCAGATAGCGATCAGCCAGCATCCCGCCGATCAGCGGCAGAAGATAAACCAGTGACGTGTACGCGCCGTACTGCCCAGTCGCGACCGTGTCCTGGAATAGGAAATGCTGGGTCATGTAGGCGACGAGAATCGTCCGCATCCCGTAGTACGAGAACCGCTCCCACATCTCGGTGAAGAACAGGATGTGCATCCCCTTGGGGTGTTTCCGCAGCTGCAGGAAAACCGGCACCCCCATCACCAGGGTGATGAGCAGGCCAATGGCCAGAACAATTGTCATTCAATCCTCGCCCGTTCGGCCTTTGGCCTGATCAGCCAAGACACCACGGCCCCGAAGCAGGCTCAAGCCCGGGAATCGCTTTGGGCGAGCAAGGAATTGCCTCGCACGGACAACAAGCGCCGTTCCCCTGGAGCTGTGGCGATTAGAACCGCACGTCCTGGAACACTTTGGTCAGGTCGCGCTTCCACTTGCCATTATAGTTGGCCAGCAGGCGCTCGGCGGGCGTGATGCCGGTTTCGGCGATTTCCTGGAGCTCGGTTAGGAACACCGTCTCGTTCTCGCCCTTGGAGTTGAGCTTGTCTCGCCGCGCCAGCCCGGCGCTGGCCAACCCGAGCAACTCGCGCGCGATCCGTTGCGCGTTGGTATTCCTGATCGGCGCCTTCAGGCCGAGCGCCGGCGCCGCCCGCCTCAGCGCCTCGCGTTCCACCGCCGTCCAGCCTTTCACCAGCTCCCACGCGCCGTCGAGCGAGGCCGCATCGTAAAGCACGCCTGCCCACAGCGCCGAGAGAGCGCACAGCCTCGCCTGCGGACCCGCGTCCGCGCCACGCATCTCGAGGAAGGTCTTGAGGCGAACCTCCGGGAAGATGGTCGAGATGTGATCATCAAAATCGTCCATCGCCGGCCGCTCGCCCGGCAACATCGGCAGCTTGCCGGCCATGAACGCGCGGAAGGACTGGCCGGAGCAGTCGATGTACTTGCCATCGCGCCGCACGAAATACATCGGCACATCGAGCGCGTAGTCCACATAGCGTTCGAAACCAAATCCGGGCTCGAAGGCAAAGGGCAGCATGCCTGTGCGATCGGGATCGGTGTCGGACCACACATGCGCGCGATAGGACAGGAAGCCGTTGGTGCGCCCCTCAGCGAAAGGCGAGTTGGCGAACAGCGCCGTGACAATGGGCTGCAGCGCGAGACTTACCCGCATCTTCCGCACCATGTCCGTCTCGGACGAGAAATCGAGGTTCGACTGTACGGTGCAGGAACGGAACATCATCTGCCGACCCAGCCGGCCGACCTTTGCCATGTAGGCCTTCATGATGCCGTACCGGCCCTTGGGCATCATGGGGGTTTCGTCCAGCGACCAGATCGGAGAAAAGCCCAGCCCGAGGAAAGCGGCGCCCATCGGTTCCGCGATCGCCCGTGTCTCGCGCAGGTGACTCGAAATCTCGCTACAGGTATCGTGGATCGTCTCGAGCGGCGCGCCAGACAGCTCGAACTGTCCACCCGGCTCGAGGCTCACACTCGCCCCGCCCTTCTTGAGGCCAATGATCTTGTCGCCCTCTCGGATCGGCGCCCAACCGAACTGCTTGTGCAGGCCGTCCAGCAGGGCCTTGATCGACACGCGACCGTCATAAGGCAACGGCCGCAATGTCTTTTCGGTGAAACCGAACTTTTCGTGTTCGGTGCCGACCCGCCACTTGGTCCGAGGCTTGTTGCCGCTTTCCAGACGCTCGACCAGCTCGCGCTTGTTGCGGATTCGAGGCGCGGTCTCGTCGATGTCCTTGGTGGGTGTGGTCATTACCGCTCCGCCAACAGCAATTTGGCCCCGCCTCAGATAGGTCGCGGATGACGCGTGCGCCAGCCTGGGGTGGACGATTATGTCTAAACCGCAATCCAGCCCTGCTAGCCTGTAACGCAGGGGCTACCGCGCGTCTCCCGCGATCGCCTGCCAGAGAGCAAGCGCGGCGATCGCCGCTGTCTCGGCGCGAAGAATGCGCGGACCGAGCGTGATAGGTTTCACATAAGGCAGGCTCCGCAGGCGGGCTCGTTCCGTCTGGTTGAACCCGCCCTCGGGCCCGATCAGGATCGCAGCCTTGGCGCCAATCGCCTCGCGCGCGACTTCAGCCAGCGGCCTGCCCCGCCCTGCCGGCCCACCCCAGGGCTTGGCGGCGTCATCGCCCGCCTCGTCGGCGTAGATCAGCAGCCGGTCCTTATCCCAACCAGCTAGCGCCTGGTCGAGCTTCACGGCGTCCAGCACGTCCGGCACATCCAGCCGCTCGGTCTGTTCGGCCGCCTCAATAGTGATGCGCTTCAGGCGGTCGGTCCGCACTGTATCGGCGTCGGTGCGTTCGGTCAGCACGGGCCGGATTTCCGAGACACCCAACTCCACCGCCTTCTCGACAACGAGGTCGGTCCTCGCCTTCTTCAGCGGCGCGAACAGCAGCCACAGATCAGCGCCCGGCGCCTGCTCCCGCATCCGCGCGCCAGCTTTCAGCGTGGCGGTCGACTTGGTGGACGAGGCAAGCCGTGCCTCGAACTCGCCGTCGCGGCCGTTGAACACGCGAACCGCCGCCCCCGGAGCAAGGCGCATGACGCGCGTAAGGTAATGCGCCTGGTCGCTGTCGACGGCGAATTCCATCCCCTCGGCAAGGTCGGGGGCGACATAGAGACGGGGTGTCGCGCTCATGGCTCTGCGCTATATCGGGCCAGCAGGCGAAGCAAGGACAGCAGTGACCCAACCGGCCGCCAACACAACTCCCGCAGACGCCGTTCGCGGCAGCTGGGTTGAACGCGCCCCGGCCTTTGCGCGGCCTTACCTGCAGCTGTCGCGCTATGACCGGCCGGCTGGTTTCTGGCTTCTTGGCCTGCCCTGCCTGATCGGGCTGGCGCTTGCGCGATCGGCGTTCGGCTTCCAGCCTTCCGATGCCTGGCTTGCTGTTGCCTTCACGCTCGGAGCGGTAGCCATGCGCGGGGCGGGCTGCACCTACAATGACATTCTCGATCGCGATATCGACGCGAAGGTAGCGCGCACCGCACTGCGTCCTCTTCCGTCCGGGGCAGTGTCGTTGAAGCAAGCCTGGGCCTGGCTGCTCGCGCAATGCGCCGTCGGTCTGGCAGTCCTGTTGGTTCTTCCCGACTTCGCCAAACTCGTCGCGCTAGGCGCCATTCCGATGGTTGCGCTCTATCCGCTGATGAAGCGCATCACCTGGTGGCCGCAAGTGTGGCTGGGTCTCACCTTCAACTGGGGCGTGCTGGTTTCAGCCGCATCCGTCGGCGCGATCACCCAATCCAGCATTGTGCTCTATGCCGCGCTGGTGTTCTGGACGCTGGGTTACGACACGATCTACGCCATCCAGGACCGCGAGGATGACGCACTGATTGGGGTCCGCTCGACCGCCCGCCGTTTCGGCGGCCATGTCAAATCGGCGATCTGGGTGATCTACTCACTGACCGCGATCCTGGTGGCGACGGCGGGATACGTTGCGGCAGGTTGGCTCGCCCTCTTGGGGACGTTGCCCTTTACCGGCCATCTGGCCATTCAGGCCTGGAAGCTCGATCCCGCCAACGGAAGCCAGGCGCTCAACCTCTTCCGGGCCAATCGGGATGCCGGGCTGCTCTTGCTGGTCAGCTGGGTCTTTGTGGCAGCCATTGTTTAACCGATACTCCCCCAAGGTCGGACCGATGAGTCCGGGAGGGACGCCATGGCAGAAGACCCCGCAACCCAGGGCAATGAAAAGGCCAGCGGCCCCTCGCGCATTCCAGTGATCGCGGCAGGCGTGGCGATCGCCGCTGCAATTGGGGGCGGCCTATGGCTGACCGAACCGAAACCTGAACCCGCAACATCTGCCCCGACGACAACTTCGGCAACTTCGGCCTCGCCAACCCCCGCAAATGCGCCAGACGTGACCCAGGCGACGGCGGATCCCGCGCCGCCATCCCCGCCCGCAAGCGGCAACGTGGCAATCGCCTCTGCTGGCGGCGGCAATGCAGTCAGCTTCGCAGATGAAAGCCTGACTTTCAGCGCAGCCCTTCCAAATGGCCCGGCCGACGATCCGGCGCTTTCCTATCTCAGGCGCGACACCGAAGCCTATCTGCAGCGGATGAAAGCCAGCGCCCGCGCGGATTATGATCGCGTCAAGAAGAGCGGCGCGAAGCCAAACCCATGGGAGGTCCGCATCCAGTGGGCCTACACAGCGAAGACACCGGAGCTGGTCAGTCTTGCCGGCGTTGCCAGCGAATATGCAGGCGGCGCCCACCCGATTGAAAAGTTCGACACTTACATTGGCCGTGCTGGCGGACAGCAGTTGAAGCTGAACGATATGCTGCTGCCGCAGAAAAATCCCTCGCCCGCCCTCACCATCGGCATTTGCGAGGCGCTGAAGGCCGAGAAGATGCAGCGCATCAAGTCTGCCACCATACTCGACGAGCCAATCACTTGCGCCGGCTTCAACTCCAACGCCAAGACGGATGAGGCACGGATTGCGCTCGCGCCGTCCAGCACGCCCGGCAAGTTCGGTGGCCTCTTCGTTTACTACGACCCCTATGCCGTCGGCGCCTACGCGGAGGGCCCCTACAAGCTCACCGTGCAGCAAGGCGTCTTTGCAGACGACCTGAAACCCGAGTTCAAGGCAATGTTTGCCGGCATGGCGCCGGAGTCGCCGAACTAGCGTCGCGCCCGGAAAAAACTGCGCAGCATTTCCGAAGAGTCGTCGGCCATCACGCCGGCCTCGACCTGCGGACGCCAATGGCACGTAGGTTGTTCAAAAAAGCGAGGGCCGTGCGCGACTGCTCCGCCCTTCTCATCCGGAGCGCCGTAAACCAGACGCCCAATGCGCGCATGGCTGATGGCTCCCGCGCACATCGCACATGGCTCGAGCGTCACGTAGAGCGTCAGACCCGTCAGCCGATAATTGCGGACCTTCTGGGCGGCCGCCCGCATGGCGAGAATTTCGGCATGGCCTGTGGGATCATGCAGCGCGATCGGCTGGTTATGCGCCGAAGCCACGATCTGCCCTGTCGCCGAATCGACCAACAGCGCACCAATCGGGGCTTCGCCGGCCTCGGCAGCCGCCTTCGCCAGCTCCAGCGCCTGGCGCATCCTCGCGATGTCGGTCTCGTCGGCCATGCCGCCCCATAGCATTTCCCGTTCCCGATGCTAGATGGGCGCGCATGCGGATCGTCGGCGGCAATTTCAAAGGACGTGCTCTTCGCGCGCCAGATGGCGCCGGCACCCGTCCCACCTCGGATCGGGCGCGGGAATCCCTCTTCAACGTGCTGGCCCATGCTGAATGGGCCCCTCCGCTGGAGGGTGCGAGGGTCATCGATACCTTTGCCGGCTCAGGCGCCCTTGGCCTCGAAGCCATCTCGCGCGGCGCAGCATTCTGCCTGTTCATTGAGACCGACGCCGCCGCGCGGGGGATCATCCGCGACAACATTGAAGCCTTGCAACTCTTCGGCATCACCCGCATCCATCGTCGATCGGCGACAGACCTCGGTCCCAAGCCCGCCGGCCTGGGCGCCCCGTTCGACCTCGTCTTCATGGACCCGCCTTACGCACTCAATCTCGTCCCACCTGCGCTGAGCCAGTTGCAGCAGGGGGCCTGGATCACCGGCGACGCACTCGTGGTGGCCGAAACATCAGCGCGAGAGCCGGCGCCGGTTGCACCCGGCTGGATCGCGCTGGACGAGCGGGTCTACGGGGCTGCCCGCGTATCGTTCTTGCGGCCCGCCAGCTGAACCTTCGGAAGCGGCGCCCATGGCGAGGCCACGAAGGCCAGCAATGCGAACAGTGTAATGAGATCCCAGACGGCGCCGGACGTCACGTCGGTCCCGGTCCACGCCCACAGCGTCGTTCCCGGCCCCGGTCCGCCCTCGGGTCCGGCAATCAAGAAGGCGGCGACATTGTTCGCGAAATGCAGGCCGAACGACGCCGACAGGCTTCCAGTCCGCCACAGGCAGACCGTCGAGATCAAACCAAACATGATCGTCGCGATCACATAGTAGACCGAATACGCCACATCGTTGCCGCCATTGGCGTAGTGTCCAAACCCGAATGCGACCGCTGGGATAAGCGCCCAGACCAGGGGATGCCGGAACCGCGCCGCAAGCTGCTGCACGAGGTAGCCTCGGAAGAACAATTCCTCGCCCGTGGTCTGGATCAGCAGCAAAACGCACATTGGCGCGAGAGTGGCGAGCCAGGGCAGAAGCTCGACATTGGTTCGGAACGGCGGATGGCCCGTAGCGACGCTCGTGACGAACCCCACGAGCAAATAACCAGCGGCGATCGCTGCGCCCGCACCAAATTGCCTCCAATCCACGCGCCCGTTGAAGGAAATGACGCCCGTGACCCGGCGCCAATGCCACGCCTTGACCACGACAATCACGCCCAGCCACAGGCCCGCGAATGTCGCCAGCAGGACAAGCCCAAGTTTTACGGCGTCGTCATAGCTTTGCTCGACGCCACCCTCACCCATGAGGCTACGCATGCCGTCGCGCGTGACATAGCCCGACAAGATGCCAGCCAGGATCGCCAACCCCGTCCAGGCGCCCCAGATGATAAGAACGCCGATGGCGCCGAACACCGTCCGCCAAAGCTTGCTGCGCCCACCCAACGCCGGCGTCAGCCATTGCCGAAAGGTTGGCGAGGCATACCGCAAGCTGTCCTCATGAGCCGGTTCGATGATCTGGTCCGTCATGGCGTCAGGATGGTCGCGCCGCTGGTCTTGCGGGCCTCCAGCGCGCGATGCGCCTCGGCCGCGTCCTTCAGCGCGAAACGCTGGCGCACATCCGCCTTCACCGCGCCGGATCGCATCGCGCCCCACAAGGCGCCTGCGCCGCGTTCCAGGTCCGCGCGCTTGGCCGTGAACGTGCCGAGGGTCGGCCGCGTCATCACCAGCGACCCGCCCTGCGACAGTCGCAGTGGCGCGATCGGGTCGACCGGGCCGGAGGCGTTGCCATACGACACCCACCATCCGCGCGGCACGAGCGATTTGAGACTGGCATCCGCCGATGTCTTGCCGACGCTGTCGTAAGAGACGGTGACGCCCGCGCCGCCCGTGAGCGCTTTCACACGCGCAGGCACGTCCTCGCTCGACAGCACGACTTCATCACAGCCATAACTCTTGGCCAGCTTCGCCTTGTCCGCGCTCGACACCACGCCGATGACGCGCCCACCCAGAGCATTGGCCCAGGGCACGAGCAGCGAGCCGACGCCGCCGGCCGCTGCCCACACCAGCACAGTCTCACCCGGCGACAAGCGCCGCACTTCGAACAAGAGCATCCAGGCCGTGAGGCCTTTCAGGAACACCGCGGCCGCATCCTCGTCCCTCACATACTCCGGAATCTTGATCAGCCGGTCCGCCGGATAGTTCCGGTGCGACGCATAGGCGCCGTTGCCGCCATTGTAGACGACGCGGTCGCCCACCTTCAGGTGCTCCACGCCCTCGCCCACGGCCTCGACCACGCCCGCGCCCTCGGCGCCCAGAACCGTGGGGCCTTGCGAGGGATAGAGACCGGTCCGCACATAAACGTCGATGAAGTTGAGGCCGATGGCGGTTTGCCGCAGCTGGGCCTGGCCGGGACCCGGTGGAGGCAGGTCCACGCGCTCGAACTTCATTTCCTCGGGTCCGCCGGTCTTGTGGATGCGGATGACGTCGGCTGTGGAGGATGCGGCCATGGCTAACTCACGAGGGTTGCGAAGGGGCTTCGGACTCATGTCTAACGCGACATGATCTAAAGCGCACCGGGCCCGCGGCATGGACCTTGTTGAGATTATCTGCGGCATCGACGAAGCCGGCCGGGGGCCCCTGGCGGGGCCAGTCTGCGCAGCGGCCGTGATCCTCGACAGGAAACGCCGGATCAACGGCCTCAACGATTCCAAGCCATTGACCGAGGAACGGCGCGACGTCCTCGCCGTCCGGATCAAGGAACGAGCGATCGCCTGGGGCATAGGCTGGGCCAGCGTCGACGAAATCGACACGCTGAACATCCGTCAGGCAAACTTCCTGGCCATGCAACGGGCGTTCGAGGCGCTGGAGGTTCGTCCCACCCATGTGCTGGTCGACGGCAACGATCCCCCGCCGATCCATTGCAAGATCACCTGCATCATTGGCGGCGATGCGAAAGAAGCCTGTATCTCCGCCGCGTCCATCCTCGCCAAGACCGCACGCGACGCCGTTATGGTCGACCTGTGCGCGCAATACCCCGGTTATGGCTTCTCGCAGCACAAGGGATATGGCGTCGCCGCCCACCTCGAAGCCCTGCGCCGCCTCGGCCCCAGCCCCATCCACCGCCGCAGCTTCCGCCCCGTGCGCGAAGCGATCGGTGTCGTTGACGATGTCGTAGTGGTGAACCAGTTGCCCCTGCCGGGTGTCGACGCCTAACGCCGCCCGAACAGCTTCTCGATATCCGCCAGCTTCAGCTCGACGTACGTCGGCCGGCCGTGGTTGCACTGGCCGGAGTGAGGCGTTGCCTCCATCTGGCGCAAGAGAGCGTTCATCTCCTCGGCTGTGAGGCGGCGGCCGGCGCGAACGGAGCCGCGGCAAGCCATGTTGCCCATGATCTCCTCGATCCGCTCCTTCAGCGACAGGCCCGCCTCGTATTCGGCGAAATCGTCCGCGAGGTCGCGGATGAGACCCTTCACGTCCGTGATGCCGAACAGCGCCGGTGTCGCGCGCACGGCCACGGCGCCGCGGCCGAAGGGTTCGATCTCGAGGCCGAGGTCCAATAGCTCCTCGGAACGCTCAATCAGTCGCGCGGCTTCTTCTTCACTGAGTTCGACTATTTCGGGGATCAGCAGCGCCTGGCGTTTCACGCCGGCGCCGGCCATGTCGGCCTTCATCCGTTCGTAGACGAGACGCTCGTGCGCGGCGTGCTGGTCGACGATCACCATGCCGTCGGCGGTCTGGGCAATGATGTAGGTCTCGTGCACCTGCGCGCGTGCGACGCCCAATGGCGGGGTTTCCAGCGCAGGCTGCTCCGGCGCAGGTTCGACACGGCCGCTTGACGGCATCGTCTCGAACGCTGCGGACCGATTGTCGCTCAGCGGCGCATAGGCAGGCGCACCCACGACAGGCCGCGCCGGCGACCACGTCTCGCGGCCCGTGTTCCACGGCAGGGCCGGCGCGACATGCGCCGTCGCGGAGCCTAGCGCAGCCCCCGCCACCGTCGTGCTGGCGCGATGACCGGCCGCCGCAAGTCCATGCCGAAGCGCGCCGATCATCAGTCCGCGCACGTTGGCGGCGTCGCGGAAGCGCACTTCGGTCTTGGCCGGATGCACGTTCACATCGACCAGAATTGGATCGAGATCGACAAACAGAACCGCCATCGGATGTCGATCGGGCGCCAGGAAGTCCTGATAGGCGCCGCGAATAACGCCGACCAGCAGGCGGTCCTTGACCGGCCGCCCGTTGACGAAGAGATACTGGTGCTGAGCGCTGCCGCGATTGAACGTCGGCAGGCCCGCAAAGCCCGAAACGCGCACGCCTTCACGATCGGCGTCGATCTCGATGGCGTTCTCACGGAACTCCCGGCCCAGTACGGCGCCAAGGCGCTTGAGCCGCGCCTCAGCTCCATCGCCCTTCTCAGCCGTCAGCTTGAGGATTGCGCGCTCTTCCGTCTCGAGATGGAAGGCCACATCCGGCCGCGCCAGCGCGAGGCGGCGCACAGTATCTGCGATCGCCTGCGCTTCAGCGCGCTCGGTCTTCATGAACTTCAATCGCGCTGGCGTCGCATAGAACAGATCGCGCACGTCAACGCGTGTGCCGCTGGCCGCAAGACCGCTCCACGCGGCGGGCTTCGGCCCGGTCACCTTGCCTGCATCGACGTCAATCTCGAACGCCTGTTCGGCGTCCTTAGCTTTCGATAGGATCGACAGCCGCGACACCGAACCGATGGAAGGCAGCGCCTCGCCCCGGAAACCCATGGTGTGGATGTCGAGCAGGTCGACATGGCCGTCTTCGTCGGCGCTCAGCTTGGAGGTCGCGTGGCGTTCGATCGCCAGCGGCAGTTCTTCCGCCGACATGCCATGACCGTCGTCCTCGACCATCAGGCGGCGCAGGCCTCCGCCTTCGATACGAACACGTACGGACTGCGCACCGGCGTCCAGCGCGTTCTCGATCAGCTCTTTCGCTGCCGCAGCCGGCCGCTCCACCACCTCGCCGGCGGCGATGCGGTTCACCGCGTCCGGCGGCAGGCGGCGGATGCGCGCCGGATGTTTGAGGGCTGATTCGGCCATGTAGGCACTTTAGCGGGGCGCAGACCGGCCTGACACCCGCCGCCCTGCCTGAAACCGGTGAGTTCCTGCGCGAAACCCGCCTATTTCGGCAGTTATTTCGGCTGGCCAACTTCGACGAAGGTGAAGGCCTCGGGCTTCATGTACTGGGCGGCAACGCGCTTGAGATCGTCTAGCGTCACTGCGCTGATCAGCTTGTTGCGGTTGCCGACATAGTCGACGCCGAGATCGTCCTGGCGGAACGACATCAGGTTCTTCGCGATCTTCGCGTTGCTGTCGAAATTGAGCGGGAATGCGCCAGTGAGATAGGCCTTGGCGTCGTCGAGTTCGGCCTGCGTCGGGCCATCCTTGCCCAGCTTACCGATATTCTCCTTGATCAGCGAAACCACCTGGCTAGCCGTCTCGTTGGGTGTGGAGGTCGAGCCACCCCAGGTCCACATGTGCTGCATCAGTTCCACAGATGTGCCGATGCCGTAGGTCAGCCCGCGCTTCTCCCGGATGTCGTCAGTCAGCCGCGAAGAAAATCCGCCGCCGCCGAGGATGTAGTTGAGCACATAGGCTGCATAGAAATCCGGATCGCTGCGCTTGATGCCCGGGCCAGAGAACGACACCAGCGTCTGCGGGATGGGCAATTGCTTCACAATCGGCTGGACCGGGGCTGGCTTGGTCACCACGTCCTGCACATCAGCAAGTTTCGAGGTCGGCGCCAGGCTGCCAAACACGTCGTCCAGTTTTGGTTTGAGTTCATCGGCGGAAATATCGCCAACAACCACGACCAGCAGGCGATCCTTGGTCATCAGCTGGTCTTTCAGACCAACCACATCATCCCGCGTGATGCTGGCCACGGTCTTCGCTGTCGGATACCGGGCATAGGGGTGACCCGGCATCAGGGCGGCGTCCATCTGCCGGTTGGCGATGGTGTTCGGGTTGGTTTCCGCTTCCATCAGGCCGACGGTAAGTTCACGCTTGGCGCGATCGATCGGCGCCTGGTCAAAGCGTGGCTTGTTCAGCGCCAGCTTCACCATGTCGAAGGAATCCTTGGCGGTCTCCTTCAGGGTGGTCATGGCGCATTGCGTCCAGTCCACCATGACGCTGCAGCCGAAGTCCATGTTGAGGTCTTCCATGCGCGCGCCATAGGTCTGGGTTTCCATGTCGCCCGCGCCTTCGTTCATCATGTAGCCGAGCACCCAGCCGAGCCCGTCCTTGCCTTGCGGCTCAACGGCCGAGCCGCCCTTCCAGGCCATCTGCATCGCGATCATCGGCACAAAATTCTCGGACACCAGCCAGGCCGTCACGCCGCCCGGCGAGGTCACGACCTGTATATTGGCGAAAGCTGAAGTGTCCTTCGGTTTCTGTGCGACAGCCGTCGGCGCTGGCGCCGTGTTGCAACTGGCTAGCAACGTCAACACAAGCAGGGATGCCGCGATCTGGCGCATCACTTGGCCTCCGGCAGGAGGGTCGCGTCGATGTGGTTCGGCCCGTTCATGTACTTGTTCATCGCCTTGACCACCTGTTCGGCGGTCACCGCCCGGATGCGGCCTTCCCATCCTTCGATCTGTTCGACCGTTTCCCCGGTCACCAGCATGGAGCCATACCAGTTCGCCATGCCCATCTGGTTGTCGCGGGCAAAAGTCGCGGTCGCGGCGATCATGCGTTTGGCGCGCTCCAACTCCTGAGGTGTTGGACCTTCCTTCAGGAAGGCGTCAGTCACCGCGAGCGACGCCTTCTTCAATTCGTCCAGCTTCACCCCGGGGTTAGGCGAGGCCGACACCGAAATCATGCCCGGCGCCGCCGATTCGGAACTTCCCGCGTAGACCGAAACAGCCTGGCCCGTCTCCACCAGGTCCCGATAGAGCCGGCTGGTACGTCCTCCGCCAAGTATCTCCAGGCCGACCTGCAGCGCTTCGGAGTCCGGATCGCCCATCCGCACGCCAAGCCAATAGCGGGTCCAGTCCGGTTGGCGCACCTTCGGGTCGGAGTGAGTCAGCTCCAGCGATTTGGCGAGCGGCTTGACCGCCGGCCAGTCGCGTTTCTTGAGATCGCCCCGGCGCGGAACGGCGCCATAGATTTTCTCCGCAAGGGGCTTCAGCTCGGCCGCCGTCATGTCGCCGGCAACCACCAGGATCGCGTTCTCGGGCCCGTACCAGGTCTTGTACCAGTCAACCGCATCGGCCTGTTGGAGCTTGGACACCTCGCTCATGTTGCCGATGACCGGAATGGCATAAGGATGGCCCGCATACATCGCGGCGTTCACCTTCTCGGCCAGCAGCGACCCGGGATCGCTGTCCACATTCTGCCGCCGCTCGTTCAGCACGACCTGAAGCTCGGTCGTCACCTCTTTCTCGCTCAGCTGGAGATGAGCCATGCGATCGGCCTCCATCTCCATCATCTGAGGCAGCCGGTCCTTGGCGATGCGGAAATAATAATTCGTGTAGTCGTTGTTGGTGCTGGCGTTGTCCTGGCCGCCATTGCGCGCGACGATCTTCGAGTACTCGCCCGCCGGAATCTTGTCGGTCGCCTTGAACATCAGGTGCTCGAGGAAGTGCGCGAGGCCCGACTTGCCTTTCACCTCGTCGGCAGAACCAACGCGATACCAGATGATATGGGACACGACCGGCGCGCGATGATCCGGCAGCACGACGACCTGCATGCCGTTGGACAGTTCGAACGATTACGGCTTCCAGACATCCTGCTTGGCTGGCGCGGGCGCCTGGGCCAATGCCTGCGCACCGATCGCAATCGCAACAGCAGCTGTGGCTGCAAAACGTCCGATCCCGCGCGCGAAAGACGATAGCTGCATCGCGTCAGGCTCCGGGCGACGTATAGGCGCCGAAGCGCAGTCCGTTGGAACGATAGCAGGCCAGGGTCTACAGTCCCGGCAGCTTGGTGGCATGTTTCGGCTTGATCACCACAGGCTGGCCGCCGGTGACATCCTTCACAGCCTCTGTTTCGGTCTTCAGCCGATCCGCCTCAGCCGCCGCGTCGACCACGGGTTGCGCTGTCGAGGCCGGCTTGCCGAAGTTCAGGATCATGTCGGCGAAGCTGCGGTTCTTCCTCAGGATCTGGCCGTCGTCGAAATCCACCTGAGAGCGGACCGAGCGATCGGTTGCGTCCGCTCCTGCCTGCTTGATGAACAGCTTCTCGCCCGGGCTGGCGTCCCGGCCGAGGTCGTTACCAAAGACAGCGATACGGGCCTGCGCATCCGGCAGCAGGTCCTGCGGGCGGGATTCGCCGGGCTTCGGCGGACGGAGGTTGTAGTCCGGCGGCAGGACCAGCGGCGCCTTGCGGACAACCCGGAACTCGTCGGGACCACTCGTTGTCCCGCAGGCCGAAGCCATCAGGGCGACGCCGGCGGCAACGCCGAGGAAAAGGAAACGCTTCACTAGGTCCTCCTTGGGACGCGGCTTAGGCCGACTCCGCCCCTTCTAGCTTGCCCGTTTGCGTCCGGCCAGAAGCTGATCCAGCAGCAATGCCGCAGCCCCCATTGTAATGGAGGCGTCGGCCACATTGAAAATCCACGGGAAAAGTGGCCCAAAATCGACAAAGTCGACGACCGCACCAAATCTTGCCCGATCAACGAGATTTCCGATCGCCCCGCCCACAACCATGGAGAGAGCGACGGCGGTCATTCGCCTCTCCGCCCGGAACAGCCAGACGGTAAACCCGGCGACAATGGCGCCGATCATGACAAACAGCAGCCAGCGGCCGCCGCCGAGAGCCTGCAGGAAGCCGAAGCTGACCCCGGGATTCCACATCATGGTGAAATCGACGATCGGCGACAGCTCGACATGTCCGCAGGCCGAAGCGCCATTCAGGCAGTCGATCGCCCTCAAGGAAGGCGTTCCCAGTATCCCGGCCTTGGTCAGCTGATCGAGCGCAATGATCCCGGCGATCAGCGGCAGACCCCAGCGCCAATGGCGCGTGATCTTTTCCCGCGACAGCCAGTCCATCGTCACCGCCATCGCTACTTGCCGCCCCGGATTTCGCGAACGGCGGCGGCGTCGCGCGGAGTGATATCCGGGAATTGCGGGTCAGCCGTCTTCGGGTCGAAATATTTCCACGATCGCGCGCACTTGACGCCGACGGCGCGATCGCACGCAACCCCGATCGCCTCGCCCTCCGGCTTCACCACAGCATGAGAGGTGATGAAGATCTCGGCGGGATCAACGCCCTCGAACGCCTTTGCATGCTTCTCCGGGATCGCGACTGTGACCGCTGCTTCGAGCGACGAGCCGATGCGCTTCTCTCGCCGCTCGATCTCCAGCGCCTCGGTCACCGCCTTGCGAACGGTGAAGACCTCGTCCCATTTCGCCGCGATGGCCGGATCGAGCCAGCCCTCGGGCGTCTTCGGGAATTGCTGCAGGTGGACGGAGCCCTTGTTCGGGTGGCGGTACTCCCACGCCTCTTCGCAGGTGAACACCATTACCGGCGCGAACCAGATGGCGAGGCGATAGAACACCTCCGCCATCACTGTCCGGCAGGCGCGGCGGCGGAGCGAGGATGGCGCGTCGCAGTAGAGACTGTCCTTGCGGATATCGAAATAGACGGCCGACAGGTCCACCACGCAGAAATTCATCAGCGCGTGGAACGCTACCTTGAAGTCGTAGGCATGATAGGCCTCGGTGACGACCTTATCGAGTTCGGCCAGGCGATGCAGCACCCACCGCTCCAGGCCCGGCATGTCGTTGAGGGCCACACGCTCCTTGTCAGTGAACCCATCCAGTGCGCCGAGCAGGTAGCGCAGCGTGTTCCGCAGCTTGCGGTAGCTGTCGCTGTTTGCCTCGAACAATTTCCAGCCAAAGCTCGGGTCGTCCGAATAATCCGACGACGCCACCCAGATACGCAGGATGTCCGCCCCGAACTTGTCGCACACTTCCATCGGCGAGATCACGTTGCCCAGCGACTTGGACATCTTCTCGCCGTCCTCGGCCTGCACGAAGCCGTGCGTGACGATGGCGTCGTAAGGCGCCCGGCCGCGCGTGGCGCAGCTTTCCAGCAGCGAGGACTGGAACCAGCCGCGATGCTGGTCCGAGCCTTCGAGGTAGACATCCGCCGGCCATTTGAGGTGGCGGTCTTCCAGCGTGAACGCGTGCGTCGTGCCTGAGTCAAACCACACGTCGAGAATATCGTTGATCTTCTCGTATTTCGACGCGTCGTACCCGTTGCCTAGAAAGCTCGCCGCCTCGCCGCCGAACCAGGCGTCTGCGCCACCCTTCACCACCGCATCGACGATGCGTTTGTTGACGGCTTCGTCCTTCAGGATCTCGCCGGTATCGCGATTGACGAACAGCGTCAGCGGCACGCCCCAGGCGCGCTGGCGCGAGATCAGCCAGTCCGGCCGTTCCTCCACCATCGCGCGGATACGTTGCCTGCCCCGCTCGGGCGTGAACGCAGTCGCATCAATGGAGTCCAGACACACCTGGCGCAGCGTGCGGCCATTGGCATGCGGCACGCCCTGCAGCGGCTGGTCCATTGCGATGAACCATTGCGAGGTCGCCCGCCGGATCACCGGCGCCTTGGATCGCCACGAGTGTGCATCGCGCAGCGTGGTCTGGCCGCGCGCCAGCAACGCGCCGGCCTCGATCAGCTTCTCGATCACCGCCTTGTTCGCCGGCCCGTCCTGCCCGCGCTTCTTGCCTTCCAACTCGATGATCGCGAGTCCCTCAAACCCGGGGCACTCCTTAGTGTAGCGCCCGAACTCGTCGACGGTGTTGGGGATCGTCGTATCGATGCCGCGCGCCGCAAGCTGCCGCGCATTGGCCGACCAAACTTCGTAGTCGTCTTCGCCATGGCTCGGCGCGGTATGCACAAAGCCCGTTCCAGTTTCGTTGGACACATGTTCACCAGCAAGCATCGGAACCTGAAACGCGTAGGGTCCGTCCTTTTTGAAGGGGTCGCCCTTGCAGAGCGGGTGCTGACACGCGGCGATGAGGCCCGGGTCAATGTCTGACAGGTGATGCCATTTGCGAGCTTTCGCCGTTGCAAGAACTTGGTCTGCTAGCTTTTTGGAGAGAACCAACTTGTCGCCGCTCTTAACCCACGGAGCAAATCCTAACTCCTCGGCGGATGGAACGTCATCGACTTCGTAGAGCCCGTACTCGATGTTCGGGCTGTAACTGATGGCTCTGTTTGCCGGTATCGTCCAAGGCGTCGTTGTCCAGATTACGACGCTTGCATCCATCAGCTGATCTAGCCGCTTTGTCCCCGTAACCCCGGCATGGATAATCGGAAACTTCACCCAGATCGTCGTCGCCTTGCGGTCGGCGTATTCGATCTCGGCCTCGGCGAGCGCGGTCTGCTCGACCGGCGACCACATCACGGGTTTGGCGCCCCGCTTCAGCTGCCCGCTCATCGCGACCTTCAGGAACTCCTTCACCGTGGCCGCTTCCGACGGGTAGGCCATAGTCAGGTAGGGATCGTCCCAATTGCCTACGCCGCCGAGCCGCCTGAACTCGGTGCGCTGGATGTCGATCCATTTCTGCGCATAGTCGCGGCAGGCCTTGCGGAACTCGGCCATCGGCACGTCGCGCTTCTGCTTGCCCGCGGCGCGGTATTCTTCCTCGACCTTCCACTCAATCGGCAGGCCGTGACAGTCCCAGCCGGGGATGTAGTCGGCGTCGAACCCGGTCATCTGGCGCGTGCGCACCACAAGGTCCTTCAGGATCTTGTTCATCGAGGTGCCGATGTGGATGTGTCCGTTCGCATAGGGCGGGCCATCGTGCAGCATGAAGGCTTTCGCCCCGCGCTTCTTCGCGTCGGCGCGCAGCTGTTCGTAGATCTTGTCCTTCTCCCACTTCGCGAGGCGCGCCGGTTCCTGCTGAGGCAGGCCTCCGCGCATCGGGAAGTCTGTCTTGGGAAGAAACAGCGTGTCCTTGTAGGGATTCGAATTGTCGTCTTTTTCAGGTTTGCTCATGATCGATCTGGGCGTCGTTGAAGGCTGAAACCAAAGGGCGGATACGACTTTCCCGGCGAAGACGCGCTAGCAAGCGCCCGCCGGGCCCATAATTCGAATGATCGCAACCCGTTTCATGCGCAGGCTCATAGCAGTCCCGCGCCTACTTCGCCAAGGGCGGCGGAGCCCGGCCCTAGATCTGGTCCCATATCGCCTGAAGTATTTCGACGAATACCTCGATATTGGTCTTGAGGTTTTCGCGGCTAACGCCCCCATCCATGATCAGGTAGCGTTCGTAGGCGAGCCCTGAGTCGATCCAGAATATCTTCGCTGGGCGCAGCGTGCGGTTCACCCGGTCGACCAGGTCGCCCAGCTTTTCGTCATCGCCATTCTTGCCGAACTGGGCCGCCAGCTGGATGCCCTGGCAGACCTGGTCCTTGTCTTTCCCCTCGCAGGACTGGCCGACGATCCGGAAGGCGGCGCTGCTGTCGCCGCCGACTTCAATCGTCATCCTTGGCCGGCCCTGACTGTCGACGTCGCTGTCCGAGATCGTGTAACCCAGCTCGCTGATGATCGAGCGCAGGACCGGCCCGTCATAGCGGTCGATCAGGTCGACCTGGTCAGTGTGCTTGAGCGCCTGTTTAGTCGCCTGCTTGCCAGGCTGGGCCAGGCTCGGCGAGGCAGCGACACACGCCAACGCCAGCGCCACGGCCGCCCTCGCCCACATCCGTGTCAGCATCGCCTACTCCACTTTCTGTTCAGCTAGTCGAAGGTGTGCCGCAGCACGATGAAGATCGCCAATAGGTCTCGTCGAGATTTTGCAGTGAACCACCGCCAGCATTACAAGCCCTTAGGTGGTTCCATGCCGCTCAGGACCGCGCGCGCCTCCGCCTCGTCCTGCTTCATCGCCGCCACCAGCGCGTCGAGGCCGTCGAACTTCTTCTCGGGCCGCAGATGTTTCACGAACGCCGTGTGCACCCGCTTGCCATAGAGATCGCCGCCGAACCCGAACATGACCACTTCCAGCAGAGCATCACGCAGTCCGGTCGTGGGCGTACGTCCAAAGCTGGCCACCCCCGGCCGCCATCGCGGTTCTCCATCTTCCCGCGCCCACACGGCGTAGATGCCATGGGCCGGATGGACGATCTCGCCCAGCTGCATGTTTGCGGTCGGAAAACCCAGCTCGCGACCACGCTTCTCGCCATGCTCGACAACCGCGTCCACGATCCAGCAACCGCCGAGATCGCGCGCCGCCGCAGCCATGTCACCCCGCTCGATGGCTTCGCGGATTCGCGAGGAGGAGACTTTCTCGCCGCCGCTCGCCACCTCTTCGACGATCCTGACCTCGAAGCCCAGGTCAGCGCCGTGCCGCTTCAAGCTCGCGGCGTCACCCATGCGATTCTTGCCGAAGCGGAAGTCGAAACCCACGCTGACCGAAGATGCGCCCACCTCGCCTTTCAGCACCCGCTCGCAGAACTCCCGATCCGTCATCGCCGCCATCGACGCGTCGAAGCGAAGAAGGTGGATCTCGTCCACCGCCAGGGACCGCAGGGCGATCTCGCGGCGCACGGGCGTCATCAGGCGAAAGGGCGGCGCATCAGGCTGGAAAAACCGGCGCGGCGGCGGCTCGAAGGTAGCGACGCCCAATCTTGAGCCCAGGTGTACAGCCGCCTCTCGCGCGCTTTCGATCACGGCGCGATGGCCGGCGTGCAGTCCGTCGAAATTGCCCAGCGCTATGGCCGCGCCTATGCCCATCGCTCAGAGCCTGTGCTACTCGGCCTTGCCGGAGGGGACCATGACCTTGGCTTCGCCCTTCATCACGATCTTGCCGTTGGTCTCGCCCTTGACCGCAAGCGTCACCCGGCATCCACGTTCTTCCATCGCGATGACCTCGGCGGTCGACGTGACGGTGTCCCCGATCTTCACCGGCCGGACGAACTTCAGGTTGAGCTCCATGAACACGGCCCCCGGCCCAGGCAGGTCGTTGCCAAGCACGGCGGAAATATAGGAAGCCGTCAGCGCGCCATGGGCGATCCGAGTCCCGAACTGGGTGGTCTTGGCGTATTCCTCATCCATGTGCAGCGGGTTGTGGTCGCCGGACACGCGGGCGAAATCCTGAACGTCCTGCTCGGACACGGTGTTCTGGATGGAGACCTGCATCCCCACGGCCAGGTCCGCGAACGTCTTGCCCTTCTTCATACCCAGTCCTTCTGAAGCCCGAATCCCGGCGTCCCCGCCGATTCCGCGAACGCTTAGGCCAAGGCGGCCCGGCGTTCACCATTTATTTGGCCGTTCCGCATATATTTGCCTATAGCACTATTATTGGAGTTAGCGACGATGGCGGTCGACCTGTCCATGCCAGTCCTGGTTGTCGATGACTACCAGACGATGATCCGCATTATCCGGAACCTTCTGACGCAGTTGGGGTTCCGCAACATCGACGAGGCCAAGGATGGCCGTCAGGCGCTCGAAAAGCTCAAGGGCGCCAAATACGGCCTGGTCATTTCCGACTGGAACATGGAGCCGATGACAGGCTTCGAATTGCTCCAGCAGGTGCGGGCCGATGCCGGCCTCAAGGCCCTGCCCTTCATCATGGTCACAGCGGAATCCAAGACCGAAAACGTGGTCGCGGCCAAGAAGGC
>DASZSI010000376.1:0-10294 GCA_035548775.1 Hyphomonadaceae bacterium
ACGATCTCGCCGAGCCGCCCAACTTTTCCATCCTCGAGGGTAATGTGAGTGAAGTGAACCTCGCGGCCCAGGACAGCCTCGCCATCCTCTCGCCCGCCGGCATCGCACTACACGCCAGCCCGGCACTCGGCCCGCCCGACACCCAGTTGGATCTTCGCGCCAACACGCGCCTCCGCCTGCGCGGCCGCATCGATGCGCGCGATGGCGATCCCAAGATTCGCCTTACCCATTGGGCGCAGGTCGAAATGGCGTGAAGCGGACTTACGCGCCTCGAATTCAGGTCGAAGGGATGAGCCCGGCCTCTTCCGGATCGCCCACGATCCGCATCAGGGCGCAGCGTAGCTTGCGCATGGCCTGGTGTTCGATCTGGCGCACCCGTTCTTTCGAAACGCCGAGCCGGCGGCCCAGGGTTTCCAGCGTCACACCCTCTTCAACCAGCCGGCGCTCGCGGATGATGGTGAGTTCGCGGTCGGTCAGGTCGGCCAGCGCCTGCGCCAGCCATTCGCGGCGGATCTCGCGATCGCGGCCGGTCATGGTTTCATCTTCCGGAAGGATGGATTCATCCGGCAGCAGGTCCTGCCACTCGCTGTCGCCCGCTTCGCCAATCGGCGCATTCAGCGAGCGGTCCGTCGCCGACAGGCGCGAAGCCATGCGATCGACCTCGTCTTCGTCGACGCGGAGCGCGTGCGCCACATACGCGCGGCTTTCCGGCGACAGGCCGCCATCGCTGGGATCACGCAGCAGCGCGCGCAGGCGGCGGAGATTGAAGAACAGGGATTTCTGGGCCGCGGTCGTGCCGGTCCGCACGATCGACCAGTTGCGGAGGATGTAGTCCTGGATACACGAGCGGATCCACCAGGTGGCGTAGGTGGAGAAGCGCAGTTCCCTTTCCGGCTCGAATCGCGCCGCCGCCAACATCAGGCCGACATTGCCTTCCTGCACCAGGTCGCTCATCGGCAAGCCATAGGTGCGGAAGCGCGCGGCGATCGCCACGACCAGGCGCATATAGGCGGTGCAAAGTTCATGAAGGGCATGCTCGTCGCCCTCTTCACGCCACCGTGTGGCGAGGTTCAGTTCACGGTCGCGATCCAGCAGGGGAGCCGACATGGCGCGTTTGACGAATTTGCGGTCTGCGCCTGCGGAAGTGACGTCGGCTGTGGGCATCGACGACTCCTTGAGTTTTCCCCATCGACGCTGAAACCGCGCCCGGCCCTGGGCCCACACGCAAGGCGCGCCCGACGAACTAAACCCGCCGAAGCGGGGGCGGTTCCGGGTCCGGTTAAAAAAAGTGAGGTTGAATGAAACGGAGATAGATTCCGCGCCGGTTCCGGAAAGGGGCCGGATGGGACTTAAATTCTAAAATCGTTGCAATCGGCCAATGGGGACCTCGTTCGGCGCAAAGGGCATGGTCCGAATGCAAAAGAGGCGTCCCGGAGGACGCCTCTTTCAGGTCTTGATTAGGCTGAGCGCCTATCAGGCCGCGCGCTTGGCCAGCGATTTCGCCAGTTTTTCAACCGCATCGGCGTGCTTGATGTTTTCCACAGCCGCCAGCTCCCGGGCCATCCGGTCCAGGGCCGATTCATAGAGCTGGCGCTCCGAATACGACTGGTCCGGCTGGTCCTCGGCGCGGTGAAGGTCGCGCACGACCTCCGCGATCTGGATCAGGTTGCCCGAATTGATCTTCGCTTCGTATTCCTGGGCGCGACGCGACCACATCGTCCGCTTGATCCGCGCACGGCCGCCCAGCGTCTTCAGCGCATCGCCGACGACGCGGGTCGAGGCCAGGGCGCGCATGCCCGACGACGCGGCCTTGTTGACCGGAACGCGAAGGATCAGCTTGTCCTGTTCGAACGCCACCACAAACACTTCGAGTTTCATGCCGGCGACGTTCTGCGTCTCGATGCCTGTCACACGGCCAACGCCATGGGCCGGGTAGACCACGTGCTGGTTGACGCTGAAGAGACCCTCGACGATTTTGGCCGGCTGTTTCTTCGTCATTCTCTAATCACCCTCTCAACTCGGCGCCCGGCCTTCGCAGCACATAGGGTCACGAATTCGGGCCCGCCCACTTTGCGTGCGCGACCAAAAGACCGTGACCTGTTGCGTTTTGCGTGTCGCCCGTCGGCGTGTCGTGGGTTTAGCACAATTGTAAGAAATATCAACCCACTGAGACAGTTTTGGATCGGTCAGTGCCCTGATTCCTTTGAATCTAGCGGCATTTCGCCTCAGCTTCCGGTCCCCGGCTTGGGCGAAAACAGCGTCGCCAGCTTGCCCTTAACCTTGGCGTAATCGTCCGCATCGGCCGGCGGCGTGCCTTTGAGGGTGATGTTGGGCCAGATTTTCGCGTATTCCGTGTTTAATTTCAGCCACTTGTGGTCCGGATCGTCCTCCGTATCGGGCACAATGGCCTCGACCGGGCATTCCGGCTGGCAGACGCCGCAATCGATGCACTCATCAGGATGGATGACGAGGAAATTCTCACCCTCGTAGAAGCAGTCCACGGGGCAGACTTCCACGCAATCCATGTATTTGCAGCGGATGCATGCGTCGGTGACGATGTAGGTCATTGTCCGTCCGCTCTTGATGGCGGAGGCGACATGCGACCGATGGGCCGGGATGTCAATTCAACGGCGTCGTAAGCCAGCCTCATCCCACTTTCAGCCGGCATAGAGCGCCTTCCAGACGACGACGATCCCCCAGTGGATGATCACCGCCGGCCAGATCGATCCTGATCGGATCCGCGATATGGTGCAGGCAAGACCCAGGACCGCTATTAGCGCCAGCACGCGAGGGTCGAGGAATTCCGGCCGGCCGAAGGGCAGGCCGGCAACGGCCTGTAGCGGATGCCAGGCCACGTAGGCCGCCAGCGATAGGACGGCAGCCATTGGCGCGCCTTTCCCTACCCAGCTTCGGAAGACAACCTCTTCGCCCAGCGAGGGCACGATGAAGGCGGACAGGGACAGGACAAACATGTCCCGCGGCGAACTCATCGGATGATGTTGCAGAACCCCCGCATAGACCGCCCACACGCCCGCCGCCACGACGACCAGGAAAAGGATCAGGGCTTCCAGTGCAGCCTGCAGGTCGGGCAGGCGCGTCAGCGCGCCAACCACCCGCCGCATCGGGCCGTTTGGCCTATCTTCAGGCCGCCTGTCCGAAATCACGCCACTGGCCTCGCATCGCCCGGTTCCACCGCCTCATAGCATAGCGCGGCTTCAGCGGGCGGGCCTCTTCGCTGTGGCAGCGAAAGAATCCGCACAAGGCGGATGCCGGCCGGGCAGGCAAAACTCAGGATGTCTCCGGGTTCCACGGGCGTGGCGGGCTTGTCCACACGCCGCACCTGTCCATCCCGCTCCACGCGGGCGCCTGCAGCCTCGATCGCCTCCGTCGCGGTTGTACGGGCCTTGAAGAAGCGGGCTCGCCACAGGAACACGTCCAGCCGCATCCGCTCCTCTGTCATGTCGCCCCCTTTGGTGCAGGGGCTTTGGCGACTGCGGGACGATGACGGCGGCGGCGCGGTTTGCGCGGGCGGATTTCAGCAGGCGCGACCAGCTCGGCCAGAACGGCAAACGGTCCGCTCGGCGCCGGAGCGGATTTTCCACCGGGCTTTCCATTTGATCGCGCATGGTGGGCCGGAGGCTTTGTCGCAGTAAACCGCCACAGCTTCACCGCACCGGTCTCCTTGTCCTTCTCAGCTGGTTTAAGACCTAGCGCACGCAGAATGGCGGGGAAGTCGCTCGCGGGACAACCGATCTGCGCAGCCAGCTCCGGCGGGGCGGCGAACGCCGAGGTCTCCGATCCGCGCCGGATATGACTGAGATTGGATATCAGCCTCTCGGCGAGGTCAGCGCGAACCGCGCGGGGCCCCAGTCGCAGATAGCCGGCCGTCAGCAGCATCGCCTCCGGCCATGGCTGGGCATTGAGAGGGAAGGATGACTGCGTCGGCGCCACCTGGTTGGGGAGCCCTGCGTGAACCGACCTCAGCGTGAGCGCCAGTTTCGCGGGCGCCGGCTTCAGCAATCCGGGCGTCCAGGCCGCCACCCGGCCCGCCTTCACGCCGATTGCGTTGAGCGCATTGCGATCCTCCTGCGACAGCGCTGCCGGCGAATGCCGGCGATCGATCGCCGCTCCGGTCTCCAGCAGCTGATACGCCGCGCCACGCGCTGCGCCCTTGAGCGCGTTCGCATCGATCGCTGCTGAAATGTCATGCAAGGCCGACAGCACGGTCTTCGAATGGCTGGCAAACCAGTTCGCCAGCCGCTCCCGCGTCGCCTCACGAAGCGAAGCTTGCGCATCGCGCGCCCCGATCAGCTCGATAGTCGGCGAGCGCCAGTCGGCGCCGGGAGTCAGCTTCGCCACTGCTGCGCAGTCGTGAACAATCGAGGCCGCATCGGCGTCGAATGACAAGTCCTGATCTGTCGCAGATGCGATCGCAGCAAGTCGTCGCTCGATCACGGACTTCAGGGACTTCAACGCCGCGTTGCGCAGCGCCCGCCCCGCAAGGGATTCACCTGTCGCATCCGGGGTGAACACCAGGCCATCGAGCCGCCCGACCTTGTGTCCATTGATCGCGACCTCGCCGGACGGCCCGATCTCCGCGGGCGCATCTTCCTCCGAGTTTAGCGTCTTCAGGAGGGCCGACGTCCTCCGGTCGACAAAGCGCAGCATCAGCGCCTGGTGGAGCGCATCCGACAACCTGTCCTCGATCTCGCGCGTGCGGCCGCGCCAGGTCTCGGCATTCTCCAGCCAGTCGGCCCGGTTGGCGGCGTAGGTCCAGGTGCGGATTTCCGCCAGCCGCTGCTGCAGCACCTCGATGTCGCCCTCGGTGCGGTCGAGTTTTTCGACGTGCTCGAACATCCACTCGTCCTTGATGCGGGCGGAAGGGTCGATCAGTTTTTCGACCAGCGCCTGTACCTGCTTGAAGTGCGCATCGGCCCCGAGTTTCCGGAAGTCGGGCAGCGTGCAGAGATCCCATAGCCGCCGCACATGGGCGGGCGAGCGCACGCCTTTGCGGACATCGTCAGTCTCGGCGAGCGACGTCAGCGTGATCTCGTCGAGGGCTTCCGGCGCTCGGCGCAGGATCACATCGGGTGACGGGCGTCGCAGTGAAGCGAGCAGGCCGGCGACACTCGACCAGTCGAGATCGGAGTTGCGCCAGTTGAGGAAGTCGACCGGCTCGAAATGGTGCTCGACGATGCGCTCGATGGTTTCGTCTTCAAACCGTTCGCAGTCCGCCGTCTCGCCGAACGTCCCATCGTCCCGGAAGCGACCTGCACGCCCGGCGATCTGAGCAAGCTCGTCGGCGCGCAAGAATCTTCGCTGCCGCCCGTCAAACTTGCGGCGGCTGGCAAACGCGATGTGGCCGACATCGAGGTTCAGGCCCATGCCGATCGCATCTGTCGCCACGATGTAGTCGACCTCGCCCGACTGATAGAGATCGACCTGCGCGTTGCGCGTTCGGGGGCTCAGCGCGCCCATGATCACTGCGCATCCGCCGCGCTGGCGCTTCAACAGCTCCGCGATGGCGTAGACTTCCTCGGCCGAGAACGCGACCACCGCCGATCGCTTCGGCAGCTTGGTGATCTTGATCGGGCCGGCATAGCTCAGCTGCGAGAACCGTTCGCGCCGCTCCGGGTCGATGTCGAGATCGAGCGCTTGCAGGGCGGGCCGCATCGTGTCGGCGCCAAGCAGCATCGTCTCATGCCTGCCACGCGCTCTCAGGATCCGATCGGTGAAGACGTGGCCGCGGTCGGGATCCGTGGCGAGCTGGATCTCGTCCACCGCCATAAAGTCCGCGCCTTCACCAACCGGCATTGCTTCGACGGTGCAGGCAAAATAGCGGGCGGTGTCTGGACGGATGCGTTCTTCGCCCGTGATCAGCGCGCAGGCCTTTGGCCCCTTCTCGCGCACCATCCGGTCATAGATTTCCCGCGCAAGCAGCCTCAAGGGCAGCCCGATCATGCCCGTGCCGTGGGCGAGCATGCGCTCCACGGCCAGGTGCGTCTTGCCCGTATTGGTCGGACCGAGGATTGCCCTGATCTGGGCGTGGTTCGCAGCCAGCGTCGTGGCTCCTGAAAGGGCAGATGGTCAGGCGACGACCGCATCGCCGCCAAAGCGGTCCTGCAGGCTCGATGCGGAGGGGATGTGCGGGCGCCAAAGCATGTCCGTCTTCCCGGGGGACACCATACGGTCCTCACCTTGAAGGGTGGGATGCCGAAAGGCGACGGTCAACCGCCCCAAGTGCAGCCTTGATGTCAAAGGACAGCGTCAGTTGTGGGAAACGGCGCTAACGCGTCGGGCCGTATCTCAGCTTCGTCGCTTCGATAGTCATCTTTCCCCTGGATTTCAGCCGGGCTTCCAGTTTCAAGGGCGGCGTCACGGCGCCATTGTCCAACTCCGCCAGGATGAGGTTGGCCCATGCGAGGTCGCCCCGGTCCTTGGCTCGTTGCTCGGCCGATTTGTTCTTGAAGCCGGCGATCTCGACATATTCGACCGAGCATTTGATCGCAGGTCCCTTGTAGGCGCCGCTCTTCCAGTTCAGCCGGCCCGCGAAGGTAAGGACAAGGTCATATCGCTGCCTGCCGTCGAAGATGCGCATGGGCCCGCCGCAAGGATTGGTCGGTGTCGCCCGCCGGCGCAGCGTCAGTTCGGCAATGGCCGTCAGCGGATCGGAGGCCTCAAGCTTCTGGTCCTGCGTCGGCTGGGGAAAGCCCCAGTCACCGAATTTGGGCGAGACGCTGATCGCGACATCGTCTGGCGCAAAATCGACGATGACATGCCGATCCTTCTTCCCGTTGCGGGTGAAGCTGTCATAGCGGCCGGGATAAAGGCCCAGCGGCGTCAGCAGCCCGGTCGACACGATCCCGAACGAGGGGGTGCCGGTAATCCAGTCGATCAGGCTTTCCGCCTTGCCATTGGCGGCGATCCGATAGCCCGTCGCGGTGAAGTCGGCGGTGAGCGCGGCCGACGCCACTTTTTGCCGTCCCATCAGCATCACAGGGGCGACGGCCTCGTATTTGACCTCCAGCCGGGTCGGCCGGGCCATGATCGCGGAGATTGCGCCGTTGCCCGCCATCGGCGCGGCCAGAAACCCTCCGGCTGCAATGGCGACGGTCAACAAAGGCATCAAGGGGCTCCACGGCGGCCCCGGCGGGGCCTTCCTGGCGGGCCTTTAACGCTGCAAAAGGGGCAAATTCTCGACCGGCGGCCTCGCCCCCAAGGCGTCCGCTGCGCCTTGACAGCCCAAGGTCAGCCCCTTATCCACCCGCCTTCGCTTTCAAGGACAGGCGACTTGGCCCGGCAGACGGGCCTTTTCCCTTGTCCTGCCGCAAGAATGAGGTGGGCCCATGTCCCGCAAATGTGAACTCACCGGCAAGGGCCCGCTCGTTGGCCACACGGTCAGCCACTCGAACATCAAGACCAAGCGGCGCTACCTGCCGAACCTGGTCGATGTGACCGTCCATTCGGACGCGCTCGGCCAGTCCTATTCGGCGCGCGTCGCGGCCTCGACCCTCCGCTCGGTCGACAAGCGCGGCGGCCTTGACGCCTTCCTCGCCAAGGCGAAGGACGAGCAGCTTTCGGCCCGCATGCTGAAAGTGAAACGCGCCATCGCCAAGAAGAACGCGGAAGCGGCGGCCTAACTCGGGCTTTCCCTCCACATCGCCAAAAGCGTAGCCTCCTGTCCCAAACGGACAGGGGAGCGGTCATGCGTCTTGGTTTGCCGGGGTGGAGTCTGATTGGTCTGTCGGTGCTGGCGCTCTCCGCCTGCCAGCCGGCGGCCAAGACGCCTGCGCCTGACGCGGTCTTCTACCACGCCACGATCTACACCGGCCTTGATGGCGCAGCGCCGGTCGAAGCCGTGAGCGTCAAGGACGGCCACATCCTTGCGACAGGCAAGAGCGAGGACTTGCTCAAGACAGCCGACGACAAGACACAGAAGATCGATCTTGGCGGAACCTTCCTCTACCCCGGCTTCACCGACGCCCACGCGCACCTGATGGGAATCGGCGAGCGCGAGATGAACCTCAACCTCGACAAGGTTGGCTCGGTCGCAGAGTTGGTCAGCGTTGTCGGCGAGGCGGCGAAAGCAAAAGCGCCGGGACAGGTGCTGCAGGGCCGCGGCTGGATCGAAACGCACTGGCCGGAGAAAAGATTCCCCAATCGCCACGACCTCGACGCCGTCACAGGAGACCATCCGACCATTCTCACCCGCGCAGACGGTCATGCGCTGGTCGCCAACACGGCGGCGCTGAAAGCGGTCGGTATAGACGGCAAGCCGAAGTCGCAACCCGACGGCGGCCGCATCGAGCTTGGCAAGGACGGCCTGCCGACCGGCATGCTGATCGACAACGCGATGCGGCTGCTCGCCTCGCTCAATACCGCGCCGACCCCCGAATACATTGACGAGGCCTATGAAAAGGGCGCCGCTCGCGAGATCGGCCTGGGCTGGACCGGCGTTCACAGCATGTCAGTCGATGGCAAACTGGTGCCGCGCATCAATGCGCTGTCTGACGCCGGCAAGCTCAACCTGCGCATCTACAACGCGGTCGACGGCCAGGACTTCGACCAGCTCGTTGCGAACAAAGTCTTTGGTGAAACGAAAGATCTGATGGTCATCACCAAGGCCATCAAGCTCTACATGGACGGCGCCCTGGGTTCGCGCGGCGCGCTGCTGGAGGAGCCCTATTCGGACCAACCGGACACGTCCGGCCTCGAGCGCTCGCACGAGGCGGAGACACTCGCCATCATGAAGAAGGCTTATGACGCGGGCATCCAGGTCTGCGTCCATGCCATCGGCGACAAGGGCAACCGGCAGACGCTCGACTGGATGGAAAAAACCTTCAAGACGGATCCCAATTACGCCACGGCCGACAAGCGCTGGCGCATCGAACACTCGCAGATCTTGCGTCTCGAAGACATTCCGCGCTTCAAGCAGCTTCGTATCATTCCCTCGATGCAGCCCAGCCACGCGATCGGCGATCTCTACTTCGCACCGTCCCGCCTTGGACCGCGCCGCCTGGGCGGCGCCTATGCCTGGAAGTCGCTGATCGAGGCGGGCTCCATCATTGCCGGCGGGTCAGACGCGCCGGTGGAGCAGGGTGACCCCCGTATCGAGTTCTACGCGGCGGTCGCCCGCAAGGACCTCAAGGGCAATCGCGGGCCCGACGAGGAATGGCATCCGGAGCAGGCCGTCACGCGCGCCGAAGCGCTGAAGATGTTCACGATCTGGCCGGCCTATGCCTCGTTCCGGGAAAAGGAGCTGGGCACGATCGAGCCCGGCAAGCTTGCCGACTTCACCGGCTTCTCCGCCGACATCATGACGATCCCGGAAGCGGAAATTCTCACGGTCAATCCCGAGATCACGGTTGTCGGCGGCAAGGTCGTCTTCCACCGCGCCAGTTGAGGGCTTTCTTTAGCGGGTGTAAGTTCCGGGGATCGGGCAAACGCGGACGCCCGGTCAGACGGCATTTCCGTCCAAGCGCCGCTCGTATCCTCGTGTGGGGAAGGAGCAAGCCATGGACACGTCCAAATCCCCATTCCTGAAACCGCTCGCGCTGATGTGGCGCGGCAATATCAACGCGCCCGATCAGCCGACTAATCATCCGGAGCGTCTCAAACCGCTCATTGCCGAGTTTGAGCGCCTGGGTGTTGAGGCGCGGCAGGTTGTCTATTTCGACGCCGACGCGGAAGCGACGCGCGATCAGCTCAAGTCCATGTCCGGCGTCTTGGTCTGGATCAATCCCGTTCAGGACGGCCAGGATCGCGTAATCGTCGATGCGATGCTTCGCGATGTTTCAGCAGCCGGCACATGGGTCAGCGCCCATCCGGACACGATCTTGAAGATGGGCACTAAAGAAGTGCTCTACCGCACACGCGAATTGGGTTGGGGCGCCGACACTGATCTCTATTCGACGTATGACGAATTCGCGTTGCGTTTCCCGATCAAACTCTCTGTCGCGGGGCCGCGCGTGCTCAAGCCCCTGCGTGGCAATGATGGGCGAGGCGTTTTCAGGGTGGAAGCGCTCGGAAGCGAGCGCGTGAGGCTGCAGGAGGCGATCGACGACCGGGTCGAAACATTGCCTCTGGCGCAGTTCATCCAACGGTCGAAGGAGAAGTTCTCTGGGTTTGTCGACCAGCCGTTCCAGAACAATGTGAAGGCCGGGATGGTGCGGGTCTACATGTCGCAAAACCGGGTCGTGGGCTTCTCCGAGCAGGCGCCGCGCAACCTGACGCCGTCGTCTGATCAGCCGGCCTTCGGCATGAATTCAGCCAAGACCATGCATGGTGCGGACAT
>DASZSI010000377.1:0-21196 GCA_035548775.1 Hyphomonadaceae bacterium
GGAAGGACGACATGCTCTGCGGTCCGAACGCTCCGAAGATCAGCGCGCCGTAATAGCTGCCCATGGTGAGCAGCACGGTCACCAGCGTGATCCACGCGGACTTTTCCCGGAAAGACATCAGAGGCTCCGCAGGCTGAAAAACGCAAAATGGGCTTGACGTGATGTATAGTATCTTTTACACCATGTCAGCAATACTTGCCATGGCGTAGCAGCCCTTTCCGGCCGTCGCAACCGCGATTCCGGAGACGGGAAAGCCTTGGCCAAAACAAGGAGCGCCTTCCGATGAAGATGCGAACCAGCGCCAAGGCCAACCTGATCGTCGCCTTGGCAATGCTGTCGCTGGCCGCTGCGCCAGCCCTTGCCCAGCACGCGCCGCCCCAGGGCGAAACGAAAAGCCTGCAGGGCGGGGACAATTCGGCCTGGACCGACAATCCCAGCATGCACGCGTTCTACGACCTCACCGTCGCGACGCTGGGAACCGGCGCGCCGAAGCTCGACTTCGCGGCCTATCAGGAAAAGTCCTACGCGATCTTCCGGCAGTTCGGCGCCTCGATGGGCTGGAAGCCGGAACAGATGGTCGACCACCTCAAGGACATTCCGCGCCAGATGGTCGGCATCGTGAAAGACGACCCAAAAGTGCTCGACAGCTACAGGAATTTCACGCTGGCCCTGATGGGCCCGCAATAGGGAGGACCACATGAGACTGCGTCACTCGCTGCGCGCCGCGTTCGGCTTGGCCGCGGCATCGGCATTCAGCGTTGCAGCCCTTGCCTGGGCTGAGCCACAGACGGGCGGCCAACCTGTGACCAAGAGCCTGCAGGGCGAACAGCACTCGGCCGGTATGAATGAGGCGATCCGCCAGTTCTACCAGTTGATGATCGACGCCGGCGCAAAGAATGGCGTCGATACCGTCGATGTCCCGGCGCTGGAAGCAAAGGTCCGTGTTCTCTCTCACAACTTCCAGGCGGGTCACGACCTCTCGCTGCAGCAGATGGAGGATCACGTGATCAGCATGACCCATATGATGCTAGCCATCGGCAAGAAAGATCCAAAGATTTTCGACAATCTCCAGGCCTTCTCGACCGCCCTTCGCGGGCCGAACTGACCGGAAAACCGGCAGTTTGGGATCGCCGTCCTGATGAGCTAGTCTTCCATCATCCTTCGGGAGGATGGGAATGCGGAAACAGGCGGCGATCTGGACGGCCCTGGCGCTAGCGGCGTGCGCTAATACTAGTTCCGCTCCTACGCCTGAGGCGATCCAGCAGTTGGGCGCCGCGCCCGGCGTCAGCCGGGAGACGCTGATCGCGCTCAACGCGGTGTGTGGAGCGGAAGGCAAAGCCGGCGCCTATTCCCGCAACTTGAAACTTGCCGGCGGCATGGGCACGGGCGGCTTCACCGTCGACACACAGAACAAGAATGCGCAGGACTGGTTCGATTACGGCCTCGCACTCAGTCACGCTTTCTACCATCAGGACGCCAAGGCCGCGATGCGCCGGTCCGTGATGGCCGATCCCAACTGCGCGCTGTGCGAGTGGGGTCTCGCCTGGACGCTCGGGCCGACGCTTAACTACGGCATCGACGAGGCCGGTCGCGCCGAGGCGCTAGAAGCCGCGCGCAAATCGCTGTCGCTTGTAAAGCCCGGCGACCAGAGGGCGCTGGCGCTCGCGCAGGCAATGGTTGCGCGTTACGCCGCGCCGAGCGCGGCGGCAAATGGCGAAAAGAATGTTCTCGGTGGCGCGAAGGCAGGCGGAAGCGGAACGGAGCATGAGTTCGGCCTCGCGATGCAGAAGATCGCGATGGATCATCCTGACGAGACAGAGTTCGCTGTGCTTGCCGCACACTCGCTACTGATCCCGGTGCGGGGCGACGACAATCGCGGCCTCAAGCCGGCGATCGCCCTGCTCGAAGGCGTGCTGAAGAAGAAGCCCGACGACACGGGTGCGATCCACTATTACATCCACGCCACCGAGTTTGATGACCGCGCCGAGGATGCGCTGGGCTATGCCAAGCGCCTCGGTCTGCTCGCGCCCGCTGCAAGCCATCTTGTGCATATGCCTGCGCATACGATGTTCCACGCCGGGCTCTACGAGGAAGCAGCCGTCGTGAACGCCAAAGCGATCGAGGCCGATACCGACTGGCTGCGTGCGGGCGGCGATCCGTCCGCGCCGACGGCCGGGCAGGGCGATCCGCCGATGTACTACGCGCATAATCTCGCCTTTGGGCTAGCAGGCGCGCTGATGGCGGGCGACTCGCAGCTCGCGCTGAAATATGAAAGCCACGCCAATCTGATCTGGCCGGAAGCCAAGGTGAATCTGCGCGGCAATCCGACCTACCGCACCTATGTCGCACTCGCTCGCTACGCGCCGGACAAGATGCTGGCCCTGCCTGACAGCAAGGGGAGCAATCCGCTATTCGCGATCTATCGGCATTATGGTCGAGGAGAAGCGCTGCTCGTCAAAGGAGACATCGCCGCCGCCCGCGAAGAACTGAAGGCGCTCGACGCCTTCAAACCGAAGGAGGGCGCGCCGCCACCCGAACAGATCGTCGCCCGCAACGTGCTGGAAGGCCGGATCGCCATGGCGGAAGGCCGGCCGCGCGATGCCGCGAGGTTCTTCAGCACGGCCGCGAAGCTGCAGGAAGACAAGATGACGGGCTACATGGACCCGCCGCAATGGTGGTATCCCGTGCGCCGCAGCGTCGCGGCCGCCTACCTGAAGGCCGGCGACTTCGCAAAGGCCGAAGCGGAAGCCGACAAATCGCTCAAAGAATGGAAGAACGACCCCCTGGCCCTGTGGGTGAAGGGCAAGGCGCAACTCGGCGCCGGCCATCTCGGTGCAGGCGAGGCGACCATGGGCGAGGCGCAGGATCGTTGGCTCGGCGATTTTGCATCGATCACGGAAGGCGCGATCTGATCGCTACTCTGCCGCACGCCGGCGCGAGAATTCGCGACGCTTGCGTTCTGCTTCCATCGCGCGGCGCCATTTGGCTCGCATGATCGCAGGCCGTTCGGGATAGCGATCTTCGAGAATTGCCGCTTCGACGATCCGGTCCGAGCGGAACGAGCGGAAATCGTTTCTGGTCTCGCACCAGGCGCAGATCAGGCGCGTTGTCTCGAAATAACCGAGCTGGATCGGCCAGATCACCCGTTCGGTCGCACGTCCCTCGGCGTCACGATAGGAGAGTTTGATCTTGCGGCCATTGTGGATCGCGCTTCGGACATGGCCCAGGTCGATTGCATCCTTGGCCCGCTCCCAGGCCGGAACGACACTATGCGCCGGATCATCGATATAGGGGCGCAGGCGCTCGGGAATGCTGGCCTGGATTTTGGCGAGCAGGTCGCGCGCAGCTTTTGAAAGCTGCGGGTCGCCGCGGTTGATCACCCACTGTGCGCCGAGCACCGCCGCCTCGATCTCGTCCGTCGTCAGCATCAGCGGCGGCATGTCGAGGCCACGGTCGAGCACATAGCCAATGCCGGCTTCGCCCCTGATCGGAACCCGTTGAGCAAGAAGCGCAGCGATGTCGCGATAGACCGAGCGTTTCGAAGTCTCGAGTTCGGCCGCCATCGCATCCGCCGTCACCGGCTTTTTCGAGCGTCGCAGGATCTGGATGATCTCGAACAGACGATCGGCCTTGCGCATGATTTTCGGGCCCCAGAGGTCTGCTGACATTATGCTGTCAGCAGACCTCTGGCAGGTATGTGTCATCAGGACGGGAGATGCAAGATGATCGTGCTTTCCGGCGGTGGCCCCAATTTCGGACTTCCAGAGACCAGCCCCTATGTCACCAAGACCGAGGTCCAGCTTCGCATGGCGGGCCTGGCTTACGAAAAGCGGAAGGCCCAGCCGAACCAAGGCCCCAAGGGCCAGATACCGTTCATTGAGGATGACGGGCGCGTCATCGGCGACAGCGCGTTCATCCGCATGCACATCGAGCAGGAATACGACATCGATCTCGACGCCGGCTTGTCCGCTCTGGAGCGCGCGCAGGCGCTGGCTATCGAATTGATGCTCGACCACGAACTCTCACCGGCGGTCTTCTACTTCCGCTGGCTCGTGCCGGACAATTTCGCCAAGGGTCCGGCGCATTTTTTCGACGCCATGCCAGCTGACATCCGCGAGGGCTTCAAGGCCGACGTTCTGAAGCGTGTCCGCGAGAACATGACAGCCCGGGGCATCGCCCGGCACAGTATTCCAGAGATCACGGCGCTCGCGGTGCGCTCTCTCAAGGCTTTGGAACTCTTGCTTGGAGACAAGCCCTACCTGATGGGAGATCGGCCGTGCGGCGCCGACGCATTCGTGTTCGCCGTGCTGGCTGCCGCGATGACGCCGTTCTTTGACTCGCCCATCCGTCCGCATGCCCTGGCGATGCCGACGCTGGTCGCCTACGTGGTCCGCATGATGGACAGGTTCTATCCCGAATTCGAGTGGGACGCCGGAAAGGGCGATCTCAGACAGGCGGCGTAAGACCGCTCCTCCCCCGAAGCGGCGCCGAAGAGGCTGACAGGCCGCAATCAAGACGGCGCAAGACCGTCAACCCTCCTCAACCGGCCGGACGCCTCGCGTCCGGCCTTTGTTTTTCCAACCTTGCCGTGTTCCACTGCGCTGGCTGGAGGAATTCATGGGCGACACAATCGGCGGGGGCATCGGCGTCGCAATCGTGATTGCGTTCGTCGTGATTGGCTGGGCGCTGCTGCAGAAGCCCGTTCGCTGCGAGAAATGCGGCGCCCTGCAGCCGAAATTCCGGCAGCCGACAAATACGAAACAGGCCATGTTCGGCGGCACAACGTGCGCGAATTGCGGGGCGGAACTCGATACGAAAGGCCGGGTCCGAAACTAGGCGTTAGGCCTTCAGCCGATCGGCGCGTTGCGGATTGTTGGCGTTGAGCCACGCATCCGTCATCGGGGTCATCCAGCGGCAGGAATTGTCGATGAACACCAGGGCTTTCATGGCGTCAGGCGATGGCCGCGTCGCCATGACGTAGGCCTCGGCCAAGTCTTTCGACCGCCCCGGATAGTTCAACGTGAACAGGTCGCGGCGCAGGTCGAGGTCTTCGGTGTAGATCTGCTCGCGGTCCATCACGAGAGCGAACGAGGCGGCCAGCACCGCGTGCCCCGCATCCATTGCGGCCGCCCGCACGCGGTCCGGCGACTTGGCGGCGGCAAGACGGCCTGCGGCGTTCAGCATACGCGGACGGAAGCCAAGGATGTCGCCATTCATTGCGGCTGCGTCGATCCGTTGCGGGGCCAGCATGCGGGTCATGTTGCGGCCGGCGACGCAGACAGAATTCACCGCCAGGCGGAAGCGGGCAGGCGAGAAAGCGCCATCGGTGGTGAACACGTCTTTCCAGTTGAACACGGCCACCGCAATGCGGCCGAGCTTGGGATGGCGGCGGCGGAGCTGCGAAGCGGCGGCCGTTTCCCAGGTCTCGCGGGCGCGGGCGTCGGTTCCGATCGTCGAGGCGCCAAGGCGCAGCAGGATGAAGAAGGCCGCGCCGCCAGGGCGTCCACGGGCGGCCGGACCGGAAAGATAGACGGAATGGAGACGGTCTCCGAAACGCTCGAGCGCCATGTCGGCGGCTTCTTCAGCGGCTTCAAGAGCGGGTTGAGCGATATGGTCGCGCGGAACAGCGGCGTTGGTGACTCGTCCCCAGTGATCCTGCGGCCAGAATTCGCCGCGCAACCGAACCGCGTTCGTCATACGCTACTCCCGTCCGCGCCCCTGCTCCCCGTGTCTCCGTCGTAAACAAAACGTTAAGTCAGCCGCGCGCGCTTGCAAGGAGATTCGTCCGTTGGGGCGCCAATTAAGATGTGGTTCGCCGTTCGGCGCCCGGTTCACAATCGTTAACGGCGACAGCATGCGCGCCCTCGATGCGGAGTTGGTCTGCATCCGCAACTGCAAAGAGCAGCAAGAGCGGCGCCGCTATTCGAATATGATCGCAGGCGCGGGCTTGTTCGGCGAGGCGGAGACGGCTTGGGAAACCGCCTCGGCCAACAGGCCAAACGCTTCGGCTGCGCTGGTCGAGCCGGTTGCGGCCGGCACGCCGGCGTCTCCCCCCTCGCGAAGGGCCGGCAGGATCGGCAGCGCGCCGAGGAAGGGCACTCCCAGTTCTTCGGCCGTGCGTTGGGCGCCTTCCTTGCCGAAGATATAGGCCCGCGAGCCATCGGGCTGTTCGAACCAGGCCATGTTCTCGATCACACCGAGTACCGGCACCGCCGTCTTGCGGAACATGCCGACGCCGCGGCGAACATCGGCAAGGGCCACTTCCTGCGGAGTCGACACGATGACGGCGCCATCAAGCGGAAGGCGTTGCACCAGGGTCAGCTGAACTTCGCCGGTCCCGGGCGGCGTGTCGATGAACAGGATATCGAGATCGCCCCAGTCGGTGTCGCCGATCAGCTGGTTGACCGCCGACACCACCATCGGCCCGCGCCAGACGACGGCATTGTCGGGATCGACAAGGTAGCCGATCGAGTTGGTCGCAACGCCATGCGCCATCAGCGGCTTCATCTTTTTCGCAGGAGTTAGGTCGGGCCTTTTGCCGACCGTTCCCATCATGGTGGGCAGGGAAGGACCGAAGACATCAGCATCGAGCAGGCCTACGCGAAGGCCTGCTTTCGCGGCTGCGACTGCAAGGTTCACCGCGACGGTTGACTTGCCCACGCCCCCCTTGGCGGAGGCGATCGCGACGATGGCGCGAGCGGGCTTGGGCGTTTCGGTCCGTGGCTGGGGTGGGGACGAGACTTGTGGGCGTGCCGAAGGAGCAGGCCGGGACGCGGTACGCGCGCTTGTGGCTTCGGCTGTCAGGACGGCTGTCACGGCAGTGACGCCGGGAACGCCCAGCGCTGCCTGTTCAGCCGCCTGCCGCAGCGGTTCATCGCCTTCGCCAACGCTGGTTTCCAGCACAAATCCTACGCGGCCGTCGGCCCGCGCCACGAGGCCGGCAATGCGTCCGGATGCGCTGAGGCCTTTGCCGGAGACGGGATCCTTCACGCCGTTGAGCGCGGCGCGGACCTTGTCTGCAAGCGGTGTTTCAAGCGTTGGCATCGGGGTTCCGGTCTTGCGGACGCCCTACCGCAGCTCAGGAACGCTTTTTGCCAGTCGCCCGGCGATAAGCGATTTTCCCGAGTTCGCGCAGGACATAGGGCGCCTGCCGCGGGTCTCTTAGCATGATCCCCGAGGCGCGGAAGACATGGCCCTGTTTTAGCGCGTCCATGAAATCAATCCACACAATGCGGGATCGGGTAGTGAACCGGTGCCGGCGGACAAGGGATTGCTGCGCGCTGTTGAGATTTGCCTTCGCGATCAGGCGGTCGTCGGCAGCTTCGAGCGCAGCCAGGTCGGCCCGGCCATGGCTCAGCGACAGGCTTTCACGGCGCATCACGCTGACATAGCCGGCCCAGGGGACCAAGCGCATCCGGGCGCCAAGGCTCAGCGCGCGCGCATAGAGATCGTAGTCTTCGCCCAGGCGCATGGTCTCATCGTAGGAGAGGCGATGGCGCTCCAGGAAGGCCCGGCGCACCAGCGGCTTCAGGAAGCCCAGTTCCCTGCGGATGCGGGACTGGCGGCTGATGTTGCTGTCGATGAAGGCGTCAAAGTCAATGTCGACGGGTGTCTTGTCGCCGTCGAACCACATCGGCTTGCCCGCCGATGCAGGCTGGCCTTCCGGAACCTGCATCAGATCGTCTGCAATCAGGTCATAGCCTTCGTGCGCGACCGCCAGCAGGGCGGTCAGGCGTCCAGGCTCCAGAAAGTCGTCGGAATCGAGGATGGCGATCCAGGGAGCGCGACCGGCGGCGATCGCGGCGTTGCGGGCCGACGACGGACCGCCATTGCGATCCAAGCCGATGATCTTGAGGCGGCCGGAGCCGTCATCGGCGGCCCTGGCTGCATTAACGGTCGCCAGGCCGTCGCTGGAGGCGTCGTCGACCACGATCACTTGCGCGGTTTCAGGCTGGAGCAGCGCGCTCACAACAGCCCGCCCGATCGTCGCCGAAGCCCGCCAGGCGGCGATAATCACGTCGACCTCGCCCCGCGCATAGGCGTTAACCGCCTGCGTGTGGATATCGGCCTGTGGGGCTGGCGGTGGATCGGTCAGCATGCCCTCGCGGCTGCAAGATCGCAGCCATAGGCCGGCTGCCGGCTAGCGCCCAGATCGGCGGCAAGTATTGCCGGGTCAGTCCCAAGCAAAACCAGCCCAATGTAAGCCGGATTACCAATCGCGCGCAGGGGGAAGTGCCTTATCCCACCGTCTTGAAGCCGCTTTAATGCGCGCTCAACTACTGGAGGACACAACTCTCCAGAAACCATGCTCGCGCGCGAGAGGAGGGGCTGATGCCCTGGAACGACCAGAAGGGCGGAGGAGGGGGCGGCCCATGGGGCGGCGGCTCTGGCGGCGGCAATGGTAATGGCGGCGGCAAGGACGGCGGCGGCGACAGCCCATGGGGCAAGGGCGCCAACAAGGGCCCAGGCGCCGGAAAAGGCGCTTCGGACCGCCCGGATCTCGAAGAGACGCTTCGCCGGATGCAGGACAGGTTCAAGCGCCGCGGGGACGGCGGCGGTTCGGGCGGTGGCGGCCTGGGCGGTGGGCGCGGCGGGCGCAATTTCAGCGTCAACATCCTGCTGGTCGTCCTGGTCGTCGGTTTCGTTGGCTGGCTGATGACCGGCCTCTACCAGGTCAACGAGCAGGAGCGCGCTGTTGTGCTGCGTTTCGGCACCTTCCATCGCTACGAGGGCCCGGGTTTCCATATCCGCCTGCCCAGCCCGATCGAGCAGAACATCAACGTCAAGGTGAACACCAACATCCAGACCGAGATCGGAAACGCTCCCGGCGGCAATCTGATGCTGACGGGCGACGAGAACATCGTCGACATCGACTTCACCATCAACTGGCGCATTACCGAGCCGCGCGACTACCTGTTCAACGTGGCCGACGAGAACCCCGATACCCGGCGCCACGAACTTATCGAACAGATCGGGGAAAGCGCCATGCGCGAAGTGGTGGGCACCTCTTCGTTCGAACCGATCACCACGGGCGACCGTACCGGTGTCGAAACCCGCGTGCGCGACCTGATGCAGCAGACGCTCAATTCCTATCATGCCGGCGTCGAAATCCTGTCGATCTCGCTCAAGGGCGCCTCGGCGCCAGAAGACGTGGTCGGCGTTCAGCGCGAAGTCTCCAGCGCCGAACAGGACAAGGCCAAGAAGGAAGCCGAAGGCATCGCCTATCGCAACAAGGTGGTCCCGGAAGCCGAAGGCGAAGCCAAGAAGACGATCCAGGCCGCCGAAGCCTACAAGGAAGCCATGGTCGCCAACGCCAAGGGCGACGCCGAGCGCTTCAACCTGATCTACGAGCAATACCGCCTGGCGCCGAAGGTGACGCGCGAGCGCATGTATCTCGAGACGATGGAAAAGGTGCTGAAGCGCAGCAACCAGGTGATCATCGACAACAAGGCCGGGGCGGTGCCGATCGTGCCGTTTGACCTGCTTAGGGGCCGCCAACCGCAGCCGCAGGGGCAGAACTGATGCAACGCATCCTGATCATTGGCGGCATTCTCGCGGCGCTTGTCATCATCCTGCTGGCCAACGCCTCTTTCATTGTGCCGCTCGACAAGCAGGCGCTGGTGCTTCGCTTTGGCCAGTACCAGTATTCGGTGAACGCCGATCCGTCTGCTGGCATAAAGGAAAACACCGGCCCCGGCCTCCATTTCAAATGGCCGCTGATCGAGGACGTGAAGGTATACGACCGCCGCAATCTCGGTTTCGACTTGCAGAAGCAGGAAATCATCGCGGCGGACCAGCAGCGGCTCGAGGTCGACGCCATCGCGCGTTGGCGCATCAAGAACCCGCTGCAATTCTTCAGGGCAGCGACCACCCAGGAAATCGGCGAACGGCAACTCGAACAGCGCATGACCGCGGCGCTGCGCGGCGAGTTGGGCAAGGTGAACCAGCCTGACATCATTTCCGGCCAACGGGCCCAGGTGATGCAGCGCATCCGCGCGACGCTCCAGACGCAAATGGAGCCGCTGGGGGTCGAGATCATCGACGTGCGCATCCGCCAGGCCGATCTGCCGAAGGAAAACTCCGACCGGGTGTACGAGCGAATGAAGTCGCAGCTGCGCCAGAAGGTGAACCAGTACCAGGCCGAGGGCCAGGGCATCTACCTTTCCATCGTCGGCGAGGCGGACAAGCAGGTCGCCGTGATCACGGCGGAGGCCAATGAGCAGTCGCAGAAGCTTCGTGGCGAAGGCGATGCGTCACGGAACACGATCTATGCGCAGGCCTACAACAAGGATCCGGAGTTCTTCGCCTTCTACCGGTCGATGCAGGCCTATGAGGAAGCGGTGAAGGACGGCACGCCGATCGTGATCTCGCCCGACAGCGACTTCTTCAAATACTTCACGCGGTCAGAGGGCAAGAAGTAAGGGTCGCCTAACCCGTGGTCGACAGTGCGTCGAACTCTTCATCCGACATCGGATTGAAGTCGTGCACGTACCATTTGCCCGCGTTCTGGCGTAGCTGCATGACGGCGTGGCGGCCATTGTCGGTGGTCGGCAGCTTGATTTCGGCGTCGCCGTCCTTGTAGCGCGGCCCTTCCAGCTTGCCGTCCCCGACCGTCAGCACCGGCGTGATCTCCTTGTTGAAGACGATGCCGTAGGCCTCGCTGTTAGGCCCGTTGTCGATCGCCTTTTGCACCATGTCCTTGTCGTCCAGCAGGACAACCATGGTCTTGAGGTCCTTCTTCTGGAAAGCCGCAAGAAAGGACTTCGCGACCGCCATCGGATCGGTTTGTGCAGCGGCCGAGGCCGCTCCCGATTCGCCGGACGGACTGCAGGCAGCCAGCAATACGGCCGTGGCGCAGGCCAGCGCGAGGCGCGAACGAAGGATCATGGCGACTCTCCCGGGAGGCATCTAATGACAGCCTAGCCCGGGCGATGCGCGGGGCCTAGCGCCCGACTGCTAGCCCTTGAGCCAGGCCGGCTTGGCGAATGGCAGCGACAGATCATGGGCCACAGCTTCGTGGGCGATCTTGCCTTCGGCGACGTTGAGGCCCTCGGCCAGGTGGGGATCGGATTTCAACGCAGCTTTTGCGCCTTTGTTGGCGAGGTCGAGCGCAAAGGGCAGGGTCACGTTGTTGAGGGCGTAGGTCGAGGTGCGCGGCACGGCGCCAGGCATGTTGGCGACGCAATAGTGCAGGATGCCGTCGACTTCGTAGATCGGATCGTCGTGCGTGGTGGGACGCGAGGTTTCGAAGCAGCCGCCCTGGTCGATGGCGATGTCGACCAGCACTGCGCCGGGCTTCATCTCCTTGAGGATGGCGCGGCTTACAAGCTTGGGAGCGGAAGCGCCCGGGATCAGCACGGCGCCGATCACCATGTCAGCTTCCACCACCGCTTGATCGATCGCGTGCTGGGTCGCATAGACGGTGTCGACAGCGCCGGCGAATTGCACGTCGAGTTCTTCAAGGCGGGGCATGGAGCGGTCGAACACGGTGACGTTGGCGCGGCAACCGATCGCCATTTCGGCTGCGTGCGTGCCCGAGACGCCGCCGCCGAGGATCACGACATTGGCGGCGGGCACGCCCGGCACGCCGCCGAGCAACAGGCCGCGCCCGCGCCGGGTCCGCATCAACGCGTTGGCGCCGACGAATACTGACATGCGGCCCGCCACCTGGCTCATCGGCTGCAGCAGGGGCAGGCGACCGGCGCGGTTGGTGACGGTCTCGTAGGCGATGCAGATGGCGCCGGACTTCATCAATGCTTCGGCCTGAGGCTTGTCGGCGGCAAGGTGGAGATAGGTGAACAGCGTGTGCTTTGGCGTCAGCATTGCGCATTCGACCGGCTGGGGCTCCTTCACCTTCACGATCAGCTCGGCCTCGCCGAATACGGAAGCGGCATCGGGAAGGATCTTGGCGCCGACTTTCTGGTAGTGCGCGTCGCTGGCGCCGGAACCTACGCCGGCATTGGTTTCGACGACGACCTGATGGCCTGCACGGACCAGTTCCGAGACGCTCTCCGGTGTCAGGCCGACGCGGTATTCCTGCGTCTTGATTTCCTTCGGAACGCCGATCTTCATGCCGATCTCCTGCCCAGACAGGCGGGCTTATGCCAGAATCAGCGGGTTTCGCGCCAGAGCGTTGCGTGGAGAGTTTTGCCTATTTCTGTGCGAGTTTGGCGGCTTCCTGCTCGCAATCATAGGGAAGGCCGGGCTCGGAGCAGAAATCCGGCCAGTGGCCGCTGTCGCGCCAATAATCGACCAGACCATAGCCCGCCATGAGCTTCATGAAACGCGGATCGCGGCGGATCGCGGCGGTCAGCGGGGCGAACAGTGCGTCCGACTGGGCGCCTGTCTCGGGCATGCCCGGTTCGTAGGTTTCGGCCGCCTTGAACGCCTCGTCGACCAGGCCAAGCGCCGACAACATTTCAATCTGTCGAATCTTAGCCACGTTGGGACCAGAAGGGGCGGAAGCAACCAACGTGCGAACACGGGCGACATCCGTCGGGGCGCGAGTCTTGATGGCCTTGAGAAAGGCGAGATTGATCTCGGGGTCTGGAATGCCATGACCATCGAGTCCTTCAAGCATTGCCCGCGCATCGTCCCATCGGCCGGCCTGTTTCAGCGCCTTGAACAGCCAGGAGCGTATTTCCGGCTCGTTGTAAGCGCCGGTGGCCAGCCGCTGCTGGAGAAAGGAGATGCTGGGCGCGAAGTCTCCAGCCTCCGCCTGGATGGAGGCGGCGAAGGGGCCCCAGTCGATCTGCAAGCGCGCTGCGGCTGCCCGCTGGGTGTAGGTGACGCCCTCCTTGAGCCGGCCGGTCTCGGCAAGCATCTGGCCAAGGAAACCGTTGGTGTGAGGCCATGCCGGATCACCGGCGAGACCTTGGCGCAGAAGGCTTTCCCGCGCGCTCCACTGGGTCTCGGGCAGCAGCATTTCCTTGGCGAGGAATCCATCGGGCGACTTTGAATCGAGTTTCAGCGCTGCTTCGGCCTCGGCCGCGGCCTCCTTGCGCAGGGCGGCAGCCTGGTCGGCGGGGACGACGGCGGAGAAATAGGCTGAGAATTTGGCAAGGTCCGAGTGCGCGGCGACAAAATCCGGCGCGCCTGCCGTCACCTCACGCAAGGCGCCGAGCAGATCGTAGATCTTGCGTTCGTCGTAGGCGACCGAAGTGAAAATATCGCAGGCGCGCAGATAGCGGGAGAGCAGGGATGGTTCGGTCAGGCCGTGCTGCGGGATCAGGGCGCGGTTCGAACAGGCAAGGATGGAGGCAATTCTGTTGGCGAGCTTCGACTGCAGCTGCGCGCCACTGGCGGCTGGGCCTTCCGCATCCCCCGACCACAGTGTCGCGTGACGGATCGGATCATCGAGATGGACGCGCACGCTGATGGTCTTGCCGTCATGCTGGACGGTGCCGTCGAAGGTGAGGGCGACGCCGAGTTCCGCTACCGTCTTCGCCTTGTCCGGGCCGCGCAGCAGGACTGCGTCATCCCGGGAGACGACCTGGATGCGGTTGCTGCTCAGTTCGGTGACAATTTCATCGGTTAGGCCTTCGGCGAAGTGCTTGGCTTCGGCGCCGTCGCTGAGCACGTCGAAGGGCAATACTGCAACACGGGCTTCGGCTGGAGTTGCCCTCTTCTGCGCGTCCTTCGGGCCGAATATCGCGATGCCGGCGCCGAGGACGATGGCGGCGGCCACGACGCCGAGACCCATTAGCGCCAGCCTGCGCCAGCGGGGTTCGCGGCGCTTGCGCGTCGGCGCGTCGCCATCCCGGTCGAACCGGAGGCCGGAGACATCGTGGCTTCCCGATTTTACCAGGGAGGCAAGGCTGCGTGCGAGTTCAGCGAGCCTGGCGTCCGTGTCCTCGAAGGCGTTGACCCAATTTCGTGAGGCAAGTTCGTAGAGGAAAGCGCCCTCGGGCTGGATGTCTTGGAGGCGTACCGGAATGACGAGTTTCTTCGAGAACGTCGCGGCCGCGAGTTCCTTGGCGATGTCATCGGACTCTGACGCGGCTTTCGAAAAAAGCAGAACGAATATGCGTGACTTCGAAAGCGCCGCGGCGGTTGCCGCCCGCCAGTCCTGGCCGGCGCCGACATGGGCGTCGTACCAGGCATCCACCCCTTCCGCTTTCAACAGGTCATGCAGCTTCCTGGCATGCGCCAGGTCAGACCGCCGATAGCTGATGAAAATCTCGCCGGCCATTCTCGTCCTATTTGGCGGCAATCGTGGCGCACACCGGCGCTTTTTCCGTATTGCAGAAATCCGGATGCCTGCTTCCGCGCCAATAGTCGAGTAGCCCCATCTTTTCGACTAGTTGCTGGAAATCTGGACGGGCGCGCAGGCCCGGTATGGAGGGATCGAACAGCAGCAGCCGGTTGGTCGATGAATCGGCGTCGGGCGCGAAGATAGGCTGGTAGTCTCCCACGTGGGCGCGCGCCTCTGTGCCGAGCGCCGAAAGGAGCGTTCCGTCCGTCTCGCATTTGGCAACGCTCAGAGCTGCTGCCTTGTTGCCTGCCGGCGTATGTTTGCTCGCCAACCCGACAAAGTCTGTCATGCATCCCCGGAGCTTTGCGGAGGCATCAGGCGGTGGGTCAGCCAGTATCGCGTTCACGTCGCCCACGCCGTTGAACAACGCGGCCAGGAGATGCAGCACCCATTCTGTCTGATCGGGGAACAGGGCGTGGCGTTGCGCGAACAAGGCTTCCGCATCCGCAACCGGGGCGCCGGACCGCATCGTCGCAAGCGCAAATCCGATCATCTTGTTGTTGGACAGCGGGTCCAGATTCAGCGCGGCCTGGCCATACGGAACGCTGTCGCGCAGCCGGCCCACCATGGCCAGGAAATGCGCATAAGTGCCGTTCGCGTTCGCTGAACGAGGCGCATTGCGGATCGCTTCGAGATGGATGTCCTCGATTTCTTTCAGCGAAGCTCCGCGCAGTTCCGCTTCGTCGATGCGGGCCGTCGCCACGTCGAGCACTTTCGGGTCGATCGCCTCCGCACGGTGAAGGGCCTCGATCGCACGTTTCTTCAAGTCCTCCGCCTGAGCCGGTGTGGCTTTCGGAATGGCTTCGAAGAAGGAAGAGGCGGCCCCGGCCTGCAGGATGGCCGAATTGGGCGCCAGAGCTGCAAGGTCCTGCCAGCGCTCGGCGTCCCCCGGCGCCCGCATGCGAATGCTTTCGCATGCCGCGGGAAGCCTGGCGACCACGCGGATGTCGTCGACAGGAAGGCCGGCGCGTATTTCTATGATGCAGTTCATGCGGTCGTTGAGCAGCGCCGCGACCCGAGCGCCGAGCGAGGACGGGTTGTTGGCGGGTCCCTGGACCGGATCGGACCAGAGAAGGGTGTGCGAGGGCGTATCTTCGACCCGCATGGCGATCGAAAGCTGATCGCCCAGGCGCGTGAGCGAACCGCCGATCGTATACGTGGCGCGGAGTCTGGCGGCGCGGGCGAGCCGGTCCTTCGCTGGCGTGCCTTCGGTGTCGGCGCTCGCGGCGACGTCGCGCTGAAGCTTGGTGAAAGTGGTGAGGATCGTGCTGTTGGCCGCGGAGGCGGCGGATTGGGCGTCCTTGTCGTCGGCTGGCGCATCGACGCCGAAGAAAGCGATGCGGCTGGGCACAGCGGTTGGTCCGTTGTTGCCGAAAATCGCAATGCCCGCTCCGAGAACCACGGAAGCGGCAACGACGCCGAGGCCCATGAGCGCCAGCTTGCGCCACCGGGGTTGTCGGCGTGGGCGCGGCGGAGTTGCGTCCCGATCGAAGGGCAGGCCGGAGAGATCCTGGCTGCCAGACCTGGCGAGCGTCGCAAGGCTGCGTGCGAGTTCAGCGAGCCTGGCGTCGGTGTCCTCGAAGGCGTTGACCCAATTTCGGGAGGCAAGTTCGTAGAGGAAAGCGCCTTCCGGCTGGATGTCCTCGATGCGAACTGGGATGACGAGTTTCTTCGAGAAGGTCGCAGCCGCCAGTTCCTTGGCGATGTCGTCGGACTCGGAGGCCGCCTTCGAGAACAGGAGAACGAAGATGCGGGACTTCGAAAGCGCCGCCGCCGTCGCCGCTCGCCAATCCTGTCCGGCGCCGACATGCGCGTCGTACCAGGCATCGACGTCTTCCGCTTTCAACAGGTCATGCAGCTTCCGCGCCTGCGCCAGGTCCGACCGCCGATAGCTGATGAAAATCTCGCCGGCCATGCGGTACCCCGACCCGGTAATGGGTCACCGAGATCAGAATGCAGCCCCCGGCAAGGCGTCGCAACGGGTCATTTTTCGGCGGCACGCCCTTCAAGACAGGCGCGAACCGCTTTGACGCCCACGAGCGGGAGGGGATCGCCGTCCGGGGTCAGGGCTGTTTTAGCGATTCCAGGAAGGCGCGAAGGTCCTTGGCGCTCTGATCCGGAAGTTGCTCCATCGGAACGTGGCCGCCGTCCGGGTAGGTTACAAGCTTGGCGTTGGGAATGGCCGCCGCGATTGCGCGGCTGTCAGCGACCGGAATGATCTTGTCCTGCTCGCCAGCAATTACGAGCGTAGGCGTCGAGATGCGACCGAAATCCGTGGCAGTGATTTTCGCACTGGGCTGGTTGTTCATGGTCAGCAGAACGTCGCGATGTCCTGGCGCCAGGGCGAGGTTTGCGTAGCGGTCGACCAGCGCCTTGTTGACCAGATTGGGATCCACATAGGCCGCCTTGAGGCCGCCGGTTGCGAACATGCGGGGATCAAACCACTTGAGAATACCGCGTCCGATCGGATTGTTCATCAGCTGGAATACGAGCGGTGGCCCCGAGCCGGACTTGGCCGCGTCGCCAGGCCAGCCGGCTGCATCGACCAGCACCAGTCCCCGCAAGCGCTCGGGATGTGTGAGCGCATAATCGATCGACACTGCGCCGCCCATGGAGTTTCCGGCCAGGACAAAGCGATCGACGTTAAGATGCCTCGCCAGTCTATCGACCAATTCGACATTGCCATCGACGGAGGCGCGATAGTCCCTGGGTGTTTCGGTCAGGCCATGTCCCGGCAGGTCAAGCGCGACGAGATGATAGCTGTCTTTCAGACGATCCACCCAGGGTCGCCACGCATGCACCGAGGCGGCAAATCCATGAACCAGAACCAGGGTGGGATCGGCCGGGTTCCCATCTTCGGTGTAGTGCAGCCGCACTCCATCATCCATCTGAAGATAGTGTGATGACGGCAGTTCGTAGCTTTCGCGCAGGCGCGGCCATGCAATCTCCTGCGTGGCGCAGGCCGAGAGGCCGCCGATTGACGCGATGACGCCAAGGGCTGCGACCGCGAGAATACCAAGAAGTCTCATGCAGTGATCCTGCTCCAGCGCTGATACGACAGATGCGCGGCCTCGGATCACGATATCCGGCCTTCGAACAAACGCCCAATTGCCCGTCCGGAAGGTCACATCTTCAGGCTGCTTCAGTGGCGGCTTCCGGCTCGCGGTCGAGCAGGCCGCGGCGTTCGGCCTGGTCGGTGATCCAGCGCGCGATGGCGGGCTGTTCGACGCCCATCTCCGACAACAGGTCGCGCGCGAGTTCGATGCCGCGCGGTTCCGCAAGCGCCTGATGGGCGCGAAGTCCCATGCTAGCCTGGCGGGCGCGGTCCGTCGGGTCGGATACCGCGATGAAGCAGGGCGGTGCAGGCTGGCCGTCGATGGCTGCGGGACGAGGCTGGGCGAATCCGGTTCCGCCGAGCACGATAGCGCGCGCCTGGTTAGCGTTGAGATTATCCATCAGGCGCGGATCGCGGCCATCGCCATAGACGATCTTGTAGCCGTCGGATGCGGCGGAAACGAAACGCTCCGGATCCGAGTCGACGGCGACATAGGGAATGTCGTGGTCGCGCAACGCATCGGCGGCGAGGCGACCTTCTTCCGTCATCCCGAACACCAGCACCGGATTGTCTTCCAGGTCATCGGGTTTCGGCGCATCTGCGGATTGCGCGCGCTGGGCAAGCTGTTTTGCGATGTGGAGGCCGAGCGAGGTCCAGATCGGCGCGGCGACCAACGTGACAGCCACCGCCGCGGCGATCACGCCGGCCCAAGCGCCAGGCATCGCGCCGCCAATGGTGGCGACGCCGACGACGACGAGCGTGAACTCCGATCCCTGGCTCAAGAGGAAGCCGAGCTGGGTTGCGCCCGGCATCGCCCAGCCATTGAGGCGCGCAGCGGCGAACACGATCGCGGTCTTGAGGATGACGATCACCAGTGCGGTGAGCAGAACCGCCGGCCAGATCGCGGCCATCGCGGGCAGGTTCACGCCCATGCCGACGCTCATGAAGAACAGGCCGAGCAGGAGGCCCTGGAACGGTTTCACCTCCGTCTGCACGACATGGCGGTAGGGCGTGTCGGAAACAGCCATCCCCGCCAGGAACGCGCCTAGCGTGAGGGAGAGGCCGAGGCGCGCGGTGGCGGCGCTGGCGGCAAGGACGAGGAAGAGGGCGACGACGGTGAAGGCTTCCTGGTTGTTGGTTGCGGCCAGAGAGCGGAACAGCGGTCGCACCACGAAGCGGCCCGCGAGAATGGCGAAGACCAGCGAGAGAACCGCCTTGCCGAGGGCGAAGGCCATGTCGACGCCGACCACGTTGGGATCGTTTCCGAGCGAGGCGGCGAACACCAGGATGAAGATCGCAACGATGTCCTGCGCCACGAGGACGGCGGTGGCGGAACGACCCATCGGGCAGGCAGGCTGGTTGCGGTCGGCGAGGATGCGCGCGACCACGGCGGTGGAGGACAGGGCGAGCGAGACGCCGATGATGATCGCCACGGTCCAGGCAAAGCCCAGCGCCCAGCCGATCGCGGCGAAGGCCGTGCCGCACAGGATGATCTGCAGGGGAGCGAGGCCCATCATGTCGTTGCGGCGCGAGCGGATGTCGCGCAGCGAGAAGTGAAGGCCGATGTCGAACAGGAGGAAGACGACGCCTAGCTGGGCGAGGAAGCTGGCGGTGTCGTTGTTGCGCACGAGGCCGAAGCCGCTGGGCCCGATCACCACGCCGGCGACGAGGTAGCCGACGATCGGGCTCAAACGCACGGCGCGCGAGGCAAGCGCTGCGGCTAGCCCGGCGCCGAGATAGATGATGGCGGGCTGGAGGACTTCGACGGGCGTCATGCCGCTAGGCTTTTCTCCTTCTGGCCCGCCCCGTTTCCGCGATTCCTCCTTAACGGGCGCCTTAGGAAGACGCCTGAAATAGAAGGAGCCGCCACAAATCACTGCGGCGGCTCCCACAATTCAGTCCACGGGGCCCTTAGGCAACCCGTATTTCAGGCGATTACATGGTCTTCTTGATCGAGAAGATGACCCGGTCGTCATAGATCGGCGCGTTGTCGACGTCGGTGCCGACATAGCGGAGGTCGAAGCCGAGGCCCATGGCGGTGTAGGTGCCGCCGATGTTCCAGGTGGTGTATTCGTCATTGCCGGCGAAGAAGCCGGCCTGGTCGACCGTCTGGTGACCGACCGCGCCCGAGAACGACAGTTCGGGGCTGACCGTGTAGGCGCCGTTGACTTCGTAGTACCAGCCGTCGCCCGACTTGCCGGTGAATTCCGGCGAATAGTAGATTCCGCCGCCGAGGGTGAATTCCTTGGTGAGGGCGATCGAAGGCTTCACATAGCCTTCCCAGTAGTCGAGTTCGGCGCCGGTATCCTGCGCGCCCGGATAGAGGTAGCCGATCACGCCGAAGTCGAGGTTCACGCCGCCGATCGCGGTGCGATAGCCGCCGTAAACGTCAAGCTCCTGGTTGGCGCCGCCGGTTCCGAAGTTGATGTTCGAGGACCAGGTGCCGAGATAGAAATTGCCGGCCGTGAGGTCGAAACCGCCTTGGACGGCGGGGTTCTCGTCGGTCTGCGACACGCCACGGAAGGTGTAGTCGGTGGCGAGCGCGATGTTGCCTGAGATCGTCACCGCATCGGACGCCTGCGCGAAGGCGCCAGGGGCGCTAAGGCAGGCCGCGACGACCGCTCCGGAAATCAAGAGGTTGCGCATGTTCTAACCCTTTTCCCCTCGTGTTGATCCATTCCGCGCACGCGGCTTCTGCGATCCAGGCCGCTGGGGCGGCGACCGGGTCGTGATCACCATGGGGAGGGAGGCCGACACATCGGAAGCGGAGACGCCGGGATGCCGGGGGATGCGCCGTGTACGCACATTTTTATGACACCCCCGGAGGCGCCCGCCTGTTTTTTGTGCGCCGCACTGCAGCAAGTCGCCCCCCAGGCGAGACCGACTCTCTCGAAATGCCCGTGTTTCAAGGGCAAACGCTAAGCCGGCAGGGGATGCCTCCGATTCCCCGCCTTGCGGCGCCTGCACACTGGCGAAGCGCTGATCGGTGAAATGACATGCCTCCAAACCCTGACGCGGCGCGGGGAGAATCGGTCCTTGCCGGGCGGGGCGCGAGGCGCGATCTAGCGCGCATGACAAACACGCCTTCAAAGCCTTCGGGCCTCACCCAGCTGGGCCAGCCTTCCAAGCTGCCGCAATCGCCGGACGAGGCGGTGCTGGATCGCGTCGCCAACCCCCAGGCGGACACGCTCTATCTCGCCCGCTTCACGGCGCCGGAGTTCACCTCGCTCTGCCCGGTGACCGGCCAGCCGGACTTCGCGCATCTCGTGATCGACTATGCGCCCGACAAATGGATCGTGGAAAGCAAGAGCCTGAAACTCTATCTCGGCGCGTTCCGCAACCATGGCGCGTTCCACGAGGACTGCACGGTCGCGATCGGGAAGAGGCTGGTCGAGACGCTGGCGCCGAAATGGCTGCGCATTGCCGGCTACTGGTATCCGCGCGGCGGTATGCCGATCGACGTGTTCTGGCAGACCGGCAAGGCGCCGGAAGGGCTGTGGGTTCCGGACACGGGCGTCGCGCCCTATCGCGGGCGAGGCTGATCCGCCTGCGCTCTTCGAGCTTCGGCGCGACGAGGTCCGCGTTCTGGTTGGTCTTGAGATTCTGAAGACGCACCCTCTCCTTCAGGCCGGTGGGACACCGCCTGGGATGCTGTGTCTTGGCTCGGCCCTTGCGGGCTTTTGCCAAGACGAGGGGTGCGCCTCCGGACAGGTGGAGGGCGTGGGGACGCGGGGGTGATCCCGCGCGGGGTAGTCCTGCTCACCGCCTTGCGGCGGGATCGCTCGTTCGGTTACGCGGGCTCCGCGTCCCCCGTCTCGTGCTGAGCGCCCCGACCGGATGGCCCCAGGTCGCCCTGGAACGTCCGGCTCTAGCATCAGGGCGCGTGG
>DASZSI010000378.1:0-7238 GCA_035548775.1 Hyphomonadaceae bacterium
CAAACCCTCGTCCTTCGACGGACGCGCGGCGACGCCGCGCTGCTCAGGATGAGGGTCTGCTACTGCTCCATCTCACACGGGGCCAGCAACCCCCACTAAACCGGAAGAGCGCCTCATGGTGAGCAGGCCCGAAGGGCCGTCAGTCGAACCACGAGGCGCGTCCTCACGAAACTTGCTACCCCTCGATCTTACTGAAATCCGCGACCCGATTCAGGGCGTCGCGGATCTGCGAGAGGATCATCAGCCGGTTGGCGCGAACGTCGGGCTGTTGAGCGTTCACGGTAACCTTGTCGAAGAAAGCATCCACCGGGCCACGGAGTTTCGACAGCGCCTTCATCGCCCCTGCGAAATCTTCCTTTTCGAGCGCAGCGGAGGCATCCGGCGCCGCACGATTGAGCGCCGACACCAGCGCATCGACCTCGGCCGGGTCTCCAGCCATCGTCTTGCCCTGTCCTGAATAGGACTTCCCGTCCTTCTTCTCCTCGATGGCGAGAATGTTCGCCGCACGCTTGTACCCGGCGAGCAGGTTCTTGCCGTCCTCGGTCGCCAGGAACTCGCCCAGCGCCTCGACGCGCTTCACGATGAGAACGAGGTCGTCCTCGCCCAGCGCGAACACGGCGTCGATCAGGTCGTGGCGAGCGCCCTGCTCGCGGAGGTGAACCTTGAGGCGATCGGCGAAGAAAGAGAGGAGGTTTTCACTCTCGTATTTCCCAAACTTTGCCAAAACGCGATCTTGACGGAGACTTGGCTCACGCTTCGCTAGATCGAAGACCTCCAAACTCATCGGGTATTTGAAACCGGCGACCTCAATTCGGTCCTCTTCGGGATCGCCATCAAAAGGAGCCCAAAATAGATAGAGCTCTGGATGAATTTCGGAAACGGTAGCCGTCAGTTCTTCGAGATCAATTGGCTGTCTTTCATCCCAGTGCTGAGGGCGAACAAATTTTCCGTCCCACGCTGCGGGCAATACGAATTTGTGGCTTGGGTTTTGATCCTTGAGATAAATCCAAGGGAACAGAGGTGTCGCCGCTTCAAGCCCGCGCCGAACTTCCGTGGCTTGTATGTATCGAAAAGCGCGCAACGACACCCGATCCAGCCCGAACCTAATTTGACTCTGCAAAACCGTTCGGATCACCCCCAACGCAGCGCGACGTAGGGCGTACGGGTCTTTCGAGCCTGTCGGTTTTTCTTCGATAGCCCAGAAACCAACGAGCGTGTCCAGCTTATCGGCTAGCGCCACCGCGACCGCCACCGGATTGCTTGGCACCTCGTCGCTAGGCCCCTTCGGCTTGTAGTGGTCGCGCACGGCGTCCGCGACCGCCGGCTTCTCTTTCTGCAAAGTCGCGTAGTACCGCCCCATCACGCCTTCGAGTTCGGCGAACTCGCCGACCATGTCGGAGACGAGGTCGCACTTGGCGAGCTTGGCGGCGCGTTCCGCATCGGCGGGATCGGCCCCGACTTTGGGCGCGAGTTCCTTCGCGAGCGCCATCACGCGCTCGGCCTTGTCCTTCACCGTGCCCAGCTTCTCGTGGAACACGATGGCACCCAGCTTGTCGAAGCGCGATTCAAGCGAGACCTTGCGATCATTGTCCCAGAAGAAGCGCGCATCGTTCAGGCGCGCCGAGAGCACGCGAGAGTTGCCGGCGGCGATTTTCTCTCCGCCGTCTTCGGCTTCCAGGTTCGCGACCACGATGAACTTTGGAGCGAGCTTGGCTTCGGCGCCGCCCTTCTCCTGCGGATAGCGCACCGCGAAATACTTCTGGTGCGTGCGCATGGAGAGGCGGATCACTTCGGGCGGTAGGTCGAGGAAGGACTTGTCCATGTCGCCGATGATGACGACCGGATATTCGGCAAGGCCGGCCACTTCTTCCAGAAGGCCGATGTCGTCCACCAGCTCCAGGTTCTGCGCGAAGCATTGCTGCCTGGCGCCGTTGAGGATGATCTCCTTGCGCTCCTCGCGATCGAGGATCACGCGGCCCTTGTTCTTGAGCGTGTCTTCGTAGTCCTCGAAGCGGCGCACCTTGTAGGGGCCGCGGCCCATCACGCGATGGCCCTCGGTGATGTTGTCGGACTTGATGCCGTCGATCTCGAACGGCACGACCTCGCCGTCGAAGGTGCAGAGGATGCGACTGATCGGGCGCACCCAGCGCAGGTCGCCAGACCCCCAACGCATCGACTTCGGCCAGTGGAAGCCGCGGATAATGCTCGGGACCAGTTCGGCAATCAGGTTGGTCGTCTCGCGGCCCGGCTTGCGCACATGGGCGACGTAGATGCGGCCCTTCTTCGGAACTTCGTGGAGGTGCGCTTCCGAGATCGACTTGAGACCGGCCTTCTTCATGAAGCCCTGGATGGCGGCATCCGGCGCGCCTTCCTTGGGGCCCTGGATATCCTCCACCACGTCGGCCGATTTCACCGGCAGGCCTTCAACCACGGCAACGAGCCGGCGCGGGCCGGAGAAGCCCTTGATTCCTTCCGGAATGAGGCCCGCCGCGGTGAGCCCATCCATCAGCGCTTTAACGAGATCGGCCTCGGCCTTCGCCTGCATGCGGGCCGGGATTTCCTCGGACAGGATTTCAAGCAGAAGCTGGGGCATTTGGCCTTGTTCGCGCGTGCGGAATCCGTGGGCGTCAGTGCAGCGGAATTGGAGGGATTGCAAGGGTTGGGGCCCTATTCCTGCCCGAAAGGCGGAAGATGGACCGCGAGTAAGTATCTGACGCCAGCGAGCACGCCCTCGTGGTTCGACGGACGCGTCGCCCGCATTCGCGGGCGTCGCTGCTCACCATGAGGGCTTCTCTGCCGCCGGCGTCTAGCCCTCATGGTGAGCAGGCCCGAAGGGCCGTTCAGTTTATCCTGAGCCTGTCGAAGGATCGAACCACGAGGGCGTGCTTACCGCTGGCGGTTGTGCCCACAAGCGACGGCGCTAGGGTGACGCCGGCGTCGCAAGCGAAGGACCGGGCCATGAAGTGGGAGTATGCCGTGTGCAAGGTGTGGCGGGATGTCCTGCTGACGGTCCAGTTGCCGGGGAAAGAGCTGGAGATGAAGGTGGAGGACGAGGGATTGTTCCTCTCCTCCTCCGGCGCCAAGGGCGCGAAGAAGACGACGGACTTTCCAGGCTATGCAAACCAGCTGGGCGAGGACGGCTGGGAGCTGGTGGGCATGGTCACGCGCGCCGAGCTGGTGAACGCCAACGCGGTCGGCTCGACCGGCAACTATGTCTACATGGCGATGTTCAAACGGCCGAAGGGGTAAGAGACGGCGCCGGGATAACAGGGGACGGGCATGAGGATTTCGGTTCTGTTGCTGCTCGCGTTCGGGTTGGGTGCGGCCGCCCTTGCGCAAACGCCGGCCAAGGCCCGCACGGCGGCGGGACCGCATTTTTGCGACGATCTGAAAATCGTGACGGCCGATACGGCCAGGAAGTTCGAGACGATCAAGGGCGCCAAGATCAGCGAGTCGCCGCGCGACAGCGGGGGCTATGCCACCGTCAAATACCGGGCTCTGCGCAAGCTCGATGGCGCATCGGTTTGCACAGTGCAGGATTATCTGAGGCCGGAAGGCAATCCGCTGAGATCCTACGCCTGCGAATGGACGCCAGTCGGAAGCAAGACGGCGACCGTGCTCGCCCTGGCGCAGACGAGCGAGACCTGCGTCGGCTCGAACGACCCGTTGGACAGCATGACGGCTGCGCAGGGGCGCGACGAAGCGACCGCCTATGTCTATGGCGAGGATTTTGGCATCACGATCGGCGCGGGTACGGCGCCGCAGGTCTTGTTCTGGGTTCGGCCGGAGTGAGAGTATGACACTGAGCTTCGACTTCTATTTCTCGTTCCGCTCGCCCTATTCCTATCTCGCCATGCCGCTGATCGAGAAGCTGGTTGCGCGGTATCATGCGGCGGCCAGCATGCGGATCGTGCGGCCGATCGCGGTGCGCATTCCGGGCTTCTTCGAGACGGTGAACCCGCTGTGGCCGCCCTATCTCGCCAAGGACACCAGGCGGATCGCGGAGATGGGCGGCATCCCCTATCGCTGGCCGCGGCCTGATCCGATCGTGCAGGACCGCGCGACGCGGGCCGTGGCGAAGGACCAGCCCTACATCATGCGCGTGAGCCGGCTGGGCGCACTGGCGGCGGAGCGCGGGCGAGGGTTCGAGTTCGTGCGGGCCGCCAGCCGGATGATGTGGGATGGCGCAACTGAAGGCTGGCACGAGGGCGGCCGGCTTGCGGCGTGCGCGGACGCCGTGGGGCTGGATGGCGCGGCGCTGGAACGCGATGCTGCGGCGGATGCTTCAAGGCTCGATGCGATGATCGCCGCGAACGAGGAAGCGCAAAATGCCGCCGGCCATTGGGGCGTGCCGCTGTTCGTGTTCGAAGGCGAGCCGTTCTTTGGCCAGGACCGGGTGGATCATCTAGAGTGGCGGATGAAGCAGCGCGGGCTGCAAGAGCGGTGAGCCCCGCCCTCGTGGTTCGACGGGCGCCGCCTTCGGCGGCTGCTCACCATGAGGGCTTCTCCACCGCCGCGCATGTAGCCCTCATGGTGAGCAGTGAGCGTCCGTCGAACCATGAGGCCGTGCTTGCAGGCACTACTCCGCCCGATGCGCCGGGTCTGGCTGCGCGATGGGCGGGAAGTGGATTTCCAGCGGCTCGAACTCGGCGAAGAGACTTGCGGCTTCCGGCAATTGGCTGAGCGGCAGGTAATCGCAGCAGGCGGCAAAGCGGCCCCACATCGCCTGGACGCGGGGATTGCTGTGCGCTTCCTCAATGGCGGCGGGTGAGGCCCATTCGAAGACCTCGACGATCGTGCCGTCCTTGCCGCGCATGACGACGGGATGGCGATCGGTGGCGAGGCCTTCGGAGCGCAACAGGTGCACATGGTCGCGCACTTCAGCGAGCAGCACGTCCTCTTTGCCCGGCTTGGGGCGATAGGCGACGATGACAAGGCGAGGGATGGTCATGCCGGGTTCTCCGCCAGGATGGAGCGTAGACCTTCCGCCTGTTCGGCGTCCATGCGCGGGAGCATGACGCGCGTGGTGTAGTGGCCGATGAGGTCCTGGCCGCGGAACATCGCCCAGTCCGTGATGTCGGCTTCCCTGAATTCCACGATGGCGCCCTTCCTCAGGTCGCCCAGGTGCTTGGGATCAACGCGCAGCTCGCCGGTGATGTGATCCTCGGCGCGGGCGATGTTCTCGACCCACACGTCTTCCTTGCCGGGCTGGCCGTCGCGGCGCGGCAGGGCGGCCTTGAGCGCAAAATCGTATTCATCGGACTGGGGCGCTTCAAAATGCTCCCAGAAATACGGCAGCCGCGCGCGAGCCTGGTCGGAGGCGGTGTGGAGATCGGCCTGGTACTTCGCCTCGATCGCCGCCGGATCGTCCGAATTTCCGGAACAGGCGCTCAAGCCAAGCGCGAGGGCGATTGCGAGACGTCGCATCAGTTCGATTTTTCGACCTTGATCTCGTAGAGCTTCGGCCAGTTCTTGCCGGTGACGTAGATGTGGTCGCCCGCCGCGTCGTAGGCGATGCCGTTCAGCACGTCGGGCTGGGACTTGCCCCTGTCCGCTTCGCTGAGCAGGCCGCCGAGATAGACCGTGCCGACGACTTTTCCCGTCGCGGGGTCGATGCGGACAATGCGGTCCGTCATCCAGACGTTTGCCCAGATCTCGCCCTTGATGAACTCGAGCTCGTTGAGCTGGTCGACCGGCGCGCCCGAGAGCGTGACCTTGATGCGGCCGGTTTCGGCCAGGGTGTCGGGATTGAGGATGCGGATCTCGCTGGTGCCGTCCGACATGAAGATCTTCTGCCCGTCGGTGGTGAGCGCCCAGCCTTCGCCGGGATAGGTCCATTCGCCCTTGGGCGCGAAGGTGGCGAGGTCGTACTTGAAGCCTTTCTGGTGCTGCCAGGTGAGTTCGTAGAGCTGGCCCTTCCAGGCGATGATGCCCTCGCCGAAATAGGGGGCCGGCACGTCGCGCTTCTGCAGCACCTTGCCGGTCGAAAGCTCCACCTTGCGGATCGAGGATTCGCCGACGTTTCCGGTGGCTTCGTAGAGGAAGCCGTCCTGCACGAAGAGACCTTCGGTGAAGGCGCCGGTGTCGTGCGGATAAGACGCCACAACTTTGTAAGTGTAGAGCGGCACGGCGGCCTCCGCCGGCGCAACGGCGGCGGGCGGCGCCGGATCGGCAACCTTGGGCGAACAGGACGCCGCAACCAGGAAAGCGAGCAGGATCGTTCTCATGGCACGTTGTCTAGCGCGCCGGCCCTGCCCCGGCTAGCGGGGCGATGCTGGACAGGCGGGGGCGCCTCTTCCTACTTATGCGGAATGGCAAAACAGCCCAAACTGACCGACGCCCAGCATGCGCGCATCGCCCGCGCCCTGGCCGAGCCGCGCCGGTACGAAATCCTGCGCCAGCTGGGCGCGGAGAACGGAACGCTGTCCTGCACGGCCGTCCGCGCCGAACAGAAGATCACGCCAGCGACCATGTCGCATCACATTCATGAACTCGAATCGGCCGGCCTGATCGAGATCAGCCGCGACGGCAAATTCATGAACATCACGCTGCAGAGAGAGATCCTGCAGGCTTACCTCAACCGCCTCTCGAAAATCTGAAAACCTCCTACGGCGGCGGCTTGAACGTGTCACTTCGATATCCATCTAACTGATCACTTCGATACTTGTCAAACTATCGAACGAAGGAACAGTTGGAGCCGATCATGGGTAAGCTTTCAGGAAAATCTGCAATCGTCACAGGCGCCTCGAAAGGCATCGGCGCCGCGATTGCCCGCGCGCTGGCCAATGAGGGCGCAGCGGTGGTCGTGAACTATTCGTCGAGCCGCGAAGGCGCGGACAAGGTTGTGGCCGAAATCACAGGCAAGGGCGGCCGCGCCATCGCCGTGCAGGCCGACGTGGGCAAGGCCGCGGACGTACAGCGCCTGTTCGGCGTCGCGAAAGAAACATTCGGACCGATCGATATCCTGGTCAACAACGCGGGCGTCTACCAGTTCGACGCCCTGGAGCAGGTGAGCGACACGGAATTCCACCGGCAGTTCGGCGCCAACGTGCTGGGGCCGTTGCTGGCGACGCAAGCGGCCTTGCCCCAGTTCGGCAACAAGGGCGGGACGGTCATCAACGTCAGCTCCATCGCGTCGGAAAAATCGATGCCGGCTGCGTCGGTCTACTCCGCTAGCAAGGCGGCGGTTGATGCGATCACGCGCTCGCTCGCCGCCGAGCTTGGCCCGCGCGGCGTGC
>DASZSI010000379.1:0-8560 GCA_035548775.1 Hyphomonadaceae bacterium
GCCGTCTTCCGAGAAGCCAGACTTCCTTGCCGGGGCGCACATCCTCCCCGACACCACGCCGGCCATGCCGGCCTTAGCCCTGACACCTGGAAGCTTCGGTCGACTTCGCGGCCTCCCTCCATCAGGGCGAGGGAGAGGATAAGCGAGGTGGAGAGGTGTCGGATAAGTTTTCCGCACACCGCCTGAAATCAGGGCGTTGGGCGCGCGAAGTGTAGGAAAGTCCTGGATGGCCGGTGAGCCCGCCCTCGTGGTTCGACGGGCGCTTGCGATGCGATGCATCGCAAGCTGCTCACCATGAGGGCTGCGAGGCAGACGTAAGCGGTGAGAGAACCTCATGGTGAGCAGGCCCGAAGGGCCGTCCGTCGAACCATGGGGGCGGGCTCACAGACCGTCGGTTTGTTCTGGCAGCCGTCTCGAGTACGCGCGAGCGAGTTCAGGAAGGGCGTTCCACTCGCCGCGGATGACCGCTTCCTTCTTGGCGCGGCGCCAGCGCTTGATGCGTTGTTCGAATGCGATGGCGTCGGCGATGCGCTGGAATTCCGAAGACCAGACCAGTTTCGCGGGCAGCCGTCTTGCGGTCCAGGCATCGAGGTATCTGCCGCTGTTGTGCTCGGAGACTCGGATGGCAGGGTCATCTCCGCGATAGGAGCCGACGTAGTATTTTCCGTCGGAGCATTCGAGGATGTAGACCCAGTAGCGCATGTCGTCCCCCTCGCAGGGTTATCGCACAGGCGCGTTGCGAGGTCACAGCGCCCCGCGCCTCGTGGTTCGACGGACGCGATCTTGAGCTGACGCCCAAGATCGCTGCTCACCATGAGGCGCTCAACCACGGCCGGTACAGTAGCCCTCATGGTGAGCAGGCCCGAAGGGCCGTCCGTCGAACCATGGGGGCGGGCTTGCGGGCGGCAGGTTCATTCTCAGGCAGGGCGCAGACAGACGCGTCGGAATCCCGGAAGGCGCTACCGTCCCATCCGGTAAACTTGCCGACTAGTTGCGATCAAGCCGTTCGCGGTCGCGCCAATAGCTGACATCGCCTAACACTGCGCGGAGGCGGGCTGGATCGGATAGAGCTTCGGCGTGTGGCAATCGCCTAAGGTCGTGCACAGCATACCAGCCCTCAAATGCGAGTTGCGTTTCCTCGACGCCGAAATACCAGCCGTCCAGGTACACAACCTTGTGGCCGACCGGATAGTCGGCCAGCGACTTCTCCCACCACGCTATCGATTCATCGACCTCGGATGCCGTCAGCTCAACACGGTTCGCAGCGTTGTCGCGCAGGATAAGCGAGCGAACATCGTCATGCTCGATCACGACGCCATAGGTAAAGACCCGGTGGCACGTAAGACACGGAATCAGCCAGCCGCACCCACACCATGGACAATCCGCCTGCGCCGGATTGGCCGCCAGCGCGAACTCGCACTTGCAGTGCGAGAGCACATCGTTGTTCGCTTTGACCACATATCTGGTCATCGATTCCCCAACCAGAAGCGTCTCAATCAATCGCCTCGCGCTTCTTCCCGTCCTTGTTGACGTAGAGTTCCTTGCCGACTTCCGCGAACTTGGCGCTCATTTCGGCCATGCCGACCTCTTTATCGTTGAGCTTCGCCGCGTATTCGCGGACGTCGGCCGTGATCTTCATCGAGCAGAATTTCGGGCCGCACATGGAGCAGAAGTGGGCGACCTTGTGGGCGTCCTTCGGCAGGGTGGCGTCGTGGAATTTCTGCGCGGTCTCGGGATCGAGTGACAGGTTGAACTGGTCTTCCCAGCGGAATTCGAAACGCGCGCGGGAGAGGGCGTCGTCGCGCAGCTTGGCGGCCGGGTGGCCCTTGGCGAGGTCCGCTGCGTGGGCGGCGATCTTGTAGGTGATGACGCCGGTCTTTACGTCGTCGCGGTCGGGCAGGCCCAGGTGTTCCTTCGGCGTGACGTAGCAGAGCATCGCCGTGCCGTACCAGCCGATCATCGCGGCGCCGATGCCGGAGGTGATGTGGTCATAGCCCGGCGCGATATCGGTGGTGAGCGGCCCGAGCGTGTAGAACGGCGCCTCGCCGCAGACCTTCAGCTGCTTCTCCATGTTCACCTTGATCTTGTGCATCGGCACGTGGCCGGGGCCTTCGATCATCACCTGGCAGCCCTTGTCCCAGGCGGTCTTGGTGAGCTCGCCCAGGGTTTCGAGTTCGGCGAACTGCGCGGCGTCGTTGGCGTCGGCGATCGATCCGGGGCGCAGGCCGTCGCCCAGCGAGAACGAAACGTCGTAGGCCGCCATGATGTCGCAGATCTCGTCGAAGCGTTCGTAGAGGAACGATTCCTTGTGCCGGCTCAGCATCCAGCGCGCCATGATGGAGCCGCCACGACTGACGATGCCGGTGACGCGTTTTGCCGTGAGCGGGATGTAGGCGAGCCGCACGCCGGCATGGATGGTGAAGTAGTCGACGCCCTGTTCGCACTGCTCGATCAGCGTGTCGCGGAAGACGGACCAGTCGAGCTTGTCCGGATCGCCGCCGACTTTCTCGAGGGCCTGGTAGATCGGAACGGTGCCGATCGGAACCGGCGCGTTGCGGATGATCCATTCGCGGATGTTGTGGATGTTGCGGCCGGTTGAGAGGTCCATCACCGTGTCCGCGCCCCAGCGGATCGACCACACCATCTTCTCGACTTCTTCTTCCACTGATGAGGTGACGGCGCTGTTGCCGATGTTGGCGTTGATCTTCACCAGGAAGTTGCGGCCGATGATCACCGGCTCCAGCTCCGGGTGGTTGATGTTGGCCGGGATGATGGCGCGGCCGCGCGCGATTTCCTCGCGCACGAAGTCCGGCGTGATGAAGCTGGGGATCTCGGCGCCGAAATCCTCGCCGTCGGCGCGGCGAGCCTCGGCGCCGTCGAGCATCGCTTCGCGGCACAGGTTCTCGCGGTGCGCCACATAGGCCATCTCGGCTGTGACGATGCCCGCGCGGGCGTATTGTAGTTGCGTCAGCGCCTTGCCGGGTTTGGCGCGCAACGGCCGGCGCAGATTCGGGAATTCGGTGACCAGCTTCTCGACGGAGACATTGCCATTGTCCTCCGGCTTCACATGGCGGCCGTCATAGCCTTCCGCATCGCCGCGCGCCGCAATCCATGGCGCACGCAAGGCGGGCAGGCCTTCGTGCACATCGATCTTCACTGCTGGGTCCGTGTAAGGCCCCGTCGTGTCATAGACCCGCACCGCCGGCTCGTTCGCACTCGGGTGCACCGCGATCTCGCGATAAGGCACCCGCACATCCGGAAAGCCCGGCGCGGCCGAGTACAGCTTCTGCGACGCCGGCAGCGGCCCCGTCGTCACCTTGAACGGCTCCAACGATTTGGGATCGATCAGCTTGTTCATGGCGCGGGCTCCGCAAGTTCAGAAAACGTCTGTTCGATGATCGCCTTGGCTTCCACCGGCTTGTCGATGTGCTCGATGGAGAAGGCGCGGACATTGGTGTCGTCGTGGTTGCGCAGGACGAACAGGTCGGGCGCGGCGCGGCGGCCGCCGAGGATCAGGCCGGCGATTTCCTGGCGGTCAACCTGGTCAACCAGCTTGCCGGCGGCGTCGAGCGCAATCAGGCGATGGTCGGTCAGGGCGTACTGCCGTGGCGGCGGCGCCTTGCGCGCGATGCGCTGGACCTGGCCGACGGCAACCGCCAGGAACGTCAACGCCAGAACGAAGTAGAGCGGGATCGCAAAGCCCGCAGCCATGGTGAAGCCGCCGCCGTCGGGGAATGCGCTTTCATAGAGTTTCCACCCAAACGCGGCAGCGAGGCCGAGCGAGGCGAGCAGCATCAACCCCGCCGCCAGCCGCCGGCGGGAAGCATCGGCGCGCAACAGCCTGGCCGAGGCGCCCGCCTGCCACACCAGGCGCTCGCCCGGCTCGAGATGCTTGGTCCAGATCGCTTCGCTCATCCGGTTCCTGTCCCTTCGCCGGCATGACCCGGATCAGGTTCTAAGGGTGCTCGCCCGGAATTGGGCCGATCTCAGCAGACACCGCCTGCGCCCCTCGGATGACGGGAGACTAGCGCATGGGGCGGTGAGGTCAAAGCGTTTGGGAAGTAGTTGTTTAGGCGTCAACTCCCGCTAGCACGCCCTCGTGGTTCGACGGGCGCACGCTACGCGTGCTGCTCACCATGAGGACGGGCTTTCCGCCTTCACGCCATCCGGTCGTCGATGCGGACCTGCGGCGCGAGCGTGTCGTGGATCAGTTGCGCGACTTCCCTTGGCCGGTCGATGCCGTGGAAGGCGGCGCCGGTGTTGCGGGCGGCGGGCAGGGTGAAGAAGGTGAGGCTGCCCTTGTTGCGCACACCGCGCAGCGTGAGGGTGTTGATACGCTCAGGAAAATAGCTGGTCGTGAAGTTAGGCCAGATGCCTTTGGCCACGATGATGCGGCGCGAGGTGACGGCGTAAGCATCGAACATCGGCGACAGGATCGCACGCGCAAGGATTGCGAAGGTCATCACCAAGGCAAACGAAAAGGCGAAGCCGGTGGGATCGGCGGAGACAATCGCGCCAATGATCAGGCCCAGCACCAGCATGAGGATAAAGATCACCACGACGGCGCGCTGGAAGTTGACGATGTAGAGGCCGGAACCACGGCTGCTCCACAACAGCCGCTCGCCTTGCTTGACTTGCGAGAGGATTGCGGCCGGCGCCGCGGCGGTGGAGGATGGACGATAGCGCACGGCGGATTTTGGCGATGGCCCTTTTGGTGTCGCGGTTCTCGGAGAAGGGGCGGTCTTGACGCGCATCGGCGTCCGCCCCGCAGGGGGCGTCGAGCGCGGCGTCCATTCTCCGACGGTCTTGACCATGACTGGAACCTAGGGCCGGAAGGCGGCCTCGCCAACGGGGCGCTAATTTTCCTTCATGTGCGCATGGGCGTCGATCTGGATCCAGGTCTGGTCCGAGAAAGCCAGCAGGTCGCCCGCTTCGGAGAACAGGGCCGTGCCGGCAAAGTGCTTGCGGCGTTCCTGCCCCTTGGACCAGGCGACGGTGACGATCGGCTTGCCGGGTCGCGGCCGCTCCAGGATTTTCGCGGACATCCGGCCCAGCAGGATCGGCTCCTTGTCGACGGCGAAGGCGCCGGGGCAGTCGAGCGCGGCCCACATGAATTCGGGCGCGATGCGGCCGAAATCGTCGGCGAGATCGGCGGTCGGGATCCACGGCGCGGCGACGATGGGAAAGTCGTTGGGGTTGTCCGTGCCGGCCGGGTCCTTGGTCCAGTCAGGAAAGATGCGCAAGCCGTCACCGATGGCCCGCCTAGGCCCGCACACGAAGCAGGTGGGCAGGACATGATCCTCTGCCGTGCGGAAAGTCTCCGCCGCGACTTTCGCCGCGGCGAGGCCGGGCGATTGCACGTCGGGAATCGCAAGCGCCGTGTCGCGCATCGACATGATAAGGATGCGTGTCGACGCGTCGTCCGTCGTGATGTCGAAACCTTCGGGTGTTTCGTGTGCTCGCAAAGTCTGTTCGAGCGGGATAGCGGCGCGCAGCGTGGCTTCGACGGCGTCGCCCGTCAGGTATTTTGCGGCAAGCCCCGCCGAGTATCCGCCATTGCCTGACGCGATCGGCCCATTGAACCGGCTGGCAATGCGGAATGCGCGGTCGGTGGCGGACATGTGGTGGAGATTAGCGCCGCGTGCGGGGCGTGCAAAGATTCCCAAATGTCGCGTGGGGTGGTGAGCCCGGCCTCATGGTTCGACGGGCGGCCCTTCGGGCCTGCTCACCATGAGGCCTCCGACAGGTTCGCTGTAGGCGGGTAGCCCTCATGGTGAGCAGCCGCGTCAGCGGCAGCCGTCGAACCACGAGGGCGTGCTCACAGGCGTCAGCCCCTACGGCGTCGGATCGCCGCCGCCTTGGCGCCGGTTCAAGGCGGATGTGATGGCGTCGAGTTCCTGTTGATCCAGCACGCCGTCCTTGTTGGTGTCGAGCTGGTCAAAGCGCGAGCCGATCATCGAGACGGCCATGCCCTTGATCTCTGACTTCTCGACCTTGCCATCAAGATTCGAGTCCAGCATGCCGATCAGCCGGTATTTACGCATGCCGTCGGTGGCGTCATTCGGCTTGGCGACGGTTTCGTCCGGCCACTGATAGTAGATCGAGGTATAGTGCATCTCTTCCCACGACTGGTCGCCCCAGATCACCGTCTTGTTCGGATCGGGGTTGGACGCGTTGCGGACCGAGTTGTCGTAGAGATACGTGGCGACCAGCTTCGAGCCCGCCGGAATAAGGACCGGCTTGGCGAAGTCATAGGTGCGCTGCCAGTTGAAGTCGTAACGGGGCAGGTTGATGAGGACGGTGCGCTTGCCATCCGGCGTGATCATGTCGAGGTGGCCGGCTTCGCCGCGATAGTGTGTGTGCAGGAAGACGGAGTAGAGCAGCGCGTCCTTCGGGAACTGGGTGTAGGCCGTTTCCTCGTGCTCATGCGTGTTCGGCGGCAGCGAAATCGCGTTGTTGGCGATGACATAGTGGTGGAGCATTTTCTCCGGCAGCTCGCCATCCTTGTAGAAGTAGAAGCCCATCTTGGAGTGGTCGACCGACTCCTTGCCATAGGGCGTGTAGTGGAGCTGGAAGCCCATCTGTCCGCCCGGGGGCAGGTAGATGCCGACGCCCGGCGGCAGGCGGAAGGCCTCGCCGCCGACCGCGTATTCGCCGTAGGTCTGTTCCCACTGCGAGGACGAGCCCGGTCCGGGGCGCGGCGTACCGGAGATGTAACCCGCGAGGATGTGGTGCACACCGCGGCGGTCGCCCGGCATCAGGGCGGCGGCCTTCACCCAATGACCCACGGTCGAGGGGTTCGCCGCGGTTGGATACTGGTACTGCACCACACCCGAGGCCGGGATGGTGTAGGCGGGAATGTCGATCACCAGGTCCGGCTTGCCGAGCGGCCATTCCGGGGCGGTGAGCTGCTGGGCGGCGAGCGGATCATCGCCTTCGCCGCGCGGCGCGCCGGCTTCGATCCAGTGGACCAGGGTGCGGGTCTGCTCGGCGCTGAGGCTTTCGTCGTGGTTGAACTTGCCGATGGTCGGATCGGCGTGCCAGGGCGGCATGCGTCCGGTGCGCACCGCCTCGCGGATCGTCGGGGCGAAGCCTTTGACCACGTCATAGCTGGTCATCGCGAAGGGTGCGATGCCGCCGGTCTGGTGGCAGGCGACGCACTTGTCGGCCAGCATCGGCGCGATGTCCTTGGTGTAGGAGATCGCACGGTGCTCGGCGGTCTTGGCGCGTTCCGGGAAGGCGATCGCAGCGCCCTTGCCGGCGACGCTGGCGACCTGGATCGCCTTGCCGGCGGAGATGTCGTCCAGGGCGGCGGCGAGATAACGGCCGCTCTTCTTTGCGGCGCCCGAGCCATCGACCGGCCCATGGTAGAGAACCTTCAGAGTCTTGGGTTCGAGCACATAGGCTTCGCCGGAATAGGTGACACCGAGCTGTTCGCCGACCAGCTGGTTGGAATCGTCCATCACCGGGATGGTGTAGCCCATCGACTTGGCTTCGGCCGCGATCTGGTCGCGGCTCTGGCCGAGGCTGGAATTGAGCATCAGGAATTCGACGCCGGGATGGGACGACTTGATCCCTTCGAGAGCCTTGGCCGCACCGCGCGAATCCTTGTCGCCATTGACCTGCGTGACGATCACGATCGCCTTCACGTCGACCAGGCGGCGCAGCTCCTGCGCAAAGCCGGTATTGTCCACCAGGCGGAAATCATCCGCCGCCATTGGAATGGGAACCGTGGTGTTCTGCTTGTCGGCGATCGCCACGCCGATGAGGGTTGCCGCCATCACGGCGGCGATCGCGGTCGCCGCAAGCGCACGAGGTTTCATCGGGGAGGTCCCTCTCTTTGGAGCGACTTTACTATGTCAGGTAACCGGTCCGTCGCCAATGCGACGCAGTCATCGGACTGCCCGGTTTACGTGGCGTGAACGGTCATATTGGGACATGCCCCGAAAGGGTTGCGCCAAGGCTGCCGCGCCTTAATCTGTGGGCTGGCCGGCAAGGCGGCCGCCTGTCCGCAGGAAGGGCTCAGCCCGCCTTGAGAACAAGAATGTGATCGACCTCTTTCCTCGCCCCTTCGCGGACACAGGGCGCATGGGAAAGGGAATCCAGATGACCACCGGCCGGCGGCCTTTGCCGCCCAACCCCTCCGCAGAACATCTCCGCAAAGAGGCCAAGCGACTCGCGCGCGCCGAAAAGCTCAAGCTGTCGGAGGCGCAGAAACGGCTGGCCGCCGAGTATGGATTCGCCGGTTGGCCCGATCTGATCGCGCATGTCGAACGCGAGAGGCCGCTTGACGATGCGCCCATGACGCCGCTGTCGCGCGCCGTGCGTGCTGGTGATGTGAGTGAGATGAAGCGACTGCTCGCGAGCGGTGCGCCGGCGGACGATGGCGAAGAATTCTCACCGCTCTGGCATGCGTGCGCAGGCGAGGGCGCGGAGGTTGTGCGTGTCGAGATCGCCAGGTCATTGCTTGACGCGGGAGCGCCGGCGCTGCGGGAAAACGGCGGACGGACGCCGACCCTTTGCGTCGCCGCAGCGCGAGGACCGAGGGCGCTGGTCGAGT
>DASZSI010000380.1:0-3487 GCA_035548775.1 Hyphomonadaceae bacterium
GGACTCGAATAGCCCTCATGGTGAGCAGCGCACGTCAGTGCGCGTCCGTCGAACCACGAGGGCGTGCTTACAGAAGCCGCGGCTGTTTCGGATCCGGCGCTTTCCGCGCCGGTTTCGACTTCACCACCTTCGCCTGCGCCGCAGCAGCTGCGCCTTCGATTTCCAATAGCCTGAGCTTCGTGTCCGCGCCGCCCCGCGCGGTGAAGCCGCCCAGCTTGCCGCCCGCAGCCGTCACGCGATGGCACGGCACGACCATGGGCCACGGATTCTGCCCCAGCGCCGCGCCCACCTGTTGCGCCAGCAGCTTGCTGCCCAACTTCATGGCGATGTCGCCATAGGTCAGCGTCTCCCCTGCGGGAATCTTGCGCGTGATCTCGTAGACCTTCGAATTGAATTCCGGCACGCGCGCAAAATCGATGCGGGCGTCCGACAGATCCGCTTTCTCTCCCCGCATCAGGGCGCGGACGCCTTCCGCCAGCGCCTCGACCTCCGGGGTCGGCTCGGCCTCCGTCGCACCCGGCGCGCGGCGGCGGAAGGACACCCGCACCGTCTCCTTGTCGCGCTCCGGCAGGTGGGCCGCGATCAGGCCGTTTTCGTTCCAGGCAAGGCCCGCCCAGCCGATCGCGGTTTCAAAGAGATGATAGTGGCTCATGCTTCCAATATAGCGACGCCCGGCCGCCCTGCAGCCGATTTTCGGACATTGCCATTGGGCCTGTAAGAAACCCGCTGGGCCAGCGACTATCTCTCCGACACCCTATTCCGGGTCAGGGACTGCAATGGACGCAAAGCGACTCAGCCAGGACGAGCTCTACGCCCGCGCCGCTGCGGAATTCGGCCCGGCGCTTGGCCGGCTCGCCCGCGCCTATGAACGCAATGCGGACCGCCAGCGCGACCTGCTGCAGGACATCCATTTTGCGGTGTGGCGCAGCTTCGAGACCTATGAACAGCGCGCCAGCCTGCGCACCTGGGTCTATCGCGTCGCCCACAACACGGCCGCCAGCCACGTTCTCCGCGACAAACGCGCGCGGACCTCGCACTGGGTCGATCTCGACCACATCGCCGATGCGCCCGATCCGGCCAGCCAGACCGACACACACGAGACAAGCGCTCTCCTCGCCCGCCTGATGGCGCTGGTCCACCAGCTGAAACCGCCGGACCGCCAAGTGATGCTGCTCTACCTCGACCATCTCGACGCGCAGGCCATCGGAGAGATCACCGGTCTCTCCCCCGGCGCCGTCGCGACCAAGATCCACCGCATCAAGGCGGTGCTCGCAAAACGATTCAATTCGACCGATCCGTCATGACCGAAAACCCCATCCCCCCGCTCAGCGCCCTCTGGCAGTCCATGCCGACCGATCCCGTGACGATCTCGGTCGAGCAGATGCGCAACCGCGCCGGCGCGTTCGAGAAACGCATCCGCCGCCGCAACAGGATCGAGTATGTCGCGTCCGCCTTCGTGATCGTCGCGTTCTGCTGGTACGCCACATGGAGCAAGCCGGCGACTGTCCTCTGGCCGATCGCAAATATCCTGATCGCCCTCGGCGTAGCTGTCGTGGCGTTCAACCTGCACCGCAAGGCCAGCGCGATGCGCGCTACGTCGAGCACGTTCACCGGGCTCATCGAGCATCAGCGGGCCGAACTCGCGCGCCAACGCGACGCGCTCAAGTCGGTATGGCTGTGGTACATCATGCCGGTCGTGCCGGGCTTCGTGCTGTGGTTTGCGGCTTTCATCGTGGCGCCGGTGGCGAAAGGCCCAACAGTCCCGGTCGCGCTTCTCGCCGTCGCGTTTGTCTGCGTGCTGGTGTTCAGCTGCATCATCCTGCTCAACCTGCTCGGCGCCGCCCGACTGCAGCGGATGATCGACGATCTCGACCGCTATCGCGAACAGAATTAGAAACACCCCGAGGAGACATCAGATGAAACGCACGCTCCTGGCGATCGCCCTCACGCTCTTGCTCGCTGCGCCGGCCCTCGCGCAGTCGGCCTTTCCCCCCGACGCCGACATGCTCGCCATGATCAAGGCGCGGGTGGACGAAGGGCGCGCCGCCGGCATTGTGCTCGGCGTCATGGATGCGGACGGCAAAACCCGTGTGGTCGCCTATGGCGATCCCGGTCCCGGCGCCCAGCCGCTCTCGGCCAACTCGGTCTTCGAGATCGGCTCGATCACCAAGACCTTTACGGCTACGATCCTCGCCGACATGGCGGCGAAGGGCGAAGTGAAGCTCGATGCCCCGGCGCAGACCTACGCCCCGCCGGGCCTTACCCTTCCAAAGCGGGGCGAGAAGGAAATCACGCTCCTCAATCTCTCCGAACAGAATTCCGGCCTGCCGCGCATGCCGTCGAACTTCAAGCCGGCCGATCCCGCCAACCCGTACGCCGACTACACGCCCCAACAGCTCGACGATTTCCTCGCCCACTACACCCTGACGCGCGACATCGGCGCGGAATTCGAATATTCCAACCTCGGCGTCGGCGTGCTCGGCAACCTTCTGGCCAACAAGGCGGGCAAGTCCTACGAGGCGCTGGTCCGGGATCGCGTGCTCAAGCCGCTCAAGATGGACATGACCGGCGTCACGCTCACGCCGGCGATGCAGAAACAGCTAGCCAAGGGCCACAATCCCGCCGGCGCGGTCGTCGCCAACTGGGACCTCCCCACGCTGGTAGGCGCAGGCGGCCTGCGCTCCAACATGAGCGACATGCTGAAATACCTTCGCGCCAACCTGGCTACGCCACCGAAGACGCCGCTGGAACGCGCGATGGCCGACGCCCACACGCCTCGTGCACCCGCCAGCCCCAACATGCAGATTGGGCTTAACTGGCTCACGACCACGACCAAGAGCGGCGCGCAGTACACCTGGCATAATGGCGGCACCGGCGGCTACGGAACCTTCATCGGCTTCGACGCCAAGCGCCATGTCGGCGTCGTTCTGCTCGTCAACACCGCGGGTGGCGCCGACGACATCGCGATCCACCTGCTGGATCCCACCGTTCCGCTGTCGCCCAAACCCACACCGCCCAAGCCGCGCACCGAAGTCGCCGTTCCTGCGGAGATCCTGGCGAAGTATGTCGGCGTCTACGCGCTGGACTCAGCCCCGAATTTCAAGATCGTCGTGACGCTGGAAAACGGCGCGCTGTTCGCACAGGCCACCGGCCAGCCGAAATTCCCGCTCTTCGCGGAAAGCCCGACCAACTTCTTCCTCAAGGTGGTTGATGCCCAACTGGCTTTCACCAAGGCCGCGAATGGCCAGCCGGCCTACGTGGTCCTCCACCAAGGCGGCGCCGACCAGAAGGCGACCAAGGTAGGCTAGCGATTACTCGTCGCCCTCATCGTCTTCAGGGTCGCCATAGGCTTCCTCGTCTTCATCGGCGCCGTCAGCATCCTCGCTGTCGTCTGCCTCACCATACCAGGCCGCCTCATCTTCCACCGGCTTGGGCAGGCGATCCCCGAGCAGGTCGGCCAGCGTGCCGGGCTTCAGGTCATCGGAAG
>DASZSI010000381.1:0-6870 GCA_035548775.1 Hyphomonadaceae bacterium
CAACAGATGGACGCCGCCTTCGAGGCGGCCCGAGGTCGGCTGGTCGCGGATCGGATCGTCGCTCATCGCGACCCGAATAATCCAGCAAACAGGAAAGGAAAACCTACGTCAGCGAAACGAAGCGCGGCCGTGTCGCGCCGAACGCAGGCCAATCCTGTGGAAACTTAGGCGCCCAGCACGCCGGCGATGACGTCGCCTTCCAGCACGGTGATCACGCAGGTCCCGTCGGCGTCTTCCTCGATCCGGAATTCGTTGCGGTTGCCCCCGTCTTCAACAATTTCGCTGAGGGCTCGTTCGGCGTCGCGGCGGTTCTTGAAACGGTTGAGGCGATTATCAGAGGGCATTTTGCCCTCCAGTTCTGTCCAGAGATCGAGCCCGGAGTATCCCGGGCCACCAAGTCTTCGGCGGATCTGTTCCAGCCGTCGCGCTACCTAGCATGGGTATCCTGCGCGGTCGCTTTCAAAAGGCAACTTCGTTTCCGTGAATGATCAGCAATGGCCGGAAAATCGAGATTTGTTGGCGATAACAGGGAGTCCTGACTGCAAAAATATTTCGTGACGATCATCTGACGGGCGCCGGGTGACACCGGTTGCGGCACGGGGTCCAATTCTTCGCCGATTGCGCGAGTGTTTCCCCGGCGTTTGGGCCTTAGGTTTGAGCGCCGTCCGCGTTAGGCTCGGCCCAGGGCCAAGGGGGGCGGCGGATGGGGGGAGGTTGGCGATGGCTGTTGGCGCCGTTCAGCCCGCGTGGCCTGTCCGGCTTTGCCTTCTACGGCTTCTGCCTTCTCTCCCTGATGGCGACCGCACTCGGCTTTGCCGATCTCCGGGCGGCCAACACCGACGCCGGCCAGCTTAGCCCGCTCGAACTCGCCCTCACCGGCGCCACCACGCTCTTCGTCGTCAGCGCGATGGTGGTCGCGCTCCACCATCTTCTCGCCGAGGGGACGGCCTGGTGGATAAGGCTCGTCTCATTCGTCTTCTACCTTCTCTTCGCAGTGTGGACGGTAGGCTTCGGCTACGGCTTCTTCTGGAAGGAACTCGCCGGCCAGGAATTCACCGAGCGCCAGTTCCAGCATGTCATCACGGATCTCTCCGGCTCAATCGCGAGGACTTCTGCAGCGCTTGAAACGGCCGAGCAATCGACCAGCGAGGCCGGCAAGCTCGCCGCAAGCCGCGCGCAGGTGGAGGCGAACGAAGGCCGCACCTGCGCCAACCATCCGGCCTCCACGCCGGGCGAGGGCCCGCTGATGCGCTCACGCTTTGCCTTCGCCGATCGTGCGCAGGCCCTCGGCGCGGATGTCCGCGCGCAATGGATCGCGCCGGTCGCGGGCCAGCGTGCACGGCTTGAACGCCAGGTTACGGCGCTGTCGAAACGCACGCTGCCGCTGGCTTCTGCCGCCGTCGATCCGGCCGAGCGCGCGCTGCTGCAGAAATTGGCGTCCGCCGCCAGTCTTACCTCCGCCGAGCGCCGCTCTCTGTTCACCGGCGTGCACGAGGACGCCCGCGCCTTCGCCTCCGCCGCCAACGATCTGCACGCACTCAACGCCGAACCCTTCGCCCAGCGCCTTGCGCAGCTCGCCGCCGAAGTCGGCCCCGATCCGCAACGCGCAGGCAGCCCCGATCCCGCTCGCGCCGCCGATCCTGGCTATTGCTGGGATGTCGTGCTCAACGAGAAACTTCTCGCCGCCGCGCAGCAGCTGAAGTCGGTCGAGGCGGTCACCGTTCCCGAATTCGAATTTCTCGAGGGTCCGAAGGCCACTCGCGCCGCCTTCATGGGCCTGTTCGGCTGGGTCGCGTCATCAGTCGGCATCCACGTCGAAGGCAATGACGGCTTCCGCTTGGAGGAGAAGGCGTTCCTTGCCTTGTTCGCCAGCCTCGCCGTCGACCTCGGAATCGTCTTCCTCACCATCATCCGCACGCCGCGCAGGCCAAGGCGCCTCAAGCCGGGCAGGGCCGCGCAAGGCGAGGGCCAGCCCACACCGCCTCGGCTGAGTTCGATTCTGGAGTCGTGAGATCTTGACTCAGCCGTCCAGGTAAGCCGCCAGCTTCTCGACCAGATACTTCGTGCCGTGTTCGCGCGAGCCGGCGTCGTCGCCCTTGGGATCGTATGGCTCCAGGAAGGCGCCTTGTTCGGTGAGCGTCATCCGCGTGCCGGTTCCCTCCGGCCTGAACTGGATGGTCGCCAGCGACACCGACATCCGGATGCGGTCATCCATGATCATCTCGTAGGCGTAGACGATCCGCTTCTCGGGGATGATCTCCCAGTATGTGTTGCGGAAGTCGGATATCCGTCCCGTGTTCCAGCGTCCGCGCAGACGGTCGCTGCCGCCCTCGCGGAAATTCATCTCGCGGATTTCCTCGACATATTCGCCCGGGGTTCCGGCGAACCATTGCGCCTTCGCCTCCGGCGTCGCCCACGCTGCGAACACGCGTTTGGGCGAGGCCCTGAAGGTACGATCGATGGTGAAGCTTCCGAAGATCGCCGGCGCCGTACTTGTGGTCAGTGTTCGGGTGGACATGGCTTCCTCCGCTCAGCTCTGCGGGAACATGTGGAAATAGGGCTCGGCTTCCTTGATCACGCGCTGCACGGATGGCCGCGCGACCAGCCGCTCGAGATAGCGTGCCGCGCCGGCATGGCGTTCGCCGAACGGCATGACGCGGTTGGCGTAGTAGAGCGCCGGCGCCGCGGCGCAGTCGCCCATGGTGAAGGTAAGCCCCGTCGCCCAGCCGCCTTCCGCCATGTCGCGGTCGACCAGCGACAGCGAAGCATCCAGTTTCGCGCGCGTCTGTTCGACGCCATAAGGATCTTTCTTGTCGGCCGGCCTGATGCGGTCGGCGACGATGTCCTGCATGTAATTGTGCACGTAGTTGTCGTAGAACCGGTCCGACAGCCGCACCCGCAGCGCCAGCTCCTTGTCCGCCGGGATCAGCTTCGCCGCCGACGGATAGTTCGTCGCTAAGTATTCGATGATGATGCTCGATTCCGGAAACCCTTTGCCGGACGCTTCATCGACCAGCACGGGAAACTTGCCCAGCGGCGTCAGCTTGTAGAACTCCTCGCGCTGCTTTGCGTCCGACAGGTCGACGATCTGCGACTCGAACGGCACACCGGCCTCGTAAAAAGCTATCAGCGTCTTCCAGCAATAGGACGACAGCGGATGAAGGTGGAGGCGAAGCGTCATTGGGATTTTCCGGCAGAGTTTCCTGAAGAGCAGCAGGACGCGGCCTTCACCGCATCGGGATATTCATCGCGCCGCCGCGGCCAGTTCGGAAAGGCCTTGTCGTTCCGCCCTTCCGGCGTGATGTCGAGATAGGCGTTTGTCCCCAACAGGGCGTCGAGGCCGCGCGCATAGGTCGAATAGGTGTGGAACACTTCGCCTGCATCGTTCCTCTTGAACACGCTGATCCCCGGCAAGTCCTCGGTCACATAGCGCGGGTCGGTGTCGATCGTTCCGAAATTATAGTCGACATGACCTTTGGCGATGTCGTCCTTCCGGAACGAGACGCCGAAATCGTAGTTGAAGTCGCCGCCCGCCGACGACACCCAGTCAAAGTCCCATCCCATGCGCTGCCTGTAAGCCAGGATTTTCGCCAGCGGCGCGCGCGAGACGGCGACAATGCCCGTGTCCTTCTGAGCGAGGTGCGGACGCGGCCCATCGATGTGCTCAGCCTGGAAGGAACAGCCGGGGCAGGCGGCATCCCATTCCGGTGCGAACATCATGTGATGAACGATCAGCTGTCCCTTGCCCCTGAACAGGTCGGCCAGCGTCGCCTTCCCGGCGGGCGTATCAAACACATAGGGCTTGTCGATCTTCACCCAGGGAAGCTCGCGCCGTTCCGCCGCCAGCCTGTCGCCCGCGCGCATATGGGCCTTTTCCTTCACCAGCAGAGCCTTGCGGGCGGCCAGCCATTCCTCACGTGAGACCACGGGCGGTTGCATCGTCGACTCTTGCTGAGCCAAGGTCTCGGTCTGCGTGGTCATTTCGACTCTCCGATCTCTTCATCCTGTTCGGCCGTCGCCTCGAGATAATCAGCCAGGCGATCCAGCTTGCGTTCCCACTGCGTGCGCCGCTCGGCGATCCATCTTTCGGCCATCGACAGCATCTTCGGCTCCACTGAACAGGTCCGCACCCGGCCCACCTTCTGCGACTTCACCACGCCGGAGGACTCCAGCACTTGCAGGTGCTGCATCACCGCAGGCAGCGAGATCGACAGCGGCTTGGCGAGCTCGCTCACCGAGGCCGGTCCCTTGGCCAGGCGCTGCACCATCGCGCGCCGCGTCGGATCGCTCAGCGCATGGAAGGTCCTGTCGAGGGTTTCGGCGGCGAGCATCGCAGCTCCAATACTTAAGTAGACACTTAAGTATCATCCCAGCCCCGTATTGCAAGGGCTTTCTGCAAGATTTTTGCAATCAGCCGCCGGCGGCCTGCGGCGGGGGCAGGGCGGGAGGCGCCGGCCGGTGCGCTGCTTCTCCCTGGCGCGGCCGTCCCCACTCCTGCCCGCGGCGCTTCACCGGCGCGCCCTCGGCATCGGGCGTCACCTCGCCGTCGAAGCGCCGGCCATCGCCGGTCTCCAGCACGCCCAGCCCGCACGCCTCGTTGCCGCGCCACTCGCCCGACCATGTGAAGCCTTCATGGGTCGCAACGCCATGGCCCACACGCTGTCCGTTCTCGAACGCGCCGCGATAGGTCGCGCGCACCGCATCGCCGTCGCGAAACACCATCACGCCGAAACCGTGCGGCAGACGATTCACCGTCTCGCCTGAATAGACCGCATGCGCCTTGGGATAGGTCAGCGCATCCGGATGCAGCTGCGCAACCTCATCCGCCCGAGCCGCCAACAGCTTTGCCCGCCATGCATGGTCGCGCGCGGCGCCCACAATCTCGCGCAATTCGCCAGGAACATGCGACAGCGCAAACACGCTTGACTCGCTCAACGCCCTCAGCCGCTCTGTCTCGCGCTCCAGCGTCGCCGACTTCGCGCGCTCCTTCGCCAGCACCGCTTCTGCGTTGCGCGTTGCCCGTATCGCATCCGACTCTTTCAGCTGCGCTGTCGCCACGGCCTTCTCCGCCGCCTCGGCGCGTTCCGTCATCGCGGCAAGGCTCGCCATCAGCGCTTCCGGCGAATGATCCGGCGCAAAGGTCTTCGACAGGGGATCCGCAGGGAAGGCGAGCGAGGTCGCCCGCTTCTGTTCGATCGCATCGCCGCTCTCGGCGAACCTCGCCAGCGCGGGTCGTCCCAGCTTCGCCCCAAGCTTTTCCGCGAACGCGATCCATCGCCGCGTTCGGCTCTCAATGTCGGCGGCTTCCAGCCGCAACACTTGCCGCGTCTCGAAGTTTCCCGGACCGCCAGCGACCACAAGATCGACGTCCTGCGGCGCCGACTGGGCGCGAGCCGACATCACCGCCAGCCTCACGGGCCTTGCTGCGTCCGGATCATGATCGACGCCGGCCGCATCTGCGAACTCGACCTGCAGTTCGCCCAGCGCACGCTCCAGCCGCCGGCGGAAAGCGCCGTCGATCTCCGGATCCCAATGGACAAGCAGCTTCGCCATCGCCCCCAACCGCCAACCGCGACCACCTTACGCGCGAGGCCGAGGAACACAAAGTCGTGCGGTTGACTTGATGATCTACACGTGTAAATCAAGCGTAGCTTTACAGGTGTAGATCATGAAGATTACCGACGCCGAAAGCCTCGTGATGGGCGTGCTGTGGAAGAAATCGCCACGCACGTCCGAGGAACTGATCCAGGAGCTCGGCCCCAGGGAGAAGTGGAGCGAGGCGACGATCCGCACGCTGCTCGGCCGCCTGGTGAAGAAAGGCGCGGTCGAGGCGACAGGCGAAAGCCGGCGCTTTCTCTATCGGCCGCTGATCGAGCGCTCCGCCTACCTTCACTCCGAAAGCGAAAGCCTGGTCGATCGCCTGTTCGGCGGCGAGGTTGCGCCGATGGTCGCCAACTTCGCCAGAAACCGGAAACTGAAGCCGAAGGACCTCAAGGCGCTCAAGGCCCTCATCGAAGACCTGGAGGACGGGGATGGCTGACCTTCTCCTCGCTCTTGGCAAGATGAATCTCGCGGCGGCCGTCGCGATCCTCGCCATCATTCTCATCCGCAAGCCGGCGCGCCAGGTCTTTGGCGCGCGCCAGGCCTATCGTCTGTGGTTCCTCGCGCCGCTGGCCGCGCTTGCCGCGCTTCTGCCCGCTCGCACGATGTCCGTGATACTTGCGCCGTCGGCCATTGCCACACGTCCGGGTGATCTTTCCGATCAGGCGGATGGGCTGGCGGCGCAAGTCCCCGTTCCCGCGCCGGTCGCGGCGGGCGGGATAGATCTTTCGATCCTTGTCCTGGGCGTCGCCCTGCTTGGCATGGTTGCGTTTACGGCCTGGCGTCTGCGGCGCGCGTCGAAATCCAGTGTGGATGCATGGATGCTGGCGCCGGTCGCGGCGCTGGCCGCGCTGATTTCCATACGGGCGATCTGGCTGATGGTCTCGCCGGATACAGGGGCTGGTACGGGGGCTGGTACAGGGGCTGGTACAGGGGCTGGCGCCGCGCCGATCCTAGTGGACCCGGTCCTGATGCTGGGTGCGCTCTGGATCGCCGGCGCGCTCACGATGGCCCTGTGGTTTGCGCGCAAGCAGGCCCGCTTCCATGTCGACGAGCGCGACGGTGTCGCCGGCCCGGCCGTGGTCGGCGTCGTTCGCCCGCGCATCGTCACGCCCACGAACTTCGCGCACCTGTTCAGCGAACGCGAGCGCGCCGTGATCCTCGCGCACGAGTCGATCCACATCGCGCGGCAGGACGTGCGCGCTAACGGCCTGGTGGCCCTCGCCCGCTGCCTATGCTGGTTCAACCCCCTGGTGCACGTCGCCGCCT
>DASZSI010000382.1:0-12907 GCA_035548775.1 Hyphomonadaceae bacterium
TGTTGGCTCGCCACGAACCCGTCCCGGCGAGCCCGGTGATCATTTGGTTCGCAATCCTCCGCTCGGGCGGCGATGTCAGCCTGGCAGCTTGAAGACCTGGATGGCTGGAGCACCCGTCGGATTCGGCGGGACAGGTTTGCCCCGCCCGCGCATGAACTCCTGGTAGCGCCGCGAGATGTCGTTGATGTGATAGTTGCGCATACCGGTCACGACCGCGACGTACTGCGTCTTGCCGACGCTGTAAGTGGTCACAAACGAGCTCGCATAGTTGTCGAGCGGACCTGTCCACAACAGCTTCCCATCTTTTGCATCGAACGCCTTAAGCGCCGGGTCGAGATCGCCCGCGAAGACAAGGCCGCCCGCCGTCGACAAGGCGGACGTGGAAAGAGGCGCTGTTAGGTCGTGCCTCCAGGCCAGTTTCTTGCCCGTGAGGTCGAAAGCCTGCAGCCGGCTCATCATGCCGTCGGATACGGCGTCGGGATGTTCGGCGTTGCTGATGCCTGCGCCCGGCGCCGACAGCAGCGGTCCGCCCTTGGAGCTGAATTGCATGCAGATCTCGGTGAGCGGAACGAACAGCAGCCCCGCCTGCTGGTCGACCGAGGTCGCCGGCCAGGAACGTGAGCCCGAGGCGCTGGGGCAGATCAGCGTCGGCCGGTTCGGATCGGGCACGCGCACGGGGTCGATGGCCTTCGCGCCGGTCTTGGGATCGATCGACGCGATGACGTTCTGCACGCCGGGGTCGATGGAAAAGAGGTAGGCGCCGGTCTTCGCGTCGAGGGCGTCGAGAATACCCATCTTGCCGATCGTCATGACCACGCGGCGGTTCTTGCCGTTGACCTTGACGTCGGCCAATTGCCGCTCGAACACCCAGTCGAGATCCCATTGATCGTTGGGCAGGTGCTGGAAGTGCCAGATCAGTTTTCCGGTTTTCGGATCGAGAGCGACCGTCGAGTCGGTATATAGGCCGTCATTGGTCACGCCCGGATCGGAAGAGCGCGTGGCCAGCACGGCCGTGTCATAGGTTTGGCCGATGCCGAAATAGACCAGGCCCGTCTTCGGATCGTAGGTGCCTTGGTCCCACACCGAACCGCCGGAGCGTTTCTCCAGCGGCGCCCCGTTCCAGCTATTGCCGCCGGGCTCGCCCGGCCGGGCGATGGTGTAAAAGCGCCAGACCTCCTGGCCCGTGGCGATATCGAGCCCCACGATATATCCGCCGCCCGGCCCCGCGCTGCCGGTGACGCCCTGGATCACCCGGTCGCCGACGACGAGCGGCGCACTGCGGAGATTGAAGACGCCACGGTCGGTCGCCGGCGCGCTCAGCGCGATTTCATGATCCCAGACCTTGGCGCCGGTGTGCACGTTCAACGCGACGACGTGGAGGTTGGACGTCGGCATCAGAAGAAGCTCGCCGGCCAGCGCCAGTCCCATCTTCTGGCTCGCCACGCGACCGCCGAGGTCATAGACGAATTTCCACAGGAGCTGGCCGTTCGTGGCGTCGAGCGCCAGCACGGTGTCCGGGTTCGTGTTCAGGAACATTACGCCGTCGTGGACCATCGGCACGGGCATGCCGTTTCCGCCCTGGACCGGAAGTCGCCACGCTTGCGTCAGCGATCCGACGTTTGTGCGATTGATCTGCTTCAGCGGGCTGAAATTCTGTCCGTCATTGGTGCGGCTCCAATGCAGCCAGTCGCCAGGCGCCGGGCTTTGCAGGACGGCGGGCGTGACCGGGCTCAGGCCTTTCAGAAGGCGATCCGCCACATCGGGCGGCGCCATCGCGAACGTCGGCCCGCTGCTGGCCGGCGCGTTTCCGCCGGCGCCGGCAACCGCGCCTTCGCTGGGCGTGCTGCCGAGAAGCTTGGCGAGGGCGCCGATATCCTCCGCAGAGAGTCCCGCCGCCATCGACTGCATGGGCCCGGTGGTCAGGACGGCTACGATTTCCCCGCTTGTACGTGCGCGCAACTGCGCCCTGTCCGGCGCCTCGCCGATCGCCGGCTCATGGCAGCCTTTGCAGCGAGCTGCGAACACTGCTTCCGGATCGGCTGCCTGTTGGGCCGCAGCACCGGATATGCCTGCGAGCATGACGCCGGAAAGGACAGCGGCGCTGATAACGGCTTTCATCCAAATCCCCCGGGACTGGTTTGAGGTCGAGACGGCGGCGAACAACATTGCGCCCCCTTCGATACCGTATGAGGAGACGATCAAATAGAACACCCGCTTGCCGGTTCCGCCAGCAGGCAGCTGGCTAAATAGGGCTAGTGCTTGGTGGACGCTACGTTAGCCTGCTTGGCCGCTTCGCGTTCCGCCACGCGAGCGCCTGCCAGCACATGCTCGAGCGCGTAGTTGCCCTCGTGGCAGGCGTATTCGAAAACGCTGCCCGGCTTTAGCGCATTGAATACGCCCTCGCCGCCCCAAGGCTTGTCCCAGCTGTCGGGATCCTCGACCTGGAACCGGTAGACGATCTTGCTGGGCGAGGCGCGTGTGAACCACTCGGTCACCTTGAGGTTCTTCCACGAACCCATGAAGTTCTCGCGTTCCGGAAAGTTGGTTGTCTCGACGACCAGCGTGTCACCTTCATAATGGCCGATCGAATCCCCCATCGACGGCCGCATGCCATCGGTGCGGTGCTGCGAGTTCAGGCGAACAACTCTAACGTCGTGAAGGATCTCGACCAGGATCACCACTTTGTCCTTGGTCTGCACAATCTGATAGTTATTATTGTAGTACCCATTCGACAACATCGGCGGGCCTGCGTTGCGCCCGGCAAAGGCCAGGCACCGCTCGCCGAGCGGGCGGTTCTCATAGCTGTCGTAGGAGGCCGGCGCCGTGTTCGGCCTGACCGCCGGAGCGCCCGGCTTGCGCCGGGGGATTTGCCCATCGGGCGTCGTGACGATGGAAGTGCGATATTCGCCGTTGATCTCGACCAGGTGGTTGCCAGGATCGATCCAGAAAGTGTTGTAGCCGCCGACAGCGCCGCCGGATGCGGGAGAGACGAGATCTGGGCGGACTGCACGATCTTGGAATTCTTGAACTTGTCTGTGGCTTCCTTGACGGTGGCGTTCGGGTTCAGCTGCTCGTCATCCGCCGACAAGGCTTTCGCCCACTCTCCTTCCAGACTTCTTGCCTCCTCCGCAGTCAGGCTGGCCTTGTCTGAGATGTTTCTGTTGCGCGTCAACGGCGTGATGCTCGCATTGCTCCAATCGCCGGACAGGTCGGGCTGGCCAAAGGCATTGCGCGCCGTCGGTGCGACGGTTTTCGGTGGCTGAGAGTTTGCTTGTAGTGCACCTCCGCAGAACATGAGCACCACCGCAGCAATGCCTGTTGCAACTCTGGCTCGGATGCGCATGGCCTCACCGTTCAACAAGGACAACCGTCGACAAGCATAAAGCCCTGTTGACCTATCGACTAGGCTACCCTCATTCGAGCCAACATTCTCGGAGGAAAACCCTCCCGGCCTTTTGCCGCGAGCCTGAGATGCATGAACCCGAGCGCTACCCCGAACCACGTCCCAAGCGTTGCTTCGGGCAGTTCCTTGCCCCGCCTCCAAATGCCTGCCCGACGCGCTTCATGGCGAGCTGGTCGAAGATGGCGTCGATGGCGGCCGACGCTTCGGGAAGTGGCGTCTCGCTCCGGAGCGGCGCTATCGCATTTTCAAAAAGCCCTGGCGGTAGCGGCTTCATAGTTGGCGCGATGGACAAAGAGCGAACTCAGACAGGCAGACTTTCAACAGCCATCGGCGCATTTTGGTGCAGTTGGTGGGCCCGGCAGGACTCGAACCTGCAACCAGACCGTTATGAGCGGCCGGCTCTAACCATTGAGCTACAGGCCCGACCTGGCTCGCGGGGGCGCACCATACGTGCTTTTTCCGCCACGCCAACTGTAGCCTTCCAGACTGCCACACGACGCCGCCAGTTTGCTCTTTCCCGCGCCGCAAACGCGCCCCATTTCAACAGCGGATTCAGGCCAGACGCGCCGCCATGCCTCCCCGGAAAGGGCGCCCACAAGGAAAGGACTACCTCATGACCCGTATTGGCAACCGCCTCAGCATGGCCCTGCTGGCCGGCGTTGCGATGGCCGGCTGCGCGACAGCCCCGATGGCCAGCGCCCAGACCCCGCCGCCCGTCCTCAACGCCCCACCGATGAGTTCGATCCAGCCGGAGACGACCATCACCCTGACCGGCCGCGGCAGCGTGGACCATGCCCCGGACATCGCCTTGATCTCGGTCGGCGTCCAGGTGCACGGCGAGACGGCCTCCAGCGCCATGTCGCAACAAGCGGACAAGATGAATGGCGTGTTCGCCGCCGTGCGCGCCTCCGGCGTCGCCGACAAGGACATGCAGACCGGCAACCTGTCGCTCAATCCGTCCTACGATTATCCGGACAAGAAGCCGCCGCGCCTGATCGGCTATGACGCGTCGAACCAGATCAACATCAAGGTCCGCGACCTCAAGAACCTCGGCAAGACGCTGGATGCGATCGTCAAGGGCGGCGGCAACACGATCAATGGCGTGTCCTTCTCGATCGACAAGCCGGATGCCTTCCAGGACGAAGCGCGCGTCGAGGCCATCAAGGACGCCGCCGCCAAGGCAGAGCTCTACGCCAAGGCCGTTGGCTACAAGGTGAAGCGGATCGTGACGGTCAACGAAACCGAGTATTATCCGCAGCCCGTGCCGATGGTCGCGCGCATGCAGATGAAGAACGCCGACGCCGCCCCGACGCCGATTGCGGCGGGCGAGGTTTCTCTCACCCAAACCGTGTCGGTGATGTTCGAACTCACGAAGTAGAGATCGCATCGGCCATCAAGTTGCCCCCTTTCCCGCGCTCTATCCCGCGCACAGGAAAGGGGGCTTCCCATGAAATCATGCTCTTTCGCGGCCGTGACCTGCCTTGCGCTTGCAACGGCGCCGGTCGCCATCGCGCAGAACTCCAACGAGCTTCAGAAGGAAACCACGCTGGTCCTTCGCGGCGAGGGATCGGTCGATGCCAAGCCTGACTACGCCAACATCACCATTGGCGTCTCGATCGAACAGCTGCAGGCGGTTGATGCGATCAACGAGGAAAACAAGCAGATGACCGCGGTCATCGCCGCCATCAAGAAGTCCGGCGTGGTCGACCGCGACGTGCGCACCAGCAACCTCTCGCTCGCCGTCGCTTACCAGCCCTTCACGCCGAACCAGCCGCAGAGGGTGCGCGGCTACACCGCCTCCAACCGCGTCACAGTCAAGGTGCGCGATACCTCCAAACTCAGCTCGGTCGTCGATGCGGTGGTCAGCGCCGGATCAAACACGATCAGCGGACTCTCCTTCGGCCTCGACAACGACGAACAACAGCGAAAACAGGCTCGAACCGACGCAATCAAGGACGCTACCGACAAGGCCAACGACTACGCCGCCGCGATGGGCTATCGCGTCAAGCGGATCGTCAACGTCACCGAAGCCGGCGTGCCCTCGCCCGTTCCGATCGCCCAGCAGAATGTCGTCAGCGTCTACAGCTCGCAGACGCCGATCGAGCCAGGCCAGGTTTCGATCCGGCAGGCCGTGAACGTGATGTTCGAACTGACGAAGTAGCGCACTGCTACGCGATCCCGGTCACAACTTCGTTGCGCTCGTTGAGCTTCACGACGGCCGGCGCCCATTGCCTGGCTTCCGCCTCGCCCATCTGCGCGAAGGCCGCGATGATGATCCGGTCGCCGACCTGGAAATAGCGGGCCGCCGCGCCGTTGACGCCGATGGTTTTCGAGCCGCGCGGCGCTTCGATGGCGTAGGTCGATATCCGCGCGCCGTTGGTGACGTTCCACAGGTCGATGCGCTCGTGGGGCAGGATGTTGGCCGCCTCCAGCAGGTTCATGTCGATGGAACACGAGCCTTCATAGTGCAGGTCGCATTGTGTCACCGCCGCCCGGTGAAGCTTTCCCTTCATCATGGTGAGTAGCATGGCGTCGCCTCCTGGGGCCGCCGGACACGGCGATCCGACGGTCAAGGCGCAGGCTTCGGGGCGGTGGGGTTGTTCCGCGGTAAGAAGCTGCGCAGCCTTTTTGGCCAGCTCGCTCCGGGCTCCGTTTTGAACCTTGGGCCCACGCGCCGGCTTGGTTAAGGTGAAGACGGCCCCGGCCCGAAAAGCCCGGCATAGTCTTCAAAGCGCAACCGATACACACGGTCGCCAGGAGCCCCTTATATGGCCTACGCATTCCGTAACGTCCAGTCTGGCGACTGCACCATCCGCGTGGCCGTCGAGGGCTCGGGACCCCTGGTCCTGATGGTCCATGGCTGGCCGGAAAGCTGGTATTCCTGGCGCCACCAGATGAAGCCCGTTGCTGATGCGGGCTATACCGCCGCCGCGATGGACGTGCGCGGCTATGGCGGCTCCAGCCGGCCCCACCCCATCGAAGCCTACGACATGCAGTCGATCGTCAAGGACGTGCAGGCGGTGGCCGATGCGCTCGGCGGCGGCAAGGCGATCCTGATCGGGCATGATTGGGGTGCGCCGATCGTCTGGAACTCCGCCCTGATCGATCCCGAACGCTTCACCGCCGTTGCTGCGATGGCGATCCCCTACATGGGTCAGGGCAAGGCGCCCTTCATCGACATCGCGCGCAAGCTGTTCACCGAGAACGGCCACTTCTTCTACCAGATCTACATTCAGGACGAGGGCGTCGCCGAGGCCGAGCTGGAAGCCGATGTCCGCGGCGGCCTGCGCAAGATCTACTATTCGATCTCGGGCGACGCCGCGCCCGGCACATGGCCCTACGACAAGAAGCACGGCGACAGCCTGCTCTATCGCCTCACCGACCCCGAGAAGTTCCCGGCCTGGCTCAGCGACGAGGATATCGACTACTATGTGAAGGAGTTCGAAGGTTCGGGCTTCCGGGGACCGTTCAACCGCTACCGCAATTTCCACCGCGACTTTGCTTATCTGGCCAAGTTCGCCGACCGGAAGATCGAACAGCCCGCGCTGTTCATCTCGGGCAAGGAAGACATGGCGCTGCGCATGTTCGGTCGCGACGTGGAAGAGCGCATGCGCGAGCACGTGCCCAACCTGCGCGGCTATCACCTGATCGAGCGCTGCGGCCACTGGACCCAGCAGGAAAAACCCGCCGAGGTGAACGCCCTGCTGCTCGACTGGCTGAAAGGGCTTTAGGCCGCAGACATAAAATCCGGCGGAAAATCAATCATCCCCAGCCTTGCCGCTGCCTGCCATTGACGCCCGCAAGAACCTCAGGGCACATGCTCCTCGACGTCTGTTTACGCCGGATGGCGCATGCAGCCGGACAGTCGATCGATCCCCGCGGGAGAGAGTGGAGCTTGCTCCACCGCCGAAGGCGCAACCGCCCCGGAAACGCTCAGGCAAAAGGGCCGCGGGAGTGACGACAACGCTGGAGAGTGCGGGAGCGTAGATCCCGCCGCCGACGGAGTAAGCGCCGCCCAGAATGGGTGCGTGAATCTCTCAGGCCGATCCTGACAGCGGGGGCGTGTGGTCGCGAAAGCGATGACGCGCAGCTGTCGGAGATCGATGTGGCGGAAGCCCCGAATAGTCCCTTGAAGAAGACCGCGCTTCACGCGCTGCACGTGCGCCTTGGCGGGCGCATGGTGGAGTTCGGCGGCTACGACATGCCGGTGCAGTATCCCGAAGGGATCATGGCCGAGCACAACTGGACGCGCACCCACGCCGGCCTGTTCGACGTCAGCCACATGGGCCCCAGCTTCCTCTCCCTGCCGCAACTTGGCGGCGGCGAGGAGGCGCACGGACAAGTCGCGCGTATCGTCGAGAAGCTCGTGCCGTCCGACATCCAGGGCCTCGCGCCGGGCAAGCTGCAGCTAACTGTCCTGCTGAACGAACAAGGCGGCATTGTCGATGACCTGATGATCGGCCGCCCCGCCGCACCGGAACGCCAGGGGATGCTCTACATCATCGTCAACGCCGGCACGAAGGAAAACGACTTCCGCCTCATCGCAGAAGCCGCCGGAAAGGGAGCCGAACTGCGCCGCGCGGACGATCGCGGGCTGATCGCCCTTCAGGGCCCACAGGCCGAAGCCGTGATCGAGAGCATTTTCCCGCAGGCCGTCGCCCTCACCTTCATGACTTTCGTGCGTCTCGAACACACGGATTATGGCCGCATCGTCATCGCGCGCTGCGGTTACACGGGCGAGGACGGTTTCGAAATCCTCGTGCCCGCAGAGCACGCGGAGGCCTTCGCCAATCGCCTGCTCGAAGACCATCGCGTGAAGCCGATCGGCCTTGGCGCGCGCGACAGCCTGCGTCTCGAAGGCGGCATGTGCCTCTATGGCCACGACCTCGATACGACCAAGACGCCGGTGCAAGCCTCGCTTGCCTGGATGATCTCCAAGCCGCGCCGCGAGCGTGGCGACTTCCCCGGCGCGCAACGCATCCTGAAAGAGCTCAAGGAAGGCGCAGCCACCCGCCGCGTCGGCATCAAGCCGCTCAGCCGCGCGCCCGCACGCGAAGGCACAGAGATCCAGAGCGCCGACGGCAAGGCGATCGGCGTCATCACCTCCGGCGGCTTCGGCCCCACGGTGAACGGACCCGTCGCGCAGGGCTATGTCGAAACGGCCCACGCCAAGACCGGCACGCCGGTGAAGCTGATCGTCCGCGGAAAAGCGCTGGAGGCCGAAGTCGCCGCCATGCCGTTCGTTCCGCACCGCTACAAACGCTGAAGATAGAGACCCAAGGGGAAGACCGATGACCGTTTACTACACCAACGAACACGAATGGATCAGCGTCGAGGGCGATGTCGGCACGGTCGGCATCACGGCCTACGCCGCCGAGAAGCTGGGCGATGTGGTCTTCGTCGAAGTCCCCGAGGCCGGAAAGAAAGTGAAGAAGGACGGCGACATGGCCGTCGTCGAGTCGGTGAAAGCCGCCTCCGACGTCTACGCGCCCGTCAGCGGCGAAGTGACCGAGGGCAACACCGCGCTCGCCGATGCGCCCGAAACGGTCAACGCCGACCCGGAAGGCAAGGGCTGGTTCTGCAAGCTCAAGATCGCCAACAAGGCCGAGCTGTCGGGCCTGATGGACAAGGCCGCCTACGACAAGTTCTGCGCCGAGCAAGGTTGAACCGATGCGTTATCTTCCCCTCACCCAGGACGACCGCGCGGAGATGCTGCGCACGATCGGCGCCAAGTCAGTCAACGATTTCTACCAGGACGTGCCGGCCGCGGCGCGGCTGAAAGCGCCGATCGGCGGCCTGCCCAATCACCAGGGCGAGATGGAAGTCGAGCGCCATATGGCGCAGCTGTCACGCAAGAACCGCGCGGCTAGCGATGGCCGCTTCTTCGTCGGCTGCGGCGCCTACAAGCACCACATCCCGGCGAGCGTGGACCACATCATCCAGCGTTCGGAATTCCTCACCTCCTACACGCCCTACCAGCCCGAGATCGCGCAGGGCACACTGCAGTCTCTGTTCGAATTCCAGACGCAGGTTGCAGCCCTGACCGCCATGGATGTCGCCAACGCCTCCATGTATGACGGATCCACCGCCTGCGCCGAAGCCGCCGTGATGGCCTGCCGCGTCACCAAGCGGCAGACGGTCGTCATGTCCGGCGGCCTGCATCCGCACTATGCCGACACCACCCGCACGCTCTGCGAAGCGGCCGGCATCAAGGTGATCCAGCTTCCGCCCGCCGTGGATGGCGAACTCGATCTTTCCAAGCACGTGGCGGATGATGTCGCCTGCGTCATCGGCCAGTCGCCCAACGTGTTCGGCACGGTGACGGACCTGTCGCCTGTCGCCGACGCCGCCCACGCGAAGGGCGCGCTGCTGGTCACCGTGTTCACCGAGGTCGTGTCACTCGGCCTGGTTAAGCCGCCGGGCGAAATGGGCGCGGACATCGCGGTTGGCGAAGGCCAGTCGATCGGCGTGCCGCTCGGCTTCGGCGGGCCCTATGTCGGCCTCTTCACCTGCAAGTCGAAATACCTGCGCCAGATGCCTGGCCGCCTCTGCGGTGAGACAGTCGACGCCGAAGGCCGCCGCGGCTTCGTCCTCACGCTCTCCACGCGCGAGCAGCACATCCGCCGCGACAAGGCGACGTCGAACATCTGCACCAACTCCGGCCTCTGCATGCTGGCCTTCACGTCCCACATGACGCTGCTGGGCAACAAAGGCCTCACGCACCTCGCGCGCCTTAACCACGAAGCCACATGCGACCTCGCGGATGCCCTCTCCGCCGTCAAAGGCGTGAAGGTGCTGACGCCCCGCTACTTCAATGAGATCGCGTTCGAGACGCCGAAGTCCGGCGAGACCGTTCTGACCGCCCTGGAGAAACACGACGTCATCGGCGGCGTCCGCGCCTCGCGCCTCTTCCCGGATGCGGAACTCGACAACGTCATCGTGGCGGCGGCAACAGAATGCTGCACGCAGGACGACATCAACTCCTATGCCCGCGCCCTCGCGGAGGTGCTGAAATGACCATGAACTCCACCGGCCGTCCCACGCATATCTCCGGCTCCGGCGATCACGACGCGCAGAGCGTTTCCGGCAGCCATGGCCTGCTGCAGGCCGAGGGCCTGCTGTTCGAGATCGGTTCGGTCGACAAGACTGGCGTCGACCTGCCCCAAGCCAAAGGCACGAAGGATCGTCTCGGCGGCGTGACGCGGGCGACGCCCTCGGGCCTGCCCGGCCTCTCCGAACCCGAAGCGGTGCGCCACTATGTGCGCCTCAGCCAGCGCAACTATGCGATCGACCTCGGCGTCTTCCCGCTCGGTTCGTGCACGATGAAGCACAACCCGCGCCTCAACGAGAAGGTTGCGCGCCTCAAGGGCTTTGCCGACGTTCACCCGATGCAGCCGCAGGCGACCGTGCAAGGCGCCCTCGAAGTGATCGACCAGCTGGCCAACTGGCTGATGACGCTCACCAACATGCCCGCCGTCGCGATGAGCCCGAAGGCCGGCGCGCATGGCGAGCTTGCCGGCATGCTGGCGATCCGCGCCGCGCTCCACGCCAAGGGCCAGGGCCACCGCACGCGCGTGCTGACGCCCGCCTCCGCCCACGGCACCAACCCCGCGACGGCTGCACAGTGCGGCTTCACGGTCGATGAAATCGGCGCGGGCCCCGACGGCCGTGTCGACATGGAAGACCTGAAGGCGAAACTGAAGGACTCCTCCGACGTCGCCGGCATCATGCTCACCAACCCCAACACCTGCGGGCTGTTCGAGCGCGACATCGTGAAGATCGCCGAGCTGATCCACGCGGCGGGTGGCTATTTCTACTGCGACGGCGCGAACTTCAACGCCATCGTCGGCCGGGTGCGCCCGGGCGATCTCGGCATCGACGCCATGCACATCAACCTGCACAAGACGTTCTCGACGCCGCACGGCGGCGGCGGCCCCGGCGCAGGCCCGACCGTGCTTTCGGCCTCGCTCGCGCCCTACGCCCCCGTGCCCTTCATCGTGAAGACGGCGGAAGGCCTGCGCTTCGTCGAGCACCATTCGGAAGCGCCGCAATCCTTCGGCCGCATGTGCGCCTTCCACGGCCAGATGGGCATGTTCACTCGCGCGCTTGCCTACATACTCAGCCACGGCGCAGACGGCCTCCGCCAAGTAGCGGAAGATGCGACGCTCAACGCCAACTACATCCTAGCGCGTCTCAAGGGCCTGATGTCGCCGGCCTTCCCCGGCTATTGCATGCATGAGGCGCTGTTCTCGGATGCGTTCCTGAAAGACACTGGCATCGAGACGATCGACATCGCCAAGGGCCTGATCGACGAGGGCTATCACCCGATGACGATGTATTTCCCGCTCGTCGTCCACGGCGCCATGCTTATCGAGCCGACCGAGACGGAATCGAAAGCCGAACTCGACCGCTTCTGCGACAGCCTCGCCTCGATCGCCCGCCGCGCGCTGCAGAAAGACCAGTCACTGAAAACCGCCCCGCACCTCGCCCCGGCCAAGCGCCTGGACGAAACGCGTGCGGCGCGCTCGCCCCGCCTGAAGTGGACGCCCGAAGCGCCGACACTGAAGGCAGCGGAGTAATCCGGGACCGCCGGGCTCCCGCCCGGCAGTTGTCGCGAAGCGACAAGTTCCTCTCCGTTCAAACCGTCTTCGCGCTTATGCGCGAACTGCCGGGCAGGCGCCCGGCGGTCCCAGATTAAACGCCCGCGCGTTTCCCCGCCTTCAGCATCTCGACGCACTTGTCGATCCGGCGCGCACGCGTCTCGGCCGCCTTTGCTTCGTTGATCGCGCGGACATGCTCCTTGCGGTGGGTGAAGGAGAGCTTGTCGAACGCCTCGGTCATCTTCGCCTTCTTCAAGGCGGCTGCGAGATCCTTCGGCACGTCAACTTCGCGCGGCGCGGTATCGAGTTCGAGCGTCACCTCGATCTTGTCGCCACCCTTCACGCTGGCGGCTTCGCGATGTTCCTTCGGCACGCCGATCATGTACTTGCCGCCCATCACCGCGATGGTGGAGCGGTAGGTGTGGCCTTTGACGGTCAGCACAACTTTCGGCCGCTTACCCTGCCCGAAGCCCTCGACAATCTTTGCCGGCACCTCGATGCCGGTGGCGTTCATGCCTTCGGCCTGCATCAAGGTCGTCTTGAACTTCGGCATCGCATCTCTCTCCGGCTCATCTCTTCTAGCCGCTGCCGATTTAGCCGGAAACGCACTTGACGGCGTGTCACCTATAGGTATCGTGTCACCTATAGGTTACTGGAGCTTCGCGATGCCTTCGCACGATCCCGCCATGCGCCGCCGCCGCACGATCACGGCGGCGGCAATCATGCTGATGCTGTTCGGCTTGAGCGCGTTCAGCGCGATCACGCCGGTAAATTCCCCGCCGCGGCCGGTCGACTTCGTGCGCTACTCCGGCTTGATCGGCCTTACGATCGTGCTGGCAATCCGCTCGACGACGAGCTTTTCCTTCGGCCGCCGCAATCCGGAACTGGACGACGAGCTCACCCA
>DASZSI010000383.1:0-3456 GCA_035548775.1 Hyphomonadaceae bacterium
TAGGCGGGGCCGTCGGCGCCTCGATCCGGTACCTGTTGTCAGGGGTGATGCTGCGGCAGTTCGGCGATGCGTGGCCCTATGGCACATTTTCCATCAACGTCCTTGGCAGCTTCCTGATCGGACTGCTCGGCGGCTGGCTGGCGTTCAGAGGCGAAGCTGGGCTTCAGCTTCGTTTGCTTCTGGTCACTGGCGTGCTGGGCGGGTTCACCACCTTCTCCGCCTACTCCATCGAAACCGCGAACCTCATCGAGAAGAAGGCCTATTTCGAAGCAGCGACCTATTCCCTTGGTTCGGTCGCCGTGGGCCTGGTCGCCGTATTTGCCGGCCTATGGATCGCCCGCAAGGTGTTCGCATGAGCTGGAACGTTGGGCAGGTCGTCAACCTCGTCGTGGACGAGGACGAGGATGACACGCGTGTCGATCGCTGGCTGAAGCGGAAATTTCACGGCCTTACGCAGGGCCAGATCGAGAAGTCGCTGCGCAAAGGCGAAATTCGCATCGATGGCGCGCGGGCCAAGTCGAATACGCGATTGAAGGCCGGCCAGAAGGTGCGTGTACCGCCCATGCAGCCGGCGCATGAGCCGGACGAAGACGCGCCGCGGCCTGCAAAGGTCAAGAACTCCGACGCCGAGATGATGCGGTCGCTGGTGATCTATGAAGATGACAAGATCATCGCGCTTAACAAGCCGCAGGGCCTTGCAGTCCAGGGAGGCACAGGTACGTCGCGCCACATCGATGCGCTGTCGCGCGCCCTGGTGACCGATACCGCGGAGAAGCCACGGCTTGTTCACCGTCTTGATCGCGACACAACTGGCGTACTCGTCCTGGCCAAGACGGTCGGCGCTGCAAACCAGCTGGGCAAGCTGTTCCGCTCGCGTGAACTCGACAAGATCTACTGGGCCGTGACGCTGGGAGTGCCGCATCCGCAGGACGGCGAGATCCGTGGTTTCATGATCAAGGCGGCGGGACCGGGCGGCGACAAGGAAAAGATGCGCTCGGCCGTTCAGAATGAAAAAGGCGCCGTCCACGCCGTCACTCAGTATTCGGTGGTCGCCAATGCGGGGCGCAAGGCGGCCTGGGTTGCGTTGAAGCCCGAGACTGGTCGAACGCACCAGCTGCGTTTCCATATGGCGGAGATCGGCTGCGCCATCGTCGGCGACAACAAGTACACGTGCGATCGTGAGACGCCGCAGGGCCTAGCCGCCGGCCTGCACCTTCATGCCCGAGCCTTGCGTCTGCCGGGTCCGGGCGGCAGGCCAATCGAGATCGTCGCCGAACTTCCACCCCATATGAAACAGACCTTCGAGGTGCTGGGGTTTGAAGAGGAAAGCGCACCGAACTTCTTCGCACTTAAACGCTGGCGGCGGCCCAAATGATTCAGGAAATCGTTGCGCGGGTTCAGGAGCTGTTTTCGGTTTCCCGGATAGAGGACGCACGCGCGTTGCTCGAGGCCGAACTGGCGCGCGGCGCGGGTTCGGCGCCAATTTTCACTTTGCTTGGTTACGCGCATCTCTATCTGGCGGATCCAAAGACCGCGCAGAAAGTGCTGGAAGAGGCCGTTGCGAAATTCCCTGATGATGCGAGCGCGCAGGAGGGTCTTGCCCGAGTCCGCTGGATAAATGGAGCTGGCGCTGGATTTGCCGACCAGATGATCGCCGCCGTTGCCCAGTATCCCGGCAGCGACCAGCTGCGACTAAAGTGCGCCGACCTGCTGCGCCTGGCCGGGCAATACGACAACGCGGAGCGTGTGATACGGGAGGGCCTATCCGCCCAGCAGGACAATGCTTCGCTAAGGACCTGGCTCGGCATCCTGCTGGATGAGACGGGTCGCTTAAGCGAAGCGGAGTTGGAATTTCAGGCCGCACTGAAATCGTTTCCGGGCCATCCGACGCTGCATCTCAACCTTGCGCACACGCTGTTGCGTCAGGGTAAGGCCGATGCCGCGCTGGAAGAGATCGCCGCTGCACGCCGGTCCGAGCCGGGCAATCAGCTTGCGATTACCTACACGGCGATGGCGTTGAAGCAAAAAGGCGATGACCGCTTCAACTGGCTTTGCGACTACCAGAACCACGTCCAGGTGTTCGATGTCGCGCCGCCCCCTGGTTTCCAATCGATGTCGAAGTTCAATTCCGAGTTGGCCGGCCGCCTGCGGACGCTTCATGCCAAGGCCGAGCACCCACTCGAGCAGTCGTTGCGTGGGGGATCGCAGACCAACCAGAACCTGATCTTCACCAAGGATCCTGTGGTGAAGCTCTACCTGACCAATCTTCGGGACTCGATCGGCAAGTACATCGTTTCCCTTCCCAATGATCCTCGCCATCCCCTGACCGCCCGCAAGACTGGCGCATTCTCGATCGCGGGTTGCTGGTCGGTGCTGCTCCGGCCGGACGGTTTCCACGTCAACCACACACATCCCTTGGGGTGGATCAGCTCGGCGTATTACGTCTCGCTGCCGGATCAGATGTCATCGCCTGGCGGACAGGAAGGCTGGATCAAGTTCGGCGAACCGCGTTGGCCGGTTCCGGGCGTCGGCATCGAGCGGGTGATCGAACCGAAGGAGGGCCGGCTGGTTCTTTTTCCGTCCTACATGTGGCACGGCACGATCCCGTTCAGCAAAGGCGAACGCCTCACCGCGCCGTTTGATGTCGTGCCCTCGCAAGGCGGAGTGCGGAATTGAACCCGGCAAAGGGCGAGATCGACCAGCGTCCCCACCGCTTCTATTCGGAAGTTTCCGTCGTCGGCGAAGGCGATGCATGGAGCGTGCAGCTCGATGGAAAGGCGTTGCGAACGCCGGACAAGAAGCGACTTGTTCTGCCGACGCGCGCCCTTGCCGCTGTGATTGCCGATGAGTGGAGTTCGCAAGGCGAGCGCATTGACCTGCAGTCCATGTTCAACATGCGCCTGGCCAACGTGGCAATCGACCGCGCGCCGCTTGCCCGCGCCGAGATGGTGAAGGAGGCAGCGCGCTATGCCGAGACCGACCTGGTCTGCCATCTTGCCGAGGCGCCCGCCGTGCTCAATGAGCGCCAGACGGCCGCCTGGACGCCGTTGCGGGAATGGGCGGCTGAAACCTTGGGCGTGAAGCTGGAGCCTGTTGTTGGGCTGCTTGCCAAGGCGCAGTCGCCTGCGTCGCTTGAGGCGGTTCGGATGCACGCCTCGTCGTTGGACGATTTCAGGCTGACCGCCCTGCTGCACGGTGTTGCGATGATGGGCTCGGTCGTGCTCGGGCTGGCTGTAGAGCGCCGTCGCCTGACGGCCGGCGAAGCGTTTGAGCTTTCGCGGATCGACGAGGCCTTCCAGGCCGCCCAATGGGGAGAAGACGCCGAAGCGGCGCGGCGCACCGACCGCACCCGGGCCGAAGCCCGCGCCCTTGATCTATGGCTGGATGCCTTGCCCCTGCAGGTCCGCTGAAGAGGCGGCTTGACGCATTGCCTCGAGGCGCGAAGCTGACACGGAT
>DASZSI010000384.1:0-19686 GCA_035548775.1 Hyphomonadaceae bacterium
TCCTTCTCGAACGATCAAGGATGGAAGCCAGACTTGCAACCCCAACCCGCCCAAACTTCGGACCATCTCCGTAACGTCATCCGCCAGCTTGGCGCGGTCCTGGGCGACGTGATCCGCGAGGAGGACGGAGAAAAAGTCTTCCAGCAGATCGAAGAACTGCGGCAGGCTTCGGTCGCTTTCCATCGCAACAGCGGCGATGGCGCCGACACCAGGCTGGCTGAGCGCCTGGCGCAACTCAGCGTGAAAGATGCGGTCCGCTTCGCTCACTCCTTCGCCTGCTTCCTGCAAATCACAAACATCGCGGAGGATCATGTCCAGCGTCACCGCGAAGGAACGCCCAACGAATGGCCGGACACGCTGGCGGGCGCCCTGCGGTCGCTGAAGGAAGAAGGGACGGGCGTCGAACAGGTTGTTGAATTGCTAGGGCGCGGCCTCATCGTTCCGGTGCTGACCGCCCACCCCAGCGAAGTCCGCCGCAAGAGCGTAATCGATCGCCAGGCCGCGATCGGCCAGGGGCTTCAAGACCTCGAGGACACCGACACCGCCGACCAGCGCGCCGCTATCGAGACCGAGATCAAGCGTCAGGTCGCCATCTTCTGGCGCACACGCCTGCTGCGCGGGTTCAAGATCAATGTCACGGACGAGATCGACACGACCGTCTCCTATTTCGAGCGCAGCTTCCTGCCCGAAATCCCCCATCTCTATGCGCGCTGGGAAAGACAGCTCGGCCAGCTCGGCGGACTTGCCAGTTTCCTGCGCGTCGGGTCGTGGGTTGGTGGCGACCGTGACGGCAACCCCTATGTCACTGCGCCCGTCATGCGTCATGCGCTGCAGACGCAATCACGCGCCATCCTTGGCCGCTATCTCGATCAAGTTCACGCGCTCGGCGCGGAGCTTTCCCTGTCATCGGCGCTGGTCGCAGTGACGCCTGAGCTTTCTGCACTGGCGGACAAGTCCGGCGACGGATCGCCCCAACGTGCGGATGAACCCTATCGCCGCGCCATATCCGGCATCTATGCGCGACTGGCGAAGACATACGAGACTTTGCTGGGCGAACCGGCGCCGAGGCCCGCCGTGCTGCCCGCCGAGACCTACGCCGGCGCCGTCGACCTCAAAGCCGATCTGCAAACCGTCCTGACATCGCTGACCAAGACACATGGCGCGCTGTTCGCCTCGGGGCCGCTGCCAGATCTGATCCGGGCTGTCGATGTTTTCGGCTTCCACCTCGCCACGCTCGACATGCGGCAGAACTCGGCGGTGCACGGCCGCGTCGCCAACGAGTTGTTCAAGGCCGCCGGCTTTCCGAAGGATTATGAGAAGCTCAGCGAAGACGAGCGTTGCGACCTTCTCGTCAGCGAACTTTCACACAGCCGCCTGCTGGCGTCGCCCTTTGCAACCTACAGCGAGGAAACCAGGCGCGAACTCGACACACTCAGCGCAGCGGCGGAGATCGTGCGGCGCTTCGGGCCGGAGGCCATCCGCGCGTACATCATCTCCAATACGCAGTCGGTTTCGGATCTCCTCGAAGTCTACCTGATGCTGAAGGAGGTCGGGCTTTATCGGCCGGGCGAGAAAGCACCGACCACCATTTTCTCCGAGCCCCTGTTCGAGACCATCGCCGACTTGCGCGCCTCTCAAGCGACGATGACGCGTTATCTTTCGCTGCCGCTGATCAAGAACCTGCTGAAGCAGACGGGCGTGCAAGAAATCATGATCGGTTATTCGGATAGCAACAAGGACGGCAGCTACCTCACATCGATCTGGGAGCTGCACAAGGCCTCCCGCGGTCTCTTGAAGACGGTTTCCGACGCCGGCCTGAACCTGCAATTCTTTCACGGCCGCGGCGGCGCCGTCGGTCGCGGCGGCGGATCGAGCTTCGAGGCTTTGCTGGCCCAGCCGCGCGGGACCGTTAACGGCCGCGTGCGGGTGACGGAGCAGGGAGAAGTTATCGCCAACAAGTATGGGGACCCGGTGCTCGCGCGTCAGAGTCTCGAGACGCTGGCTGCGGGCGTGGTGCTCGCCTCTCTGCAGAAACGCGATGGACACCTGCCCGCCGCGACCGGTGAAACGATGGACCAGCTGTCGCAAGCCTCAATGGCCGCCTATCGCGCGCTGGTCTACGAGACCAAGGGCTTCGTCGACTATTTCTACGCCTCGACGCCGATCACCGAGATTGCCGACCTCAATATCGGCAGCCGGCCCACGTCGCGCCAGTCGACACGCTCGATCGAAGGCCTGCGCGCGATCCCGTGGGTGTTCTCCTGGTCGCAGACTCGCACGATGCTGCCGGGCTGGTATGGCTTCGGATCTGCGGCGGCGAAGCTGGATCGCGCACGCCTCAAGGACATCTACCAGACCTGGCCCTTCTTCCAGACGACGCTCGCCAACATGGAGATGGTGCTGGCCAAGGCCGATATCTCGATCTCGAAGCGCTACTCGGAGCTCGTGCCCGACCGCAAGCTGGCCGACACTGTTTTCGGCGCCATCCGCGCAGAGTTCGATCGCACCATCGAAATCCTGCTCGACATCACAGGCCAGTCGGCGCTGCTGGACAAGAATCCAGAGCTGGCCGCCACCATCCGCTCTCGGTTGCCCTACATCGATCCCCTGAACCATCTGCAGGTCGAATTCATCCGCCGCCGCCGCGCCGGCGATGATGCCGAGGCCGTGCGTGAAGGCATTCACCTCACGATCAACGGGATCGCGGCGGGCCTAAGAAACGCGGGCTAGCGAACTTTCGTTTCTGCCGCCTGCTTCTTCAGCGCCTCGCCATCTTCCTTGACGATGAAACGCGCCTTCACGAGAGCATCGACGTCCTTGGCCACTGCCGCCTCATACGCCGCCTGGCTCGGATAGATCTGCGCCAACTTCTCCTTCGAGAACGGTTGCTCGTTGCCCGCGATCCTGCAGAAAGACTGGCCGGTGGAGTTGCCGCTCCACACCGAGGTCGGCACGTCGAGGAATGGCGTGCGTATCCCGCCTTTGACGTTGCCATGCTCGTCCAGCACGCCCTTGCCATCGACCACCTCGATGTTCTGCGACGGCGGCGGCGCGATGCCTTTCTCGGTCCAGTCCTTGAGGTTGTGAAAGATCGCGTTGAAAGGCACTGGACTTGGAAAGCGGCTGCGCGGACCCTGATCGCATGCCGGCGCCGGCGGCGTGCGGCCCGCCTTGACCAAGTCCTCGTTGCGCGCGGCGTACCACAGCTCATCCGGCGTCGCGTGGCCCGCACCAGCAAGATCGTAGTGGCGATACTGGTCGCCCGGCTTGTCACTGTCCTCCCGGCGACGTGGCGCCCAGCCGAGATAGTCCGACTGACTCATTATGTGAATCACCGGCACGCCCGCATTGCGGATCGGCATGCGTGGATCATTCGGTGGGATGCGTTCAGCGCACTGGCTGATCGGCGACGGCCCGGTCAGCATGGCAACCGAATAGGCGTCGAACGGCTCCTTTCCCGTTCTGGCCACCACGAGCGGTCGAATAGCGTTGATGTAGGTGAACAGAAAGCCGCCGGTCTGCGAGTAGCCCCACGCATAGAGCCGCTTCGCCGCTGACGCGTTGCCGCCATAGCGGAACGGATTGGTGGGATCGCTGGAGCGCAGCCACTGACCCATTTGTGTGTGGATGTCCCACACCAGCCCGTTCTCGGTCTCCTTGGTCGAGTCACCGCTCACCGCACAGTTGCGCGGATCGTCGACCGGCAACGGGTTCTTCCAGCTGAGCGAAGCATAGCGCTGCGGATCGAACTGCTTGAGCGTCGCGACAGCGACCGGCTTCGCCGTGAACGCCACCCACGCATCGCCCGATCGCAAAATCTCCTCGTGCTGGATCGCCCAGCCGATATTGAGGTCGAACAGGTTGGACGGGTTCATCATCTCGACGAGGACGCGGCCCGAGAATTTCGACCTGCTGATCGGCCGCCGCACCAGCACGCGCGTTGTATAGGGCGCATCCGGCGTCTTCACCACCGCGCCGGTCGCGGGCCAGTCGTAGATATTGGCCTTGCCGGAGACGAAGAACTCCTCCTCGACATAGCCTTCCTTGGCGAGCTCTTCCGGCTTCAACGTGTAAGCCGCGCCGCCGAAAGCGTGGCTCGCCTCACTTTGCGCAACGGGTCCTACAACACTGGTGAATGGCGATGGCGAGGTAGGCGCGGGCGGCGGCGAGGCCATGCAGGATGCGGTCAGTAACGCCAGTGCCGCACACGCAATCCTGATGCCCATCATTCTCTCCCTGAGTGTCAGCCCGGTGGACGCGCGGTAGCAGGACGCGGCGGCGGCGCAGCCATCTCGGGCGTCACGACGCCAAGGCTGGTTGTCTTGGATACCGTGTTGAAGAACATGAAGACGCGCTTCATGTTTTCGGCGTTGCGGCGGATCCAGAACTCGTGGTCGGCGCCGGGAACCTGCACCAGCAGGTGTTGTCCGCCGGCCTGCTGCAGATACATCGCCGCCCGGCGCGATGTATCCGGCGAGACGATCGAGTCCTTCTCGCCATGATAGATCAACATCGGCACGCCCTTGTAGGCGGCCGCCGCATCAGCTGATGCAATACCGCCTGCGCCCGATATCGGTGCGAGGCCCGCCCAGATATCGATATACTTCGCCCCGAGATAATATGTTCCGCCGCCACCCATCGAATGGCCCATCAGGTAGATGCGGTTGGGATCGATGGCGTACTTCTCGCGGATCGACTTCAGCAACGTGATGGCGTCGATCTCGGAGAGTTCCCCGACCTTGTAGACGTCCTCGGAGCCCGGCTTCTTCTGTGCGGTAGTCACCGGCGCGCCGGCGCGGGCGCCCCACCATCCCGCCAGGCTGTATCCCATCGGCGCCACGACGATGTAGCCGTACTGCTCGGCCAGGTCTGTCGTGCCATCGAACAACATCTGCTGCAGCGGCGTGATGTTGAGGCCGTGCAGGTCGACAATCAGTGCCGACGGCTTCTTCGGATTGTAAGTCGTGGGCACAAACAGCGTGTAAGGCATGTCCGCATTGGCTTCAGCCAGCTTGTAGCTGCATTCCAGGATGCGCTTCTGGCTGGCGGTCAGTTTGGGCTGATCCGAACGCGGTATGCCCTGAAAACCCTTCGAGATATCCGGCGGCGTCACATCCTTCAGCGGCGTGCCGTCATGCTGCACGTTTGCCTTGCCCGCGCTGTCGGCTGCGTTCTTGGCCGGGACGAAAGCGCAGGTCTGGCCAGGCGCCAGCTGCGCCGCCGTCTTTGCGCCTGCCTTGGATGCCTGCGCGTCGCAAACCGGACCCGCGAAAAGCAACAGCGCAGCCAGCGCCGGAAGCGCCGTTCTTCCCATAACGTCCTCCCTCACCGCACCGGCGTTCGGCCGATCCGGACAGCCCTCAGGCTATTTCTGCCAGCTCTTGATCAGCGTGTCGTAATCGATCGTTTCGGGCGCCGGCTTCTCGTTGGCCAGTTTCGGCTTTGGGGCGCCTGGCTGGTCAAACCAGTATTTTGGATCCTGCGGCGGGTTGAGCTTCGGACCGAACTCGCCCTGCACGCCGGATTTCTCCAGCCGCTCCATCACGTCTTCCTGCGCGGCGCACAGAGCATCCATCGCCTGCTGCGGCGTCTTCGCGCCGGCGGCGGCATCGCCGATATTGGCCCACCACAGCTGCGCCAGTTTGGGATAATCCGGCACGTTGGTGCCTGTCGGCGACCACTTCACCCGCGCCGGAGACCGGTAGAACTCGATCAGGCCGCCCAGCTTTGGCGCGCGGTCCGTGAAAGACTTATCGTTGATGGTCGACTGGCGGATGAAGGTGAGGCCGGTATGGCTCTTCTTCAGGTCCACCGTCTTCGACGTCACGAACTGGGCGTAGAGCCAGGCCGCCTTGGCGCGATCAAGCGGCGTCGACTTCATCAACGTCCACGAGCCAGCGTCCTGGTAGCCGAGCTTCTGGCCCTCTTCCCAATAGGCGCCGTGGGGCGAGGGTGCGACGCGCCATTTCGGCGTGCCGTCCTTGTTCATCACCGGCAGGTCCGGCTTCACCATGTCGGCGACAAAGGTGGTGTAGAAGAAGATCTGCTGCGCGATATTGCCCTGGCCCGGCACCGGGCCGGCTTCGGAGAAGGTCATGCCCTGCGCCGCTGGCGGCGCGTATTTCTTCAGCCACTCCAGGTATTTCACGATCGAATAGACGGCGGCCGGACCATTGGTATCGCCTCCACGTGCGACGCACGAGCCAACCGGCTGCGATTTCTCGTTGACGCGGATGCCCCACTCATCGACCGGCAGTCCGTTCGGGCCGCCATTGGTCTTGTCGCCATTGCCCGCCATCGACAGCCAGGCGTCGGTGAACCGCCAGCCAAGCGAGGGGTCCTTCTTGCCGTAGTCCGAATGGCCGAAGACCTTCTTCCCGTCTTCCGTGCGGCCCGTGAAGAACTCAGCAATGTCCTCGTAGGCGGACCAGTTCACCGGCACGCCGAGGTCGTAGTGGTACTTGGCCTTGAAGTCGGCCTTGTTCTTGGGATCGGTGAACCAGTCATAGCGGAACCAGTAAAGGTTTGCGAACTGCTGGTCGGGCAGCTGGTAGACCTTCTTGTCGGGCCCCGTCGTAAAACTGATGCCAATGAAGTCGTTCAGGTCGAGTGTGGGCGAGGTGACGTCCTTGCCTTCGCCGGCCATGAAGTCGGTGAGGTTGCGGGCATCCTGATAGCGCCAGTGAGTGCCGATCAGGTCCGAGTCGTTGACGTAGGCGTCGTACAGGTTCTGGTTGGTCTGCATCTGCGTCTGGATTTTCTCGACCAGATCGCCCTCCTGGATCACGTCGTGCGTGACCTTGATGCCGGTGATGTCGGTGAACGCCTTGGCCAGCACCTTCGATTCATAGTCGTGCGTGGTAAGGCTTTCGGAGACGACCTTGATCTCCATGCCCTGATAAGGCGCGGCCGCCTTAGCGAACCAGTTCATCTCCGCTTCCTGGTCGGCACGCGACAGGACGGACAGGCCGTTGATCTCGGTGTCGAGGAAAGCTTTGATTGCCGCGGGCGCGTTGGGGTTTGGCGCCTTGTTCGAGGCTGCCTGCCCGCCGGCCTGCTGGTCCTTGCCTGGCTGGCACGCACTCATGCCCAGCGCCAGCACCGACACGACAGCCAGCACCAGCGCGCGAGAGCGCTTGGTCGAACGATGCATGATGACCTCTCCCTAGACGGGCGGCCTTCACAAGGGCCGCCTCAGATTCCGTTGAGGTCAAACAAACCGGAAAACGAGGCCCGCGTAAACTAGCGATACAAGTGTGGCGATCCACAGCGGCAAAGCCGCCGGGGCAAGGGCGATCCACGCCAGATGAATAAAAGCCGAGCCGAGCAGGCTGAGAAACAGCCTGTCCCCGCGCTGGGTTGCAATGCGCAGAATACCCACGCGCGGCTCATTACGCGGCGCCACGACAGCCAGTACACCCATGCCTGTCAGAATGAGAACGATGGTTCCGAAGAACAGCGCCGTCGGCAACGTCCAGGCCATCCAGGAGAGGTTCACTTGGTTGCCTCCTGTTGCGACGTGGCCTTCAGCTTGCGGTAGCCGCCGACCTGCATTGCAATGCCGGCGAAGATTACAAGCACCGCTGCGATGGCAACCGCCATCGCCGGTATGCGCTGGTTCACCATCATCAGCACGACCGCCGTCAGCCCGCCGAACACGCACGCGCCCATCACCAGCATCATGCCGGTCATCATCTGGCGGCGAGCCTTGTCCGATTCAGCGGGCTGCGAAGAGATGGTCACACGAGATCGCTAAAGCGTGCGGCTTTCACGCGCTTCCTTGAGCTGCAGGAAGCCGTAGACGAACAGCCCAACGCCAACGAGCACAGCCAGCCAGGCAAGACCGCCGATCGGGCCGCCGATAAAGCCCAGGATCCAGGTTATCTTGAGGGCGGTGGCGAGGATGATGCCGAGAATGCCCAGCCCGACAAGCGTGGCGCCTGCGGTGGTGAGCTTCTTTCCGGCGGCGCGTTTGCGGGCCGCGATGCCCTCTTGGGGAGTGTAGTAGCTGGCCATGTTTTTCTCCTGGCTCTTGTCGTTGCTCTTTCAGGTCAGACCCTGAGCGCCACGCTCTTTTTTGGCGGGGTCGCACGAGATTTATAACATGACTCTCGAATAAGGCATCAGGCCGAATTGGCTGAAATCATCGCCTTGCGGACGAAACCAGCATTATTCCGGCGCCCACTATCATGCCTAACCCGGCGAACTGTTCTGCCGCGAACCCGACTATCAGAATCCACGACAACCATTCGGGCGGAACTGAAATTGGCCCGCGAACAACCAGCGTCGTCACGCCAAGACCAACCCAAGGCAGAAGCAAGACCAACGCGCCGCCAGCGAGCATACGCAAACCTTTGCGCTCCTCATCGGCTTTCCAGGTTTCCACGTCACACCCTCCCGAGTGCGAAGCCTTTTGCTATGTAATTCCGCACGAACCAGATCACGATCGCGCCCGGAATCAGGGTCAGCACCCCTGCCGCCGCCAACACGCCCCAGTCCATGCCCGCCGCCGAGACTGTGCGCGTCATCACCGCTGCGATCGGCTTGGCGTTGGTGGTGGTGAGCGTTCGGGCAATGAGAAGCTCCACCCACGAGAACATGAAGCAGAAGAACGCCGCCACGCCGATACCGCTGGCAATTAGCGGCATGAAAATCCGCACGAAGAAACTCGGGAACGAATATCCGTCGATATAGGCGGTTTCGTCGATCTCGCGCGGCACGCCCGACATGAACCCCTCCAGGATCCACACCGCCAGCGGCACGTTGAACAGGCAGTGCGCCAGCGCCACGGCGATGTGCGTGTCAATCAGCCCGAACGCCGAATAGAGCTGGAAGAAAGGCAGGGCGAACACCGCCGCCGGCGCCATCCGGTTGGTCAACAGCCAGAAGAAGAGATGCTTGTCGCCAAAGAAGCGATAGCGCGAGAAGGCGTACGCCGCCGGCAGCGCCGCCCCAACCGATATTACCGTGTTGAGCACGACATAGGTGATTGAGTTGACATAGCCGTTGTACCAGCTCGGATCGGTGAAGATGACCTCGTAGTTGTGCAGCGTTGGCTGGCGGGGCCACAGCGAGAAGGCGCCGGTGATCTCGGTGTTGGTCTTAAAGCTCATGTTCATGAGCCAGTAGATCGGCAGCATCAGGAACACGATGTAGACCGTCGGCACGATGGCGGAGGCGATACGCTTCATGGCGCGCCCTCCGGCTTGCCCGGCTCGGCGTCGTCACGGGTCATCACGGTGTAGAACACCCACGAGAACAACAGGATGATGAGGAAGTAGATCAGCGACCACGCCGCCGCCTGGCCGAGGTCGAACTGCCCGATCGCCATCTGCACCAGGTCGATCGAAAGGAAGGTGGTCGAATTGCCCGGCCCTCCGCCCGTCACCACGAACGGCTCGGTGTAGATCATGAACGAGTCCATGAACCGCAGCAGGATCGCGATCGTCAGCACCCGCGCCATCTTGGGCAGCTGGATGTACTGGAACACCGCCCAGCGCGATGCGCCGTCAATCCGGGCGGCTTGATAGTAAGCGTCCGGAATCGAAACAAGGCCGGCATAGGCGAGCAGGGCCACCAGGCTGGTCCAGTGCCACACATCCATGAGGATCAGCGTGCCCCACGCGTCCACCGGATCCTGTACATAGTTGTAGTCGATGCCGGCGCCATTGAGCGCCGCGCCCAGCAGCCCGATATCCACCCTGCCGAACACCTGCCAGATGGTGCCCACCACGTTCCACGGAACCAGCAGCGGCAGCGCCATCAGCACCAGGCACACCGGCACGCCCCAACCCTTGCGCGGCATGTTCAGCGCCACGAATACGCCCAGCGGAATCTCGATCGCCAGGATGATGCCCGAGAAGATCAGGTTGCGGACCAGCGCGCTCCAGAACCGCTCGGAATGCAGAACCTTCTCATACCACTCCGTCCCGGCCCAGAAGAACTTGTTGCCCCCGAAGGTGTCCTGCACCGAATAGTTGACGACCGTCATCAGCGGGATCACTGCCGAGATCGCCACGAGCACGAGCACCGGCAGGACCAGCAACCACGCTTTCTGGTTCACCGGCCTCATGCGGTCACCGCTTCGCCAGCCGGCGCGTGCAGGTCGATCCGCCAGCTGTCCGCGTAAAGGTGCACGCCCTTCGGATCGAACGTGATATGCGGCTCGGCCGGCAACTCCTGACCTTCGGGGATCACTGCTGCTATCGGGTGCCCCTCGATCACTGCCCGCACGATGCGAAGCCGCCCCGCATCGTCGACCCGCTCGACCTGGGCCGGGATGCCTTCCGTCCCGATCCGCACATGCTCCGGCCGCACGCCGATCTCCAGCTTGGGATGGCCGCGCAGCTTCGGCGCGTCCGGCAGCGGCGCCGCATATCTGCCAACATAAAACTGCGCGCCGTCCACCTGCGTTGGGATCACGTTCATTCCCGGCGAGCCGATGAAATAACCCACGAAGGTATGGCTTGGCCGCTCGAACAGATCTTCGGGCGGCCCGATCTGGACGATCTCGCCGTCGTGCATCACCACCACGCGGTCGGCGAAGGTCAGGGCCTCGGTCTGATCGTGCGTCACATAGATCATGGTGTAGCCGAAGCGCTTGTGCAGCTCCTTCAGCTGAGCCCGCAGTTCCCACTTCATCTGCGGGTCAATCACCGTCAGCGGCTCGTCGAACAGGATGGCGTTGACGTCCGACCGCACCAGGCCCCGGCCCAGTGAGATCTTCTGCTTTTCGTCGGCTGTCAGCCCTCGCGCCCGGCGGTTGGCCTGCCGCTTCAGGCCGATCATCTCGATCACTTCATCGACGCGCCGGTTGGCCTCGGCTTTCTTCACCCCGCGATTGCGCAACGGGAAGGCCAGGTTCTCCCGCACCGTCATCGAGTCATAGATGACCGGAAACTGGAACACCTGCGCGATGTTGCGCTTCTCCGTCGGCAGGTCGGTGACGTCATTGCCGTCGAACCGCACCCGCCCCTGCGTCGGCGTCACCAGCCCCGAAATGATATTCAGCAGCGAGGTCTTGCCGCAGCCCGAAGGACCCAGCAACGCATACGCCCCGCCATTCTCGAACGCCTGGTTCACATGCCGCAGCGCATAGTCGGCATCCGATTTCGGCGCCGGCCCGTAGGCATGACGAATCTTGTCGAGATCGATGCGGGCCATGCCTATGCCGCCTCCGGCAAAGGAAGCGCCAGCGATCGGCCGGCCGTATCGAACGCCATGACGTGCTGAGGCTCGACATGGGCTTCAAGCTCTGCGCCCGGTGGATGGATGTGCACGCCGTGCGTCAGCATCACCCAGCGCCGCCCGCGGAAGTCGAGATGCACGAAGCTTTCCGAACCGGTCACCTCGGTCGAGATCACCTTCAGCACAAACGACAGCGCGCTGGCGCTGCCGCCTCCAAGGCAAAGGTGGTGAGGGCGAAAGGCAAGGGTCGCCGCGCCTGCCGGCGCCGTCGCATTGGCGGCGTCCCCGGCGTCCAACAGGTTGAGCGGCGGATCGGAAAAGGTCCTTGCCGTGATCAGGTCGACAGGCCGACGGTAGACATCATGAGTGGGGCCGAACTGCGTGATGCGCCCTTCCGACATGGTCACGGTTGAACCGCCCAGCAGAAGCGCCTCGGTTGGATCGGTCGTCGCATAGACCACCACCGCGCCGGTTCCCGCGAACAGCTTCGGCAACTCCGCCCGCAATTCCTCGCGCAGCTTGTAGTCGAGGTTCGCCAGTGGCTCGTCCAGCAGCACCAGCCTAGCCTTCTTCACGATCGCCCGGGCCAGCGCCACCCGCTGCTGCTGCCCGCCAGACAGCTCCAACGGCTTTCGATCGAGAAGCTTTTCAAGCTTCAACAATCCAGCCGCCCGCGCCACTTCGCGATCAATCTCCGGCTTCTTGATCCCGCGCACCTTCATCGGCGAGGCAATGTTGTCGCGCACCGTCCAGCCCGGATAATTGATGAACTGCTGGTAGACCATCGCCACCTTGCGCTTGGCGACCGCCACCCCAGTCACATCCTGTCCGTCGAACCACACGGTCCCAGCCGTTGGCTTATCGAGCCCGGCCATGACGCGCATCAGGCTGGTTTTCCCCGCCAGCGTCGGCCCCAGGAGAACGTTCAGACTGCCGCGCTCCAGGCGCAGCGAAATGCCCGCCAGGTGAGCAACGCCGCTGACGCGCCTCGAAACGTCCCTCAATTCGAGCATGAACGCCGACCTGCAACTCTCCACGGGCCGCGAATTACGCAGTGAACAACCTCCGCGTCAAACCCGGGAGCGCACCAGGCGACAACAGCGGCCCGTACAGCGCCAAATCTCACTGCAGGTCCGGGGCGATCATGGTAAATGCCTGTGCGGGCGGGGCGGCCCAGCCAGAACAACTGGCCAGACAAGAGGAAATCCTTCATGACGGGCGCCTCGGCCCACTCGCAGCGCGAGACGTCTATCGTCGGCCTGGGCCTGATCATTCCCCTGTGCCTGGCCGCGACGGTGATCGAAGGCTTCGATATCCAGGCCATGGGCGTTTCCGGCCGCGCGATCAGCGCCGAACTCCAGCTTTCGCCCGCGCAGAACGGCTCGATCCAGGCGGCCAGCAATATCGGCCTCGTCTTCGGCGCGGTGATCGGCGGCTGGCTGGCCGACCGGCTGGGCCGCAAGCCGGTTCTTATCGCCTCCGTGGCAACCTTTGGCCTGTTCACGCTGATGACCATGCAGTCACGTGACTTCGACATGCTGTTCTATGCGCGCCTGCTCACCGGAGTCGGCTTCGGCGGCGCCTTGCCGAATATCATGGCGATCGCCGCGGACTCGACCCCGCCGGACCGGCGCGGGTCTACCTCCGCGCTGATGTTCTCAGGCATGCCGATCGGCGGCGGTGTGGTCGCGCTTATCGCCTGGCTCGGGACGGGATCTGACTGGCGAACGCTCTTTCTGATAGGTGGCGTCATACCGCTCGCGCTAGTCCCTGCATTGGTTTTCCTGCTCCGCGAAACGCGAAGGCCACAGCCCGAACCATCGTCTTATGGGCAACGGCTGTTGTGGCTAGCAGTCGTTCCGTTGGGCGTCGCTTTCTGGCTTGCCGTGCGTGCGGTGGCCTCTTTGCCGTTCTTCGCACCGCTCAGCGGCGTCGCAGCCTGGCTAGGCGCCGTGCTCGGCCTGCTAGCCGCCTACCTGGTTGTCCATCGCAAGCCGCTGTTCAAGGATGGCCGCGCTGCGGCCTCGTTGCTGCTGTGGCTCGCCTTTGTGCCGACGCTTCTGATCCTCTACCTGATCCTTGCCTGGTTGCCTGCACTGGTCGCCGCCAAGGGCTTCCCGAAAGACGCAAATCTCGCAGCGGTCTGGTTCAATTTCGTTGGCGTCGGCGGGGCCATCGTGCTCGGTCTCTTTGTCGACCGCTTCGGTCCGCGCTGGCCGCTCTTGTTTGCCTTCGCCGGATTGGTTGCCTCCCTTGCGTTATGGGCAGCGGCGACAGCTTTCTGGCCCGTGATGCTGCTCTCGGGCGCGGTTGGCATGTTCGTCCTGTCGGCCAACTACGCCCTCTATGGCATCGCCCCGTCCTACTACCCGGCGGACATGCGCGGGCGAGGCGCGGGCGCATCGATCGCCTGGGGCCGGCTCGGCTCCGTTTCCGGTCCGCTGCTCGCCGGCGTGCTGTTGCAAGGCGGAGCTTCCGCCAGCGACGTGGCTCTCTCGATGGCGCCGTTCGCGACCATCGCCGCCATCGCGCTTCTCATTCTGACGATCGCGGCAAAGCCGGTCTCTTGATCTGCTGCGATGCGTACCGGCTACTGCTGCAGTGCACACACGCCACGGACATGCTTGTGTCTCCTGCCGCAGCGACAAAGCCATGACGGTGCGGCATTCCTGCAACGCTCCGCTCAGGGCGAGGCAACGAAAACCCCAACGAGCGCGAGAAGAGGCAGGATCGTTCGCGTGGCGCGGCAGCGACGCTTGCTGGTGCTTCTCTTCCTCGTTGAAGTACGCCGTAAGATCGTCGCGCGGACCGGCGCAAATGCGAACCGTCAATCCGCGCTCGCATTGACCTTGCATCACAATCAGGTCAGGTTTTCCCCACCAAAAAAGAGTCGCCAACAGACTCATATGGGGAGGTAAAATCTATGAAATTCGGGCTCCGCAGCGCGTCAAGCGTTGCGATTCTTGCTGGCTTGGCCGCAATGCCGGCATGGGCGCAGCAGACGCAAACCGTCACGACACAAACCGCTTCGGGCCCTCAGGTCCAGGCAGCCGGCCCTGCGGACAAGACCGCCGCGCCGGAAGCAGCAGGCAAGCCGGCGTCAGATGAGGACAAGGTCGTCATCACCGGATCGCTGATCCAGGGCACGGCGGAAGACGCCGCGCTTCCGGTGGAAGTCTATTCGCAGGCCGATCTCGAAAAGTCCGGCGAACCGACCGCGCTTGAATTCGTCAAGTCGCTGTCGATCTCGGGCCCGACATCCGGCGAGGCCTATTACTTCAGCGGCGCCGCCAACACCGGCTCGGTCCGCTTCAACCTTCGCGGCCTCGGTTCCTCGCGCACCCTGACGCTCCTCAACGGGCGGCGGATGAGCCAGAACACCTCCAACATCCCGAGTGCGGCGATCGCCCGCACCGAGGTGCTGAAGGACGGCGCGGCTGTGACCTACGGCGCGGACGCTGTTGGCGGCGTCGTGAACTTCATCACGCGTGACCACTTCAACGGCCTCGAGACCCGGGCCTCCTACAAGTACGTCGACGGATCGGACGGCGACTATGGCGTCAGCATCCTGGGCGGCATTGGCAAAGGCGGCACGAACTTCTTGTGGTCGGCCGAATGGGAACACCGCTCGCGCCTGAATACGCTCGATCGGGACTTCTCTAGCGAGCCCTACTGGGTCAACCCGTCGCCATACTCGACGCTGACCAACCTGGCCGGCTGGTTGCCGCGCGGCGCTCCGACCCTGCCTCCGCCGGTCGGCCCCGCCGCCAACGCCTCGACCAGCCCGAACGTCGAATTCGGATCTCCGACAGGCGGCATTGTCAGCGACTTCACGCCCTCAACCTGCGAAGCCGTCGGCGGCATCACGACCAACAACTTCACCTGCCAGTACGGCTATGCCTCGTACTACAACCTGGTCGAGGACAACGACATCTACCGGCTGTACGCCCAGCTGAACACGACGATCACCGACCATATGGATTTCCATGTGGAAGCATCGTTCGGCGAAGTCAGCTCTCCGCAGGTGTTCGGCTCGCCGGCCCAGCCTGTCATCCGGGGTCCCGCTCTGGCTGCGGCGTCGACCTATCAGTTCGACATTCCGCTGACCAACCCCTACGCGGCAAACTGGGCCACAACCCACCCGCTGCCGGCAGGTACCACCAACCTGACGCCGGTCACCTATCGCGCCTTCGCCCATGGCGGTAACGACGCGTTTGGCTACGGCAACGGCTACGGCGTGCCCTCGAAGATCGACAACCAGGTCTGGCGGGTTTCCGCCGAACTGAAAGGCGATCTCGGCGGCATGTTCGGCGGCGCGCTGGGCGAAACCAACTACAGCCTGGCGGGTACCTATAACCAGTTCATCAGCCAGGCGGACGCAGCCGACATCCTTGGCTTCCGTCTTCAGGAAGCCTTGAACGGCTTCGGCGGCCCGAACTGCAACGCCCCCGATCTCGACCCGACGCGCAACGGGACACAAAACCCGTCGCTCGCCGGCAAGAACGGTTGCATGTGGTGGAACCCGTTCGCCACCAACTTCTCCAACCAGCCGATGAGAAACCTCGCGAACCCGCAATTCGTGGCTGGATCGGGCAACCCCGCCGATCTTGAGCGCTGGATCTTTGACCCGCGCCTCGACGAGAACACCACCAACAACCTTACCGTCGACTTCGTTCTGGACGGCCGCACTGGCTTCCAACTACCTGGCGGCGAGCTTGGTTGGGCTTACGGTGTTCAGTGGCGGCAAACGGAGTTCCGCGAGAACATCGTCAGCAACTTCTACAACGGCAACACGCCTTGCGAGTGGCCGCTGGGACTTGCGACCGAGGTTCCACGCGCGACTTCGGATCCGCAGTTCAACGGCTGCACGCCTGACTCGCCTGGTCCGTTCGTGTTCTTCGGCACCAACCCGCCGGACAAGACCGACCAGCAGCAGTTCTCGGAATTCGGAGAACTTGCGGTCCCGCTGCTCGACAACCTCAACCTGCAGCTCGCTGCTCGCCACGAGGAGTTCAGCGGCGGCCTCGGCGCCACGGTCTACAAGGCGTCGGGCAAATGGGATGTCTGGGGACCTCTGTCGATCCGCGCCAGCTACGGCACCAACTATACGGCGCCGCCGGCAGGCCTGATCCCGGGCAACGTCGCCAACGGCGTCAACAGCTACACCAAGAACGGCGGCCTCTGGCTCGGCGCTCAAACGGTTACGCTGTCCGGCGTCAAACCTGAATCGGCCGACGTTTCGAACCTTGGCGTGATCTGGGACTCGCGCGGCATCACGGATGACAGCACCTTCCGCCTGATCGTCGATTACTGGCGCATCAAGACCAAGGATCCCATCGGTCTGCTTGCCTCGGTCAACGACATCGCGGCGGTGGTCTTCCCGGGCGCCAACTCCGCCTCGACGCTGGCCAACTGCTCCAGCCCGCTTGCTTCGCGGGTCACCTGGAACGGCGGCGCCTGCGTCCAGGGCGTCTCCAACGCCAGCAGCTTCTCGACCATCCGTACCGACTTCGGCAACGGACCGGGCGTGACGACCGCTGGCTTCGACATCGGCGCGGATTACTCAATGCCGCTGTTCGGGGGTGACTTGTCGTTCAACGTCACCGCCACCAACACGACGAAAAACCAGCTGGCGCCGAAGGTGCTGGATGGCGTCGCGCTGGATACCGGCGACAACCGCCTCGGCACGCTGAACTTCGCCACCATCGCGTCGGCGTCGTCCAAGTGGCGTTCGACCGCGACTGCCAACTACTCGTTCGGCCCCCATAACTTCCGCCTGGTGAATAACTTCATTTCGGGCGTGGTGGACGAACGGGGTTGCGTCACTCCGGCTGGCTTCGTTCCAGGCACCGCGACTGTCGGTGTTGGCGGCGCCATCACCGGCACGCCGTTCGGCCCAACCTGCTATGGCGTCGATGGCAAGGACTGGTTCACCTTCGACTTCCACTACACGTTCGACCTGACGGACACGCTCCGCCTGGGCGCCTCGATCGTGAACATCACGGACAAGGACCCGCCGAGAGCTCGCGAAGAACTGGGTTACGACCCTCTGATCGGCAGCCCGCTGGGCCGCACGATCGAGGTCAGCGTGAAGAAAACCTTCTAAAAGACTAGGACACCCCAGGGAACGGAACAGGCGGCTTCGGCCGCCTGTTTTCGTTTGATCCCGGTCAAATCCAGCGGCTCAACTGCCGAACACAATCAGGTGCGGTGCGGTCTCAGGTGTTTGACGCTGTCAGGCTATTGCCCGATATTACCGGGTGTTCCGTCTGGTCCCGCAGACCGGCATAGAGATCAAACAAGAGGACATCTCCCCCCATGATCCCTCGTCACATTGCACTTCTCGCTGCGTCAGCTCTGGCTATCGCCGCCGTGTCCGGCTGCTCGAAGAACCCTGCCGAGGCTGCCTCCGCCCCAGCCGCCGCTCCGCCGGTTCAGGCAGCCGATAACACCATGCCGGCCATGCCTATGACCATCGCCGACTTCAATCTTTCCGACCAGAACGGCGAGATGCATGAACTCTACAAGATGACCGACGCCAAGGCGATTGTCGTCTTCATGGAAGGCGTCGGCTGCCCGATCGTCCAGCAGATGACGCCTGACCTCAAGGACGCGCAGAAGGCTTACGAGTCCAAGGGCGTGAAGTTCCTGATGCTCAACGCGAACAACCAGGACACGATCCCGATGATCAAGTCCGAGGCCGACAATTTCGAGATCAAGATGCCGATCCTCAAGGATGTCGGTCAGAAGGTCTCCGAACCGCTCGGCGTGATGCGCACCGCCGAAACCTTCGTCATCCAGCCAGGCACGTGGAAAATCCTCTACCACGGCGCCTTCAACGACCGGCTGACCTATGGTCGCGCCAAGGCGAAGCCCGACCACAACTACGCCACCGACGTGGTCGACGCGCTGCTTGCTGGCAAGGCGATCCCGACCGATCACCAGATGGCTGACGGCTGCATCATCGATTTCCCGGGCCGCACCGCCAAGACCTGAGATCCCCAGGATTCAAGACAAGACGCCCCGGCCGCTCGCTGGGGCGTTTCTGTTTGTGCCTGTTCCTGAGGCGCCAAAATCCACGACGAATCTGCAGATTCCGGCGCCCGATCGGTTGAATTTCACCGATCGGCTAAGGCCGGTTTTGACCTTGTTGGCTTAAGCATCGACGGACGAGGGGCCTTCTCGAGAGATCCCGGATTTCCGATGCGCGTAGAACGACTAGCCTGGAGCGAAACGGCCGACGCCGTCGACGCCCTACAAACCGACGCAGAACGGGCCGCCCTCGCGCCCAACGCCGCCTCGCGCCGCCGCCGGCTCCTGCATCGCAGCGCCGTCCGCGTGCTGGCCCGCACCATCGACGCCGCAGCCATCGCACTGGTTACGCTCGGCCTCTGCTACTCCGCCGGAATTGATTTCCTCACAGTCCCGTTCGCATCGGCGCTGCCGTACGTGCTGATGCCGCTCGCGGCGCTTGGCGGGGTCTGGCTCGCGGGCGGCTATCGTTTCCGCTATGCGGGTTCGATCCTGGCGCATCTTCTTCGCGTGGCGCTCGGGGGATCGGCCGCCATGGGCGTCGTCTTCCTGGGCGCGATGCTGCTGGGCGCCGGAAATCTCCCGCTGTTCTCGCGGCTTTGCGCCGTCAACGCGCTGGCGCTCTTTGCGCTTCACGCGAACTATCTCGGCGCCGTGCGCGCCGCCACGCGCAAAGGCTTCCTGTCGGACAACGTCGTGGTGGTCGGCGCAACGCAAGCCGCCGCCCGCATCGTTTCCCGTAATGTCAGGGAGCGCGAGCTCAACATCCTGGGCTATTTCGACGATCGCGCCGGCCGCGGCGGCGCCAACACGCTGATGGGCGACACGCCCTTCCTGGGCGGCGTCGATGACCTGCTCACCTGGGACCGCCTGCCGGAAGTCGACCGCATCGTCGTTACCGTGACGTCCACTGCGCAGCAACGCGTGCGCGCCTTGATCGATCGCATGCGTAACCTGCCGCAGGAGATCATCCTTGTCCTCGATCTCGACGGCTTCAACCCGGAGAACACATCGCTGGCTTGCGTTGTCGATGCTCCGGCCGCCTATGTGTCAGGCGCGCCCAGGGATATGCGCCGCGCCGTCGTGAAGCGCATCTTCGACGTGACAGTGGCCAGCCTTGCCGGCCTCGCTTTCGCTCCCGCGATGCTCCTCATCGCCGTCCTGATCAAGCTGGACAGCCCAGGGCCGGTGTTCTTCCGGCAGAAGCGCCACGGCTTCAACAACCAGGTCATCCGCGTGTGGAAGTTCCGAACCATGCGTCCGGAATCCGAACAGGCTGGCAAGCGCGCCGAGGAAGGCCTCATCCGCCAGACCATCCACAACGATCCCCGTGTCACGCGCATCGGCCGCCATTTGCGCGCCTCCAGCCTGGATGAGCTGCCGCAACTGCTCAACGTGTTGCTGGGCGAGATGTCGCTTGTCGGCCCGCGTCCGCACGCGGTCGGCATGACGGCCGGATCGATCGAG
>DASZSI010000385.1:0-4785 GCA_035548775.1 Hyphomonadaceae bacterium
GCTTTCTTCGACAAGGTTACCGTGAACGCTCAACAGCCCGACGTTCGCGCCAACAGGCTGATGATCCTCTCGCAGATCCGCGACGCGCTGAATCGGGTCGCGGATTTCAGCAAGATTGAAGGATAGCCCACGATTGTCATCCCGGCCGCAGCGAAGCGGAGAGCCGGGACCCATCGTGAGGCCAGGACGAACTTAGGAATGGGTCCCGGATAGCGCTCCGCGCTTCCGGGATGACAGGTAGTGACTGAAGGTCGAACGATGTCTCTTGCAACCAAGTGGGTCTACGATTTCGGCGGCGGCGCTTCGGATGGCGACGCCTCGATGAAGAACCTGCTTGGCGGCAAGGGAGCGAACCTCGCCGAGATGGCAAAGCTCGGCCTGCCGGTGCCGCCGGGCTTCACCATCACCACCGAGGTTTGCACCGTCTTCTACCAGAACAAGCGCAACTACCCCGCCGACCTTGAAGCGCAGGTGAACGATGCCTTGCGCGCGCTCGAAGGCCGCACGGGCAAGAAGTTCGGCGATCCGGCGAACCCGCTGCTGGTGTCGGTGCGCTCAGGCTCGCGCGCATCCATGCCGGGCATGATGGACACCGTCCTCAACCTCGGCCTCAACGACCAGACGGCGGAGGGCCTATCGAAACTCTCCGGTGACCGGCGCTTCGCCTATGACAGCTATCGCCGCTTCATCCAGATGTATTCCAACGTCGTGCTGGGCATCAGCCATGATGAGTTCGAGCACATCCTCGACGACTATAAAGAGAGCCGCGACTTCAACCTCGACACGGACCTGGGCGCCGAAAGCTGGATCGAGGTGATCGCGCTCTACAAGAAGGCCGTCGAGAAGAAGCTCAACAAGCCATTCCCGCAGGCCCCGAAGGACCAGCTGTGGGGCGCCATCGGCGCGGTGTTTGCGTCGTGGATGAACGATCGCGCCATCACTTATCGCAAGCTCAACGACATCCCGGAAAGCTGGGGCACGGCCGTCAACGTGCAGTCGATGGTGTTCGGCAACATGGGCGACTCTTCTGCAACTGGAGTGGCCTTCACGCGCGATCCATCGACGGGCGAGAAGCATTTCTACGGCGAGTACCTGGTCAACGCGCAGGGCGAGGACGTTGTCGCCGGCATCCGCACGCCCGCGCCGATCTCCAACTCGCGCAAGGCCGCGCTGAAGTCGGAAGACAAGTCGCTCGAAGAGGCGATGCCCAAGGTCTACAAACAGCTGACCGAAGTCGCGAACCGTCTCGAGACGCACTATCGCGACATGCAGGACATCGAGTTCACGGTGGAGCAGGGCACGCTCTACATGCTGCAGACCCGCTCGGGCAAACGCACGGCGCAGGCCGCGCTGAAACTCGCCGTCGACATGTGCCGCGAAAACCTGATCACTAAGGAAGAAGCCGTCCTCCGCCTCGATCCGGCCCAGCTCGACCAGCTCCTCCACCCCGCCATCGCCGAAGACGCGGTGCGCGATGTGTTCGTGAAGGGCCTGCCGGCCTCGCCCGGCGCCGCTGTCGGCCAGATCGTGTTCGAACCTGCTGAGGCTGTCGCGCTCGCCGCCAAGGGCACGGCCGTCATCCTCGTCCGCATCGAGACCAGTCCGGAAGACATCCAGGGCATGCACGCAGCGAAAGCCATCGTCACCGCACGCGGCGGCATGACTTCGCACGCAGCCGTGGTGGCGCGCGGCATGGGCCGGCCCTGCGTCTGCGGCGCGGGCGCGCTGCAGATCAACGCCGAGACAGGCACGGTCCGCGTCGGCGGGCGCACGCTGAAGAAGGGCGATGTCATCACCGTCGACGGCGCCAAGGGCCAGGTTCTGGTCGGCGCCGTGAAGATGGTCGAGCCGATGCTCGGCGGCGACTTCGCCGAGCTGATGGGCTGGGCCGACCAGGTGCGCCGCATGAAGGTGCGCGCCAACGCCGAAACGCCGCTCGATGCCGATCAGGCGCGCAAGTTCGGCGCCGAAGGCGTCGGCCTCTGCCGCACCGAGCACATGTTCTTCGACGCGGGCCGCATCCCGGTCGTGCGCGAGATGATCCTCGCCGAGAACGAACGCGGCCGCCGGAAGGCGCTCGACAAGCTGCTGCCGATGCAGCGCCAGGACTTCGCGGAAATCTTCCGCATCATGGCCGGCCTGCCGGTCACTATCCGCCTGCTTGATCCGCCGCTGCACGAATTCCTGCCGCACACCGAGGAAGACATCCAGGGCGTTGCGAAGCAGTCTGGCCTCTCTGCAGACCTCCTGCGCGCCCGCGCGTCGGAGCTGCACGAGTCCAACCCGATGCTCGGCCATCGCGGCTGTCGTCTCGGCGTGACGTATCCCGAGATCTACGAGATGCAGGCCCGCGCCATCTTCGAAGCGGCCCTCGACGTCGCCAAGGAAACCGGCAAGGCGCCCGTGCCCGAAGTGATGATCCCGCTCGTGGCCACCAAGAAAGAGCTCGAGCTGATGCGCGCCGTCGTGGTTTCGACGGCCGAGAAAGTCTTCCAGGAACGCAAGGCGCAGGTCGACTACCTGGTCGGCACCATGATCGAACTGCCACGCGCCGCGCTTCGTGCGGCCGAGATCGCGGAGGAGGCCGAGTTCTTTTCCTTCGGCACCAACGACCTCACGCAGACCGCCCTCGGCATCAGCCGTGACGACGCCGCCCGCTTCCTCAAGACCTATGAGGAAAAAGGCATCTACGAAAAGGATCCCTTCGTCTCGATCGACCGCGAAGGCGTCGGTGAACTGGTCCGCATCGGTTCCACGCGCGGCCGTACCACGCGCCCGCGCCTCAAGCTCGGCATCTGCGGCGAACACGGCGGCGACCCGGCATCGATCTTCTTCTTCGAGGAGGTCGGCCTCGACTATGTGTCGTGCTCGCCCTACCGCGTGCCCGTCGCCCGCCTTGCCGCCGCCCACGCCGTGCTGAAGAAGGCGCGCTGAGCCTCGCTCTTGCGCTCCTCTGAGCACGGGATCACACTCGCTTCCGCTCGTCGGGGGCGCACATGAAGCTGTCTTTGGTCGCGGTTTTCGGCCTGGCGCTTGCGCCAGCAGTCTGGGCGCCGGTTGCCCATGCCCAGGTCGACTGTTCCGAAATCCGCCGCGTCATGGTGGAGGCCGAGACCGACTTTTCTCGCATCAAGGGCAACAAGCTGGATGATGGCGTCTTCGAGTCGCACTACGAGATCGGCGGCTCGCACGACTGCACGATCGATCTCTCGCTTGCACCGTCCTATTCCTGCGACTTCCAGTTCGAACGGCCGGACTGGGCCTATACGCCCTACAACCTCCGTCTCGGCGAGGTGCGGCGCTGCCTGTCCAGCTGGAAGCAGGCGGACATCAAGGGCGAACCCTATCGCGACGAAGGCTACCGCATGCTCGAGGGTGTGCGGTTCGAGGGCTCAGGCGAGTATGACGGCAAGGAGTGGGCGGTGACGATCCAGCAGCACATGCAGAGCGGCCAGGCCCACTATCATGTCTCGGTCGAATTCACGTCTTACAACTAGTCGCTCGCGGCCTTTGTTGGCGTGCCAGCGATGTGAGCGCGCACGATGCCTTCCATCCCTCGCGGGTGGACTCTCTTCAAGCCGCGAAGCGGCCCGCTCAGGCCGGCGCGTGCGTGGCCGCCGCTGCGCCGGGAATGGTGCTGCTCTCCATGGACGCTTGCACAGCCACATAGGCGGTGGCCGCCATGAAGGCGAGCGCGATCAGGCTGATCAGGACAAACAGGGGTTTTGGAGCTTCGGTCATGGGTCACCTCCGCGAGGCGGAGCCTAGCCCAATCCTCGCCGCCAACCCATCCGTGCCGCGCACGGCGCCTTCCCCAAGGTGTTGCTGAGAAAATCAGCCGCTGGTCTTTGCCGGCGGCGCGGCGGGCGTTGCGGATGCAACTGGCGGCGCAGCCGTGGGAGGGGCCGGGACTGCGGGCGTCTGCGTTGCTGATGACGGCGTTGCTGATGACGGCGCAGTGGCGGCGTCGGGCGACGGGCCGGCCGGGCTTGTCATTGCCTCATACCCCACCACGAATTCGCCCGCGATCAGCACCAGCGCGACAAGGCCAATGACAACAAACACGGGCTTCGGAGCTTCGGTCATGACGACGCCTTCCATGGACCTTGGCCCAACGTCTCATCCCGCGCCCTGTTCCGCGTCGTCATTTCTCTCTGCGACCACGCGCCCCTTGCATCTTGTCATCCCGGAAACGTGACCCCGGTCACGCGTCCCCTGCTGAGATCGATACCGAGCAAGCTCGACCAACAGGGTTCCTCCCCCTGGAAAGGGGGCAGGTGAGGGTCACTTTGTCCATCGCCCGCCGATCGAAGTGCAGCCGCGCCCTTACTTCTTCCCTTCAGGTCGCGGCCTCTTTTTCAAATCAATCCACTTTCCTCCCGCCCCCACCACGAAGAAGAGGGGATAGAAGAACGGAGGAGCGTACCATGCGAATTTGAAGTACAACGCCGAAGCAGCGAGGACAAATACCAACGGCACGGCGCTGCCAAGTATCAACCCAGAAACGACAATCTGCGCCCAATTCTTCCAACTCATGCACGCTCCCGAGCACAGCTACTTCTTCTCGTCTGACCCTTCTCTCACGGTAACCTGTCAGTCGCGGCCGATCAGGATTTTATTCGGTTACTCTGCCCGATTTGCCCTCAACGCATGAGCGCTCTTCGCCGGAAGCTGCCGTTACTCGATGTTGAGGCCGACGCTAGTCAGACGCCGCCGCCAGAGAGAAAAGCGTAGACCAAAAAGGCTATCAGGGTGACGATTATCCACACGATTAAGCCGGCGAAG
>DASZSI010000386.1:0-15068 GCA_035548775.1 Hyphomonadaceae bacterium
GTCGCCGTGGGCACGGCCAGCGCCGCAGTCGCCGCCAATGCGGTATTCAACCTGATCGGCCACTGGCGGGGCGGCAATATCAAATGGCCTTGCGCTGCCGCATTCGCCATCGCCGGCCTGCTTGGCTCCTTCGCAGGCTCCAGCATCGCAAAGCTGATTAGCGGCCAGCACCTGTTGCTGGCTTTCGCGTTCGCCATGGCGGCCATTGGGCTTTCGATGTTTCGCAAGCCGAAAACCGAGGGCGACCCCGACGTCCACCTTACCCCGAGGATGATGCTGAAGCTCGCGCCGCTGGGCCTCCTTACCGGCTTCGCAGCCGGCTTCTTCGGCATCGGCGGAGGGTTTCTCATCGTGCCCGGCCTGATGCTGGCGACCGGCATGACCATGGCCTGCGCCACTGCGTCCTCACTTCTGTCGGTTGCACTGTTCGGAGCGGCGACATCGTTCAACTACGCGCTGTCTGGCCAGGTCGACTGGCCGCTTGCCGGCTTGCTTCTCCTCGGCGGCGCCGTGGGCGGGATCGCCGGGCTTGCAGTGGCGAAAACCCTCGCACGCCGGGCGCCGGTTGCGCGCAAGCTTTTTGCCGTCCTGATCCTTTGCGTCGCTGGCTACGTTGCCTGGCGTTCGTTGACCTAGATCGCCGGCAAACCTGGGCTAAGGAACCCTGGACCCGGAGCAGTCGTTGGTTCCTCTCCACCAGAGGAGCCCCCGCATGCCAAACAAACCTCGCAACATCGGCAGGGAAATCGACCGCGAAACGCCGTCGCCGGATGTCGCCCGCCGCGCCGCGCGCGATATCGACACGCATTCTAACGATCCCGATCCACAGCTCGGCAACGAAACGCCCGGCGGCGCTCATTGGCCTACCGACCTCGAAAAGCATCCCGACCGCGATGAAGGCAACGCGACGCAAGAGCCGCTGAAGCGATCCCAGCGTGAGGAACAGCGGCGCAATCCGGGCAGCTAGCCGCTGGAACCGCGCGGCTTCCCGGCCCGTTAGGTCACCTCGGCATCTGCCAGTTGGAGCCAGTTGGAGATTGTCATGACCACGCCTTCGGATCCCAAGCTTCCGGCAAACACCCAGCACGAACCGCGTGTGCCTGGCGACAAGCGCGACGAAACCGAACCCAAGGATCCGCCCGGCAAGCCCTTCCGCACGCCCAACAAGACCAAGACCCACCCGGCGCCGCAACACGGCACGGATGGCGAGCCGCGTCCGGCCAAGACCTGACCTCCGTTCCTACGGCGCGAAGGTCGAACGCGCGGTGATGCCCCAGAAGCCGTCGCGCAGCTCGACGATGTAGAGCCCATCGTAGCGGGCGTAGACCGATCCGTCCGGGTGCAGCCGCTCGAAGGTCGCCACCATGTGCGCCTTGGTGGCCGAGCACTGGACGATCTTTCGGTCCGCCCATTCCGATCGCGCCCAACCTTCCGACGCCAGCGATCCAAACACGTCATCCTGTTGCCCCGGCCCCGTCAGAACCTGCAGCGGATAACTCGCGATCCGGATGTGCGGAAAATGAAAGGTCTTCTCTAGTGCGCCCATGTCCTTGCGGTTGAAAGCCTCGAGGAACTGATCGGTCACCTCGAACGCATGGGACTTCGCGGCGCAGCTTGCGAAATCATCGGCCTTCGCGGCGCATCCAGCTGCGAGCAGAAAACACCCGGAAATAACCGCAAGCTTCAAGGGGCAAAACTCGATCGTGCGGAAAGGCCCCATCGCCCGTCTCGCAGCTCGACGATGTAGAGCGAGTCGAACTGCGAAATCACCGTCCCGTCCTTCCGATAGCGCACGAACGTGGTCAGCATGTGCGCCTTGGTCGGCCCGCATTGCACCACCTTGCGCATCGACCATGCCGAATGATCCCAACCCTGCGCACCCAGCCGGTCGAAGCTGCTTTCAAGATCCTTCGCTGAATTGATCACGGTCAGCTTGTTCGACGCCAGCCGCACGCTCGGGAACAGGAAGGTCGATCCCCACGCGGTCGCATCCTTGGAATTGAAGGTGCGCATGAAATCGTCGGTCACCTGGTAGGCAGGCTTGTACGCGGCGCAGCCGGCGAACACCGCATCGCCTGCGGGTGCGTTTTCCACCCGGAACGTCACGCAACCGCCTGCCAGCAAGCCTGCCCCGGCTAGCATGATCAAGCCCCGCGCTCGCGCTTTCGTCATCATTTTCCCCTGCAATCCCTTGGATTCGGGATATCCTGCGTCGTTGTCTTGCCCGCGTCAGCCCGTTAGTTTCCCCAGGTCAGTACAAGGGTGAAGCATGCTGAACATTCTTTTCGTGGCGCTGATGCAGGCCGCGTCGGGCGCTCCCGCCGACCCGCCCTCTACGGTTACGCCGCCCGCGGTCGAGCCCAAGAAGGACGCGCAACCGCAAATGGTCTGCCACTGGGAGCACGTCACCGGATCCAACCTCAAGCAGGTGAAGGTCTGCAAGCCGAAGAATGCCCCGGACGATCCGCAGAGCAGCGCCCTGCAGCGAGCCCTGGACCGGGCCCGCGATGTCGGTCCTCCACCGGCCACTTTCGGCAACTAGCCTTCAGCAAACAAACAACGGCAAGCGGGGCGGAAGTTTTTCAACTTCCGCCCGCGGTCCGTTGTTGGCCACAGGCCTATTCCCCGCGCGCAGCCGTCGCGGCGCCTAACAGGGCCGCTTGCCATCTTTGCGCGGCAGGCCTACCAAGTCTGAAAATTAGCTGAAGGTGCAGATAATGCTTGGGGTAGCTCTGTTCCTGTTGTTCCAGACGCCGTCGGCCGATCCGCCGCCGACCGATCCCGCGCCGGTGGCAGCCGAAACTGTGGCCGCCGCGCCGGAAACGCCCGCGAAGCCCAAGATGATCTGCAAGAAGGAAACGATGACGGGCACGCACGCCAAGAAGATCATCGTCTGCCGCACCGATGAATACGTGAAGCAGGCCAACCGCCAGCGCGACAATTTCAGTCTCATGCTCAATGGCTCGGGGAACATCGCGCCACCGCCTCCCCGCACGCCGGGGGGCTGATCAGCAAGGGGACCTCATCATGATCTCGATCTTCGCGGCGCTACTGTTTCAGGTCTCGCAAGGCGATCCCGCCCAGGCCGCACCTCAACCGGACGCCGAGGCCGCCGCACCTGCGGCCGAACAACCCGCGAAACCCAAAGTCGTCTGCAAGCGCCAGATGATCACCGGCACGCGGGCCAAACAGGCAACGATCTGCCACACCGAAGCCTACGATAAACAGTCCGAGCGCCAGCGCGACAATTTCCAGCGGATGCTCGATGGCTCGGCCAACATCACCCCGCCGACGCCGCCGAGGATCGGCACGCGTGGCGGCGGCGGCTGAGGATCACAGCGGCGCGCAGGCCTTCGCCAGCCACGCGCGGTCGTCTTCGCCCAGCAACGGCCCGACCTCGGCCAGCACGCGTGCATGATAGCGGTCAACCCATATCCATTCCTGCTCGCTGAGCAGGCCAGGCAGGATCAGCCGCTTGTCCAGGGGCGCCAGCGTCAGCGTCTCGAAGCCCAGCATCTCGCGCTCGCCGCCGGCGATGGGCTTGGCCTCCGTAACCACCTGCAGGTTCTCGATCCGGATGCCGTAGTGCTCCGCCTTGTAGTAGCCGGGCTCGTTGGAAACGATCATGCCGGGTTCCATCGCGACGTTGTTCGGCACTTTCGAAATGCGGTGCGGACCTTCGTGCACGCCGAGATATGAGCCGACGCCGTGTCCAGTGCCGTGGTCATAATCCAGCCCCGCCTCCCATAGCGACATCCGCGCCAACACGTCCAGCGCCGAACCCGTCGTGCCTTTCGGAAAGCGCACGCGCGCCAGCGCGATGTGGCCTTTCAGCACGCGCGTGTTGCGCTCCTTCATCTCCTCGGTCGGATCGCCGATCGCCATCGTGCGCGTGACGTCGGTCGTGCCGTCGAGATACTGGCCGCCCGAGTCGAGCAGGAACAGCGTGCCTCTCGCCAGTTTCCGGTTGGTCTGTGTGTCGGGACGATAGTGGTTGATGGCGCCGTTCGGGCCGGCGCTGGAGATCGCGTTGAATGACAGGTCCTTCAGTTCGCCAGTCTGCTCGCGGAACTCTTCGACCTTCTTGGCCGCGTCGATCTCGGTCACTTCGCCGGTCTGGCCGTTGTCCTCGAACCAGCGCAGGAAGCGGGACAGCGCCGCGCCGTCGCGCCGGTGCGCCTTGCGTGCGCCTTCGACCTCCACGGCATTCTTCTTCGCGCGTGGCAACATCACCGGATCCTGCTGCCGCACGATCTCGGCGCCGGCCTTGCCCAGCGCGCCGAAGAACCAGGACGAGGCCATGCCCGGATCGACGCTCACCCGCTTGCCCTGCAGCTTGGCCATGCGCCGCTCGAGCTCGTTCGAGGACCGCAGCGAGACTTCATTGCCCAGGTGTTGCCCCAGCTCTGACCCGATCTTGCCTGGCGCCAGGAATAGTTCGGCCTGCCCGTCCGAGAACAGGAACGCCCGGCCCAGCGGCAGCGGCGTGCGCGAGACGTCCGCGCCGCGGATATTGAACAGCCATGCGATCGACGCCGGCGAGGTAATCACCGCCGCATCGATCTTCTGGTCCTGCATCGCCTTGCCAAGCCGAGCGCGCTTGGACGACGAGCTTTCGCCCGCATAGGCGATGTCATGCGGCACGACCAACGCCGACGGCTCGGCCGGGCGATCCGTCCAGGCCGCATCGACGGGATTTGTCTCGGTGACCACCAGTTCGACGCCCGCCTTCTTCCCGGCGTCGATCAGCCGGTCAAGCGCATCCGGCGACATGACGCGCGGATCATAGCCGATCTTCTGCCCCATCAGCGTCGTCTGCTTCGCCAGCCACCCGAAGGGCCCGGGGTCGACCAGGTCGCCCACTTCGAACAATTTCGGCGCCAGCTGCGCCTTCACCTGCAGCGTGTAGCGGCCGTCGACGAACACGATCGCGGATTTCTGGAAGATGAAGGCCGCGCCGGCCGAGCCCGTGAACCCCGTCGCCCAGGCGAGCCGCTCGTAACAGGCTGGCAGGTATTCGTTCTGGTATTCGTCGTCGTGCGGGATGTAGACGCCGTCGAGCTCCATCGACTTCAGCGCGGCGCGCAGCAAGGGAAGGTTCGTGCGCCCCATCGTGGGCCCGCCGATCACTTCATAGGTCTGTCGCATAGCTCAAACGCCCGTCTGAATTGAAACCTCAGCAGAAATCATTCTACCCCAGCGTTCGCCGCTAGGGGATAGGCGCCGCCGAAATTCCGTGCGCGCTAAAGCGCCAACCGGCGATAGGTCAATGTCGACCAGCCATTCAGGCGGCGCCGCGAAATCAGGCAAAGTCCCTGCCCGGCATAGGCCGCTTTCACTTGCGGTTCCTGATGGGCAAGAAGCCCCGACAGGATGACATGTCCGCCGGTACGCACGAGTTTCGCGATGTCCGGCGCCAGGCCGACCAGCGGCTTCGCCAGGATATTGGCCATCACCAGGTCATAAGGCGCGCCTTGCCGGATTGCCGTGTGATTGGCGCCCGCCGCGTGCAGAAGTTTCAGCCGCCGCCCGCAATGGTTGTTCTTCGAATTCTCGCGCGCGATCCGGATCGACTCGCCGTCAAGGTCCGATCCCAGCGCGTAGACCGCGCCCGCCTTGATCGCCGCGATCGCCAGCACGCCCGACCCTGTTCCGACGTCCAGCACGCGCCTTGGCCGCGATCGGCGCAGCAGCAGCGCCAACGCCTCAAGGCAGCCCTTGGTCGTGCCATGATGCCCGGTGCCGAACGCAGGCCCCGCCTCGATCCATACGGGAATCAGTCCCGCGCCCGCCTTCGCCAGTTCGTGCGCGCCAGCGACGACGAACGGACCCGCCTTCACCGCCGGCAGGCCGGCGAGACTCACCGCCACCCAGTCCTTGTCGTCCAGCTTCTGCACCGACGCGCGCGCCGTCGTCACTTCGCGCTCGATGATGCCGGCGGCCTCCTTCGCCCGCGCCTCGTCCTCGCAGAACGCATCCAGGCTCCACGAGACTTTCGAAACCTCCTCCACCGACACGGCGGACGCCGGCGACGGGTCCATCTCGCTCAACACATCGGAAAGCCGCTCGGCATCCGGCCGGGGCAGCAGGCAGTGCACGCGATACATCAGCGATCCCTATGGCCGGGTCCTTCGACCGCGCGCTTATAGGGACCAACTTGCCTGCGGACTAGGGCGCCGGGCGCGCCTTCGCCAAGGCGCCGAGTAACGGCGCCAGGGAAGAAACATCGGCGCTCGCGCCCTTCGGTTGTACGACGCCCGCCAGGACAAGGTCCTCGTCGCCCAGTGCGTGACAGGTCAGCAGTTCGTCCGCCTCGTCCATGGCCAGGGCGTTGGCGGTGAACCACCCCGCAGGCAGCCCGGTCGCCTTGCGTTCGATCCGGCCATCCGGCGGCACCAGCTTGAAGGCCTCGTCGCAGCTCTTGCCGGGCACCACCAACACCTCCACCGACACATCTGGCAGAGACGGCGCCATGCGATCCAGGATGTCGCCCTGGTCGTCGTAATTGGCCAGCCAGACATAGCCGTCGTCCGGCAGGTCCAGCTGCAGCTTCGCCTTGGTCAGCGTCACGGTGCGCGCGGCGGCGATCTTGCCCCGGTTACGAACCTCTGGCCGCTTCAGCGGCGTCACCGGCACGATCTTGCCATCGCGATAGGAGGCCCACGCCTGCCGCAGCACGGTCGACGATTTCACATCCGCCAGCACATCGGCCTGGGGCAGCGTCTCCGGCTTCGTAAGCACGAACCGATAAAGCAGCAGCGAGCGGCCGCTGGCGGCGTCCGTCGTGCACAGAACCGCCGCCGCCTTGCGGCCCAGCGTCGAGCCCTCGAAGGTGTAGATGCCGCCCTTCACCTTCCAGTGCTGGCCCCACAGGTCGAGCTCCGTCGTCCACGCGCTGCCAAGCTTTTCGCCGTTCAGCGTCTCGTCACATCCGCCGGCGTCGAAATAGCCGGTGACGATCCAGTTGCCGGCCGCCAATTCGTTAGACGAGGTGTTGAGTTCATCGATGATGTCGCGAGAATCGAACGAGCCGTTGTCGAACAGCGACCAACTCGACGAGACATGGTACTCGATGCCCGCCTGCGCCGGCAGGTCGATCGAAAGTCCCGACGCCGGCATCAGCGTCTTTCCGCTCTTCACGGTGATCGGGTCGGCGTGGGCCGCGCCCGCCATCAGCCCGAGCCCCGCCATCGCGACCAGCCCGCGCCGCAGCCATCCAAATGCTCGCAAGATCATCCTCCGTCAGTCCCCACGCGCATCTTTAAGGAAATCCGGAAGCAAGGTGAACCCCGTTTCGGCATCTGCATGTTAGCCGACAAGCGGAACGCCTAATCCTCATCCATCTTCAGCGCCGCCACGAAGGCTTCCTGTGGGATCTCAACCTTGCCGAACTGGCGCATGCGCTTCTTGCCCTCTTTCTGCTTGTCGAGAAGCTTGCGTTTGCGGGTGGCGTCGCCGCCATAGCACTTCGCCGTCACATCCTTGCGGAGGGCTGAGATGGTTTCGCGGGCGATGACTTTCGCCCCGATCGCGGCCTGGATCGGAATCTTGAACATCTGGCGCGGGATCAGGTCCTTGAGCTTCTCGCACATGGCGCGGCCGCGCGTCTCCGCGCGCGCGCGGTTCACCAGCATGGAGAGCGCGTCCACCGGCTCGTCGTTGACAAGGATCTGCAGCTTCACCAGGTCGCCCTCGCGCCGGCCGATCTGTGAGTAGTCGAACGAGGCATAGCCCTTCGAGATCGACTTCAGGCGGTCATAGAAATCGAACACAACCTCGTTGAGCGGCAGCTCGTAGCGCACCATCGCCCGGTTGCCGACGTAGCTGAGTTCCTTCTGGATGCCGCGCCGGTCCTGGCACAGCTTCAGGATGCCGCCGAGATATTCGTCAGGCGTGAAGATGGTCGCCTCGATCCACGGCTCGTGGATTTCGGCGATCTTCACCACGTCGGGCATGTCGGCAGGGTTGTGCAGGTGGACGACTGAACCGTCGGTCATCCGGATCTCGTAGATCACCGACGGCGCCGTCGCGATCAGATCGAGGTCAAACTCGCGGCTCAACCGCTCCTGGATGATCTCGAGGTGCAGAAGCCCAAGGAAGCCGCACCGGAAGCCGAAGCCCAGCGCCGCGCTCGTCTCCATCTCCCAGGTAAAGCTCGCATCATTGAGGCGCAGCTTGCCCATCGCCTGGCGCAGGTCCTCGAACTTCGCGGCGTCGACCGGGAACAGGCCGCAGAACACCACCGGCTGAACCTCGCGGAAGCCCGGCAGGGCCGCGTCCGCCGGTCGGCGGTCTTCGGTCACCGTGTCGCCGACCGAACAGTCAGCCACCGTCTTGATCGACGCCGTGAAGAAGCCGACCTCGCCGGGCGACAATTCGTCGATGTCGACCAGCTTGCCCGGCCGGAACACGCCGACGCGATCAAGCTCATAGCTCGCGCCGGTCTTCATCATCTTGATCTTCTGCTTTTTCCTCAGCGCACCATCGACGATGCGCACGATGACAACGACGCCGAGATAGAGGTCGTAATACGCATCGACCAGCAGCGCCTTCAGCGGCGCGTTGGGATCGCCCATCTTCGGCGCCGGCAGGCGCCGCACGATCGCTTCCAGAACCGTATCGACGCCAAGGCCGGTCTTGGCTGAAATCTCCAGCGCGTCCGACGCGTCGAGCCCGATCACGTCCTCGATCTGCTGCTTCACGCGCGGCACGTCGGCGGCCGGCAGGTCCACCTTGTTGAGGACGGGGACGATCTCGTGGTTCTGGTCGATCGCCTTGTAGACGTTGGCCAGCGTCTGCGCCTCCACGCCCTGGGACGAATCCACCACCAGGAGCGAGCCTTCGCAGGCTGCAAGACACCGCGAGACCTCGTAGGCGAAGTCGACGTGGCCGGGCGTGTCCATCAGGTTGAGGACATAGGTCTCCCCGTCCTGCGCCTTGTATTCCAGGCGCACCGTCTGCGCCTTGATGGTGATACCCCGCTCGCGCTCGATATCCATGTTGTCGAGCACCTGCTCGACCATCTCCCGCTCCTGCAGGCCGCCGGTCATCTGGATGATACGGTCCGCCAGCGTCGACTTGCCGTGGTCGATGTGGGCGATGATGGAAAAGTTCCGGATTTTGTCGCGGGGAGTCATTGTTTTCTGTCCTAGGCGGCGGCCTCTAGCAGACAGGGGTTAAAGGGCCAAGCGCGGCTGCTGCAGCCGCTCTTAAACATTCGCCTGACAGGCTTTTTTCGGCCTTCTGGTACGGCGATTGCCACCAGTTGAGCATGAGGGGAATTCGTCAGGCGCTCAACTGGCTGAAACAAGGCCGCCCCAAAGCCGTCCTTTCCGTCGCCATGGCCGCGATTCGCAAGGCGGCATCGGCTCTGAACGCGGCCTTCTTCGCTGCGTTGGGGAAGCTTCGAGGCGCCCTGCCTGTTGTCAGGTCAGCCCGCTCCACGGTCCTCGCCTGGCTTCGCACTATTCCGCCGGCGCTCAAGGCGGCCCGCTCGGCCGTCGTCGCCCGGCTTCGCCAAGCCGGATCGATTCTTGATGCGTCTCGCTCCGCCGTCATCGCCCAGCTTGGTAAAATTCCACCGGCTTTGAAGACCGGCCGGTCAGCCGTCCTGGCTTGGCTTCGCAAGATTCCACCGGCCTTAAAGGCCGCGCGCTCCGCCGCCATCGACCGGATTCGCAAAGCCGGACCGGTTCTTAATACTCTCCGTTCGGCAGCCATCGCGCGGATCGGCAAGATCCCACCGGCTCTTAAGACAGCGCGTTCCGCCGCCATCGCCTGGCTCCGCAAAGTCCCGCCGGCGGTCCGAACCGCACGCTCAGCTGCTGTCGCCTGGATCCGCAACCTCCCGTCGGTTCTCAAGGCAGCCCGCTCCGCCGCCATCGCCTGGCTCCGCAAAGTCCCGCCGGCTCTTGGGACCGTGCGTTCCGCCGCCATCGCCGGGATTCGCCGCGCGGCCTCAGCCCTTGACGATGTCCGCTCCACCGCCGTCGCCCGGGCTCGAAAGGCGCTCGCCGCTCTCAGGGCGACGCCCCAGGCAGCATGGCTAATCGCCTTCCTGGCCAGGCCGTCGGTCAAACCGGCCGCGCCCTGGGTTCTCGCGGGCCTGGTTATCGTCGGCGCTTTCACGACCTGGCTGATGGCCAGCCAGGACGCCGAGCGCGCCGCCAACGCGGATCGTGCAATCGCCTCGCGCGAGAGTCCGTCGCAACAGGAACCTCCCCCTCCGCCCGCAGCAGCGCCCGCGCCGCCGGCCCTGCCGGCCCCACCACAGACTGTGCCGGAATCGACCACGCCGAAGGCCGCACCCGCCCCTGCGCCCCGGCAGAAACTACCCCAGCTAGGCGAAGCCTTCGTCGACCGCTTCGACGGTGGCGAACTGCACGACCGCTGGGCCGTGTCCGACGGCTGGAGCAATGGCGACTTCACCGACAATGATTGGCGGCGCAGCCAGGTCAGCTTCGGCAAGCACGGCCTTGTCCTCACCATGGAGCCGGGCCCAGAGGACTCCAGCAAGAAGCTCGCATCAGCCGAAATCCGCACCAGCGAGTTCTACCGCTACGGATATTTCGAGGTGCGCGCGAAACTGCCTCGCGATCCCGGCATCGTGGTCGGCCTCTTCACCTACGCCCCGCGAGATGAGGCCAGGCGCCCCAATGAAATCGACGTCGAAATCCTGGGGCGCGACACCCGCACGCTGGAAGCGACCATCCACGAGAACGGCAAAGCCACCCACAGCGCGTTCACCCTGCCATTCGACTCGGCCGACGGCTTCCACACCTACGGCATCGACTGGAGGCCCAACTCCGTCCGCTGGTATGTCGACGGCAAGCTGATGCTCGAACAGACCGGCGGCGCCGCCACGCGACTCGTCCGCCCACAGCAATTCCTGATGAGCCTGTGGGGCAGCGAGATGCTGAAACAATGGGTAGGACCGCTCAACCTGGCGGGCGGCCCCTGGAAGCTGGAGATTTCCTGCGTGGCCTACAGTCCGTCCTATTCGGACCAATCGAAATGCAGCGCGGTGTCCTGATCGGGTAGCGCTGACGATCAAATGTTTCGGGCAAGCAACCTGCTCGCTCGACGCGCGTTTCTGGCCCGGAGGACTTGCATGTTCGACCGCAACCGAATCGTGTCGCGCAATCTCGCGGCCGCCCGCCGCTTTTACGCCGCCACAGCCCGCTCACTCGGCCTCGCCATTCTTGAGGCGCGCGAGGATGGCTTCACCCTCGGCCGTCTCAGCGACATGTCCAATCCCCTGCTCAGCGTGAACGGCGTCAGTGCATCCGCCCGCGCCCAGAACGACGCGCCCGAGACCCAGCCCGCCTACGTCACCTTCGAAGCCAAGAACGACATCGCCGTCCGCACCTTCTTCCAGGCAGCGCTCGAGGCGGGCGGCCGGATGCTCCTCCAGCCGAAACAGCAGGGCCTGGATGGCGCCCGGACCTACTATGCGGCCCAGGTCGCGGACCCGGATGGGAACTGCATCGAATGCAGTTACCGCAGCTAGAGCTTCGCTACCGGCAAGTATCGACCTGTGCGCGCCGCCTCAAGCGCGCTTGATACCAAATCGTCCCTTCTATGCGCGGAAAGGCCGAAAACGCCTTTCCCATAAGGGAAACTGACCGGTGCGCTGACGGATTCTTGAGCCGGAATCGCCTGCCCGCTCGATTGCTGGAACGCCGTATTTTCTGTAATGAGGATTTCAGCTGCGATCGCGCTCCCGCGAGTCGCGAACGAGCTATTGCTCCCTGGGAGGCTGCATAATGAAGAACAAGATCCTGAGCATCGCGCTGGCGACCGTCGCCGCGGGAGCTCTCCTTGGCGTCGGGGTCGGCGTCGCCGCCTACGGCCAGGCCGCGAAGGCCGCCGCCGCGGTCACCCAGGTCAAGCTGCCCGAAAAGGTGGATAACTTCCGCCTCGTCGACCAGAACTCGAAAGCGTTCGAGCTTGCCTACTACAAGAACTCGCCGGCGATCGTGATCATCACCCAGCAGAACGGCGCGAAGAACATCCGCGACGCCGCTCCCGCCATCAAGGACCTCCAGGCCTCGTTCGCGGCCAAGAGCGTTCCGGTCGTCCTGCTCAACTCCACCGCCGGCAACGACCGCGACAACATCGAGGCCGAGATGGCTTCGCTCGGCCTCACCATCCCGGTCCTGATCGACGACACCCAGCTCATCGGTGAAAACCTCGGCGTCTCGAAAGTCGCCGAAGCGTTCGTCATCGATCCCAAGACCTGGAAAGTCGCCTATCACGGCCCAATCGACGATCGCTTCGCCGGCAAGACCTCGAAGACCGGCGCGGCCAAGAACGCCTACGTCGCCGATGCGGTGAACAGCCTCATCGCCGGCCAGACGCCGAAGGTTTCCGATGTGAAACTGGAAACGCCGGCCCTCTCCTTCCCGGAACGCGCTCGCGCCAAGGACTTCGTCAATATCTCGTACGAGAAAGACGTGTCCCCGATCCTCGCGAAGAGCTGCGTGGCCTGCCACTCCGAAGGCGGCATCGGTCCCTTCGCCATGGACAGCTACGAGAAGGTCAAAGGCTTCTCCGGCATGATCCGCGAAGCCGTCCGCACCGACCGCATGCCGCCCTACAATGCTGACCCGCACGTCGGCAAGTTCTCGGGCGACATGAACCTCTCCGTGAAAGACCAGCAGACGCTGATCCACTGGATCGAAGCCGGCGCGCCGCGCGGCACGGGCGATGATCCGCTGAAGATCAACGCCAAGCCCGCTCCGGAATGGGAACTTGGACCGCCGGACCTGATCATCACCCTGCCGGCCTTCAAAGTGCCGGCCTCGGGCGTGGTCGACTACCAGCATCCGACGGTCGAAAACCCGCTGACCGAAGGCCGCTGGCTGCGCGCCGCCCAGGTGAAGCCGAGCGATCGCCGCGCGGTTCACCACCTCCTGTCCAACGGCGTGGGCGGCTATGCCGTCGGCGCTGAGACCACGGTGTTCCCGGAAGGCACCGGCACCTGGGTCGCCCCGGGCCAGAAGTTCACCTTCCAGATGCACTACACGCCCTATGGCAAGGAGACGACGGAAGTCACCCGCGTCGGCCTGTACTTCTATCCGAAGGACAAGCCGCCGGTGATCATGCGCCGCTCGGCCGTCATCGCGAACGCCGGCATCGAAATCCCGCCGGGCGAAGCGCGCCACGAGGAAACCGCCTACATCACGTTCCCGCAGAACGCGACGCTCTTCACCGTCTTCCCGCACGCTCACTATCGCGGCGACAACATGGTCGTCTCGATCCTCGAGCCGGGCGCGACGAAGGAGAAGGAAATCCTCGCCTTGCCGAAATACGACTTCAACTGGCAACGTGGTTATGACTTCGCCGAGCCGCTCCACATCAAGGCCGGCACCAAGCTGATCACCCGCTACCAGTACGACAACTCGAAGAACAACCCGGCGAACCCCGATCCGACGATCACGGTCCGCTGGGGCGAGCAGTCCTGGCAGGAGATGCAGTACACGGCCCTCGGCTTCCGCTGGGATGACGAGACGGTCGCGAACCGCAAGGACGACTACCAGAAAGAGCTCGAAGCCTCGCGCTCCATCGGCATCATGGACACCAACATCGACGGCAAGGTCGCGAAGTCGGAAATCCGTGGCCGCATGGGCCAGATGCTTCTCGCCAACTTCGACAAGCTCGACACCGACCATGACGGCTTCCTCGAAGCCAACGAGCTCAGCGAAGTCAACAAGATGCTCAACGGCCGCATCAACCAGGCCGCCGCCGAGCAGAGCATCGGTCAGTAACGGCTGAGCTCGCTAACGAATGAAGCGGGCGGACCCCTCGGGTCCGCCCGTTTTCTTTTGCGCCGTTGCTGTCGATCAGGCGGGCTTCAGACGGTGATGCACCACGCCCCACTCTTCTCCGCCGGCATGGCCAAATAGCCCGGCGGTTGCGAGGAAGAACAACCGCCAGCGGTTCTCCCAAAGCCGCGCGTCCTTGCCATAGACGTCCCGCAGGATCGGGCGGATCGCATCGCGATTGGCGTCGAAATTGGCAAGCCAGTCTAGCGCGGTGCGCTCATAATTCCGGCCGTTCCACCACCATTCCTTCTCGACCTCGAACAGGTCGGGAAAATGCGTGACCAGGTCCCGGCTCGGCATCACGCCGCCGGCAAAGAAATGGTGCGCCACCCAATCGGCCGGATCGTTCAGCTCAAATCGATAGGGCGCCGTCCGGTGCGCGAACACGTGCATCAGCATCCGTCCATCCGGCTTCAGCCACCGCCGGCACTTCTCCAGCAGCATCCGCCAGTTCGCCATGTGCTCGAACATCTCCACCGAAACGATGCGATCGAACCTGGCGCCCGTGTCGAACACATTCATGTCCGCCGTGATCGCCGTGACGTTCGACAAACCCTTCCGTTTCGCTTCGCCATCGATGTGCGCCTTCTGGCTCGCGGAATTTGAAACGGCCGTGATGCGTGCATTCGGATATCTCGCCGCCATCCACAGCGTCATCGACCCCCAGCCGCATCCCAACTCCAGGATTTCCTGCCCGTCCGCCAAGTCGGCGTTTGAACATGTCTCCGCGAGCGCGTTGTCCTCCGCCTGCGCCAGCGTCTCGTTGGCCGCGCGATAGAGACAACTCGAATACTTGAAGCGGGGGCCGAGGCAGAGCCGGAAGAAGGCCACCGGAACTTCATAGTGCTGCGCATTGGCGTCCGCTGTGTGGCTCGCGATCGGATGGTTGCGCATCTCCTCCGCGAACCGCGCGGACGCATCCGCCGGCGCCGATCCCATCTCCCTACGCACCCGCTCCACCAGGAACGACACCGCCCCCTTGCGTACGACGTCGGGCAGAGGCGCAGCTTCAAACGCGATGATGGCGCGCGCGACAAGACTCATGGCTAGCCTTTCGGGGGAAGGGGAAAGAAGGCGCTGACGCGCTTCTGGTAGTCGATGAACTTGTCGCCGCGGCTGGCCAGCATGCTCTTCTCGAGCGCCGGCACGCCCGTGCCGAACCGCAGCACAATGAACATCACGCCGGGCGCGATAAAGGTGACCCAGGTCCACGGCTCGCCCACATCGAACCCGATCACCGGA
>DASZSI010000387.1:0-2975 GCA_035548775.1 Hyphomonadaceae bacterium
CCGTGCGCAGGCCGTTCAGCATGTCCTCCAGTCCATCCGCCAGCCGCAGCGCCTCGCGCTTAGCGGCGCCGAGCGCCAGCGCCGGCGTCTCCAGTGCTGCGGGATCGAGATAGAGCGGCGCGCCAGGCGCATCCTGCGCCGCACGGGCGGGGAGAAGCTTTTCGAGAGCCTTGGCTATCCAGGGCGTCAGCGGCAGGAAGGCGAGGGCGAGCACAAGGTTGAAGATGGTGTGGAAGTTGGCGACGGCGCGTTCGGGCCCGAAACCGACATTCGCCATCTCGCGCCCAAAGAATGGAAACGCCACCAGCACAGCCAGCACGCCGATGCCGCGATTGATCAGGTTGCCCACCGGCAGGCGCCGGCCGGCCGGTCCGCGCGCGCCTTCAAGAACCGGATTGATTGCGCTGCCGAGGTTCGCGCCCAGCACGATGGCGATCGCAGCTGTCGCTGGAATGGCGCCGTTGCCGGCCAGCGACATGGCGAGGAGGACGATTGCGACACTCGAATGCGCCGCCCACGCCAGCACGGCGCTGACCAGGACGATGAAGACGATGTGACGCGACATGCGCGCCAGCAGGTCCTGCGCCATCGGATCGGCAGTCAGGGGAGCAAGCAGCGTCAGGAACTGGTGCAGGGCAAGCAGGAGAAGTCCGAGGCCGATCAGCATGCGGCCGATGTCCTTCATCGCCGTCTTGCTCGTGCGGAACATGACGACGCCGCCGAGGATCAGGATCGGCGCGATCACCACCACGTCGAACGACAGGACCTGCACGATCAGCGTCGTGCCGACATTGGCGCCCAGCATGGCGGCGAGGGCCGGCGAGAGCGAGACCAGTCCCTCGGCGGCGAAGCCAGCCGCCATCAGGCCGGTTGCGGTACTGCTCTGGAGGAGGGCGGTGACGCCCAGGCCCGCGAAGAACGCCTTCAGCCGGTTGCCCAGCGCCCGTCCCAGGAAGCGGCGCAGCCTGTGGCCGAGCGCACGCTGCATGCCGGTCTGCACCATGTGGACGCCCCAGAGGAGCAGGCAGGCCGTCCCGGCGAGATCGATCAGGGTGAGGGTAAGGCTGAGCTTGACGTCTATCTCGCGATCCTCCCGGCCGCGCGGGTTTCCTAGCGTGATCAGGAAAAACTAGCGCCGCCATAGCGCAAGACAAGAATTCGGGAGCCGCAGCGCCGGGCCATCCTGAAACGAAGCGCCCCGCGCCGGCTGCGTGCGGCGCGGGGCGTTCGTCCCCTCTGGCCCCTGGCGGGGCCGTCCCGGATCGGCCTACTTGATCTTGATCGTTGCGGTCCCTTGGGCGCTGGTGAGGTCGAACGAGTCCCCCGATTTCTTGCCCTTTGGATATGCCGTGCACGATTCCTCAGGCTGGAAGTTCGAGGAGGTGCAGAGCTTGTCGCCATCGATCCGCCATTTGCCGGTTACCTGGCCATCCATTGCGGTGAAGGAGCCATCCGGTTTGTAGGTCACGTCGATGTCCATGCCTTGCACGGACATGACGATTCCCTTGGTGGTGACTTCCTTCAGCGTGTCGGACGCCTGGGCGAAGGCCGGCGCGGCGAGCACGGCAAGAGAGGCGCCGATGATGAGTTTACGCATTTCCTGATCCCTTACTTGATCTTGATCTTCACGGCGCCCTGGTCGCCGGTGATCTCGAACTCGTCGCCGGATTTCTTGTCCTTCGGGTAGGCCGTGCAGGTCTCGCCCGGCTGGATATCGGCTTCGGTGCAGAGCTTGTCGCCATCGATACGCCACTTGCCGGTCAGCGGGCCGCCGATGGCGCCTTCCAGCGTCTCGTTCTTGCCGACGAATGTGCCGTCCGGCTTGTAGGTGATGTCGATGGCGCCGATCTGTTCGATCGTGAGGATGATGCCCTTGGTGGTCACTTCCTTCAGCGTGTCGGCGAAGGCGGGGGCGGCGCAGGCGGCCAGGGCCGCAATGATCAGGATCTTCTTCATGTCGGCCTCTACTGATTGATGGTGACGGTGGCTTCGCCCAGCGTGGGGCTGGTGATCTTGAACGCGTCGCCCGGCTTCTTGCCGGCCGGATAGGGCGCGCAGCCTTCGCCGAGCTGCGACTTGGTGCACAGCTTGTCGCCGTCGATCTTCCACGTGCCGCCGCCGAGCTCCATGCCCATGACCGAGGCGGTGTAGGTGCCGTCGGCCTTGTAGGCCATGGCAAGGTCGACATCCATTCCCTGGATGCTGGCGTGAATGGTCGTGCCCTTGGTGGTGACGTAGTCCAGCGTCGTCTTGTCCTGCGCTATCGCAGGCGTGGCGAGCGCGAGCGCTGCGCCCGCGAGTATCAACATACGCTTCATGGGGGAGGTCTCCGTCCTCTTGTGTCTCCGCACGGCCAACCCCGTGCGGGCGACGGAAACCTACCAGTTTCGGCGGCGCCAGCAAGCAAGCGCCGCACGGCCAACTGCGGATTACCTGCGCATTATCCGGTCCGGCATGCGTACGGACATTCGCGTCTCGCTCCCGGTCTTACTGGCGCGACATCGCGCCAACGCGCACCTGCCAGGGGATATCGCGCGGCGGAAGGCGCGCCGGCGCAACGAAGCTTCGCCTTTCCGCGAACGTCGCAGGCGCGGCGCGATTGCGCCCGCGCGTGACGCCGGCCTCCAGCCTTTGCGAGAACGCGCGCGACTCGCCGGGCGCCAGGATCATGTCCGCGGGCACCGCGACGCTGGAGAGCGGCAGTTCCAGCCGGTCGACGAAGGCCACCATCAGGGCGTCGACCTTGCGTTCCTTGTCGGACGTGTTGGACACCGTCCCGCCGATCTCGACATAGAGGCCCGACTGGTCGCGGCCGTAGTTGGACGAGGTCACATCGACCTTCACGTCGGGGGCGCTGCCGCCGGCCCGCGCGAGCGCCCGGGCGCCCATCTGCTGGAAGCGTTCGATCGCTGTCTTGCGCGCCGCATCCGCCGTCTCGATGTCGGCCTGCGCGGTTGGCCCTGTCTTTCTCCGCG
>DASZSI010000388.1:0-30737 GCA_035548775.1 Hyphomonadaceae bacterium
TACGCCGGCCCCTGCGCCGGCGCCCGTGGCTGCTCCCACGCCGGCCCCAGCCCCAGCCCCGCGCCAGCCGACCCCGGTTGCGGCGGCGCCCGGCGCGAACGACGCGAAAGGCGAGGCGCTGTACCAAGGCAACTGCGCCGCCTGCCACGACCATAGCGACGTGACGCGCGCCCCGTCGAAGGACCAGCTGCGCGCCATGAGCCTGCAGTTCCTCAACTACACGCTCACCGCCGGCAAGATGCAGACGCAGGGTTCGAAGCTGTCGGTCGAGGACCGCGGCATCCTGGTCAGCTATCTCGGCAACAATCCGGCCATGGGTTCGGGCCCGACGATCGATCCGAACTGGGCGACCGCTTTCCTCTGCGCCGCCGACAAGCGTACGGTCGATCTCAAGCCCGCGCCGGTCTCGACCGGCTTCGGCTATGACCATGTCAACACGCGCGCGCTGACCGCCAAGCAGGCCGGCCTCACCAAGGCGCAGCTCTCCAAGATGGAGCTCAACTGGGCGATCGGCTTCCCGCAGATTGCCGAAATGCGCGCACAGGGCGCTGTCGTCGGCTCAACGCTGTTCCTGCCGGTTGCTGCGACAGGGCAGGTCTACGCGATCGACATCGCCTCGCCCAAGCCCTGCTTCAAATGGGTCTACACGACGCCCGGATCGACGCCGCTGCGCACCTCAACTGCCTATGGCGCGATGGCAGACGGAACACCGATGCTGGTCGTCGCCGGCCTCGACTCGACCGTGCACGCCATCGATCCGAAAACCGGCAAGGCCTTCTGGACCAAGGCCGTCGGCGCCTACTCGTATTCGATGACCACAGGCACCCCGGTCATCCTCAAGGACCGCATCATCGTTCCGGTGGCGCAGTTTGAGATCGCCGCCGCCGGCGACGACAAGGTCCTGTGCTGCACCAACCACGGCTATGTGCTGTCGCTCGATCCGAAGACGGGCGCCCAGCAATGGCGCTACGACACGATGGAAGACGCCAAGCCCGTCCGCAACCGCAAGGATGGCCAGCCTTACTTCGGCCCGTCGGGCGCGCCGATCTGGAACTCGCCCGTCGTCGATGAAAAACGCGGGCTCGTCTATTTCGGCACCGGCGAAGCCAACTCCGAACCCACCCACAAGAACACCGACTCGCTGATCGCGATCGATCTCAAGACCGGCAAGGAGAAGTGGGCGTTCCAGGCCACCGGCCGCGACATCTACATCTATGGCTGCGGCGTGAACCCGCCGGCCAACCGCCAGAACTGCTCGCCGGACACGGTCTATCGCGACGTCGACTTCGGCGCTTCGCTGATCCTCGGCACGATGAAGAACGGCAAGCAGCTGGTCTATGCCGGCCAGAAATCGGGCTCGGTGTGGGCGCTCGAGCCCGACACAGGCAAGGTCGCTTGGCGCACGCCGATCGGCACCGGCTCGCCGCTGGGCGGCGTCCACTGGGGCATCGCCTATGCCAACGACACGGTCTACGTGCCGATCGCCAACGTGGGCGGCAACCGTCCGGACGAACCGCCGGTCGATCCGTCGCTGAAGCCGGGCCTCTACGCGCTCGATGCGGCGACCGGAAAGATCAAGTGGATGTACTCGCCCGAGCCTCCGGCGCCGGCGACACCGCCTGCCGCCGGCCAGCCCGCGCGTCCGGCTCGCCCGGCCCGCAACGCCGCCTTCTCGACCGCGCCGACCGTCATCGACGGCGCTGTGGTCGCCGGCGCGCTCGACGGCTCGCTCTACGTGATCGACGCCACCGACGGCAAACTGCTGTGGAGCTACCAGACGGCCAAACCTTACGAGACGGCCAACGGCATTCCCGGCAAGGGCGGCTCGATCGACGCCAACGCCATCACGGCGGCCAACGGCCAGCTGTTCGTGACGTCCGGCTACGGCCAGTTCGGCGAGATCCCGGGCAACGTGATCCTGTCGTTCAAGCCGGCGAAGTAGCCTCCGGCGACTGCCCGTTGTTGACTAGGCTCGCGCCAGACCGTTTGGTGGCCTGAAGGCCGCCGAACGGTCACGCCGAGGATATTCATGCGCAAGTCACTCCCCTTCGATGTCGGGCCGGTCCACTTCGTGGGCATTGGCGGCATCGGCATGTCGGGCATAGCGGAAGTGATGCTGAACCTTGGCTACCAGGTGTCAGGTTCGGACATTAAGGACAACGCCAACGCCCAGCGCCTCGCCAAGCGCGGCGCCAAGATCATGATCGGCCACAAGGCTGAGAATATCGAAGGCGCCGGCGCGCTAGTGATCTCGACCGCCATCAAGTCCGGCAACCCGGAGGTCGATGCCGCCCGAGCTCGCGCCATTCCGGTCGTGCGTCGGGCCGACATGCTGGCCGAGCTGATCCGCCTCAAATGGACCGTCGCCATCGCCGGCACGCACGGCAAGACGACGACCACCTCGATGGTGGCTGCGCTGCTGGATGGCGTGGGGCTAGACCCCACCGTCATCAATGGCGGCGTCATCAACGCCTATGGCTCCAACGCCAAGCTGGGCGAGGGCGAGTGGATGGTGGTGGAGGCCGACGAGTCCGACGGCACCTTCACCAAGCTGCGTCCTACCGTCTCGATCGTGACCAACATCGACCCGGAACACATGGACCATTACGGCTCAATGGAGGCGCTGCGCAAAGGCTTCGACACCTTCGTCGAGAACCTGCCTTTCTACGGCTTTGCGGTCCTGTGCGCCGACCACCCCGAAGTGCAGGCGCTGACCTCGCGCATGTCGGATCGCCGCCACATCACGTATGGCTTCTCTCCGCAGGCGGACCTCTGGGCCGTCAACGTGCGCTCGGAAGCGACCGGCTCGACCTATGACCTCGTGCTGCGCTCGCGCGGCGCCACGGACCAAACGCGCTGGGTCGGCTTGCAGATCCCGATGGCTGGCCGCCACAACGTCCAGAACTCGCTGGCGGCCATTGCGGTCGCGCGCGAGCTTGGCGGTTCGGAGGAGCAGATCCGCGCCGCGCTCTCCAAGTTCGGCGGGGTCAAGCGGCGGTTCACGCCGGTGGGCGAGTTTGGACCAAACAAGGAAGGCAAGAAAGTCCGGATCATCGACGATTACGGACATCACCCGGTCGAGATCGCCGCCGTCCTCCGCGCCGCGCGCGATGTGCAGGGTCGCGACAAGCGGGTGATCGCTGTTGTCCAGCCGCACCGCTACACCCGTCTCAAGGACCTGTTCGAGCAGTTCGCCACCTGCTTCAACGACGCCGACCACGTCATCGTCGCGCCGGTCTATGCCGCGGGCGAGGCGCCCATCGCGGGCGTGTCGCACGAGGCGCTGGTCAACGCGCTGGTCAATCACGGCCACCGCTCGGTGCAGGCAATTGACGGCCTTCCCAGCCTCGCCAAGGCGGTGAAATCCGCCATTCGGACCGGGGACGAAATGGTGGTCTGCCTTGGCGCCGGCGACATCACCACGGCTGCAGCGGGCCTTGCCGAGGAGCTCAAGAACGCCTGAACCACGGGCTTTCTGCGACGTGTACGCCGCGCTTTGCCGCTTTCTGCAGGTCGGACCAGACGGAAACCGATGGGGACTTTCGTTTGGCCCGCTTGGGGGGCCGGGCCAAATCGGATGTTGCCTGATGGCCGCATTGCCTTGGCCGAGCTGTTAAGCAAAGGTAAGCAGGCCGGGCGGGCGAGATTAGGGATTCCGAAACCTTACGCGCGCTTTTGCTGAAAACGCGGGACAGGCCAGGTTCCCCCAGCAGTCGGATCGGCATGAAACGCCACTTCCCAATTCTCGCAGCCGGCGCGGGCCTCGTGCTCGCCACGCTTGTCGGCGTCATCGCAACGACCTGGAGCGCGGACGCCGCCGGCGGAAAACCTCGCTTTGCCCGCCCGAGCTACGAACTCGCTCGCGCCGGGGCGACGCTCGACCTTACTCGCTATGGCTCGCTTGCAGATGCGCGCCGGATCGCGCGCCTTTCGGCGGACGATGCCGCGTGCCATGACGCTCTCGCTGCTGCTGGCGTCAGCTTCATCGAACTGCCTGGCGTGCACACGCGCCAGGGCTGCGGCTACAACTCCGCCGTGATGGTGAAGGCGTCGCTAACGACCTGGACCTCGCCCGAAGCGCTTCCGATGACGTGCGATCTCGCCGCACGCATGCACATGTGGGAACGTCACGTGGTGATGCCTGCGGCGGAAAAATACTTTGGTTCGCCTCTGGCCGAGATTCAGGTGTTCGGCACGTTCGAATGCCGGAATGTTTCCGGTCTCGACCATTTGAGCGAGCATGCCTATGGCAGGGCCGCCGACGTTTCCGGCTTCAAGCTGGCCGACGGGCGGGTGATCACCGTGCTCGACGACTATCACGCCAAGGGGCCGAAAGGTGAATTCCTGCGCGAGGTGCACGATCGGGCCTGCGACCTGTTCGATGTGACGCTGGGCCCCAACTACAACGCCGACCACGCCAACCACTTCCACGTGGATGTCGGCGGCGATCACGCCGGCGAGCACGCCTGCCACTAACAGCCCCGGGGCTCGGAAGCTTGGCGAGCGGAGCAGGGCAAGCTAAGTCCGCTGCATGACCGGCTTTCTCGACCGTCTTCCTTCCGTCCGTGGCAAGATACTCGCCAACGAGCAGCTTGCGCCCTTCACCTGGTTCCGCGTCGGCGGTCCGGCGGATGCGCTGTTCCTGCCGCAGGACGAGGACGACCTCGCTCAGTTCCTCGCAAAGCTGGATCCCATCATTCCCATCACCGTGCTTGGCGCCGCATCCAACACGATCGTGCGCGACGGCGGCATCGCCGGCGTCGTGATCCGGCTCACTCCGGCCTTCGGCAAGGTCGTGACAGAAGGGCTGCGTGTCACTGCCGGCGCGGCGGCGCTCGATGCGCGCGTATCCGCCGCTGCGGCCAAGGCCGGCATCGCTGGTCTGGAGTTTTTCTCCGGTGTTCCCGGCACGATCGGCGGCGCGCTTCGCATGAATGCCGGTTGCTATGATCGTGAAACCCGCGACGTGCTGGTCGAGGCGCGCGCGCTCGACCGGCAGGGCAGGCGTGTCACGCTGCAGAATTCCGATTTCCACTTCACCTATCGCCACACCGACGCCAGCGAAGGCCTGATCTTCACCGAGGCGGTGTTTGAAGGCGCGAAGGACGAGCCGGACGCCATCACCGCCCGCATCGAGGCCTTGAAGGCCCGCCGCGAACAAACCCAGCCGATCCGGGAAAAGACCGGCGGCTCCACTTTCGCCAACCCCGACCCGCCCGGCACGCCCAATCAGCGTCGGTCGTGGAAACTGATAGACGAAGCCGGCATGCGCGGCGCCCGCGTCGGCGGCGCGCAGGTAAGCGAGCTGCACTGCAACTTCCTCATCAACACCGGGAATGCGACTGCAGCCGACATCGAGAAACTCGGCGAGAACGTTCGCGCCGCCGTGAAAGCCAGATCGGGCGTCGACCTACGCTGGGAGATCAAGCGCATCGGCCGCCCCGCTGTGAACGAAACCGAACAGGGCTTCCTGGCGAAGGACGCATAGGGACCGGCAAGGCCGCCCTCATGGTTCGACGGACGCGCCGCTTCGCCACGCTGCTCACCATGAGGGCTTCTCCGATTCTGCGCCTACCTCGCTTAGGCCTCATGGTGAGCAGGCCCGAAGGGCCGTCCGTCGAACCACGAGGCCGGGCTCCCAAACGCAAAACGCCCGGCCTTTCGACCGGGCGTTCTGAATTCGAAATCGGAATATCCTACTTCGCCATCGCGTCCTGGAAGTTGCTGGCGATCTTCTCAATGAAGCCTTCCGTCGTGAGCCAGGGCTGGTCGGGGCCGATCAGCACCGACAGGTCCTTGGTCATGAAGCCGGCTTCGACGGTGGCGACGACAGTCTTCTCCAGCGTCTCGGCGAAGTGCGCGAGCTCCTTGTTGTTGTCGAGCTTGGCGCGGTGGGCCAGGCCGCGGCTCCAGGCAAAGATCGAGGCGACCGAGTTGGTCGAGGTCGACTTGCCTTCCTGGTGGAAGCGGTAGTGGCGAGTGACCGTGCCGTGCGCCGCTTCGGCTTCCACAGTTTTACCGTCCGGCGTCATCAGCACCGACGTCATCAGGCCCAGCGAGCCGAAGCCCTGCGCCACGGTGTCGGACTGCACGTCGCCATCATAGTTCTTGCACGCCCACACATAACCCCCCGACCATTTGAGGGAGGAGGCGACCATGTCGTCGATCAGGCGGTGTTCGTAAACGCCCTTGAACTCGGCGAACTTGTCCTTGAACTCGGCGTCGAACACTTCCTGGAAAATGTCCTTGAAGCGGCCGTCATAGGCCTTGAGGATGGTGTTCTTGGTCGAGAGATAGACCGGCCATTTGCGCTGCAGGCCATAGTTGAACGAGGCGCGCGCGAAATCGCGGATCGACTCGTCGAGGTTGTACATGCCCATGGCGACGCCGGCGCCGGGGAAGTCGAACACATCATAGGTGGTGGGCGCGCCGCCGTCGGACGGCTGGAAGGTCATGGTGAGCTTACCCTTGCCCGGCACCTTGAAGTTGGTGGCGCGGTACTGGTCGCCGTAAGCGTGGCGGCCGACGACAATCGGCTGCGTCCAGCCCGGCACCAGGCGCGGCACGTTCTTCATCACGATCGGGTCGCGGAAGATGACGCCGCCGAGAATGTTGCGGATCGTGCCGTTGGGCGAGAGCCACATCTTCTTGAGATTGAATTCCTTCACGCGGGCTTCGTCCGGCGTGATCGTCGCGCACTTGACGGCGACGTTGTACTTCTTGGTCGCTTCGGCCGAGTCCACCGTCACCTGGTCGTTGGTGGCGTCGCGGTTCTGGATCGACAGGTCGTAATACTTCAGGTCGATGTCGAGATAGGGAAGGATCAGGCGTTCCTTGATGAGCGCCCAGATGATCCGGGTCATCTCGTCCCCGTCCATTTCAACGACCGGGTTGGCGACCTTGATGACCGACATGATGGCTCCTGGAGCGTGCGACTGCTGACAACGGGGTGGCTATAGCAAAGCCGTCCCCAAGCACAATGGGCTGGAATCCAAGGTGTTGGAGGCGCACGCATCTGTTAGGATCGGGCGTTTCCAGGGAGGCGCCGGTGCGAATTTCGCTTGGTTTCGGAGCTGTCGCCGCGCCGGTTTCGGCTGCCCTGGTTTTCATCACGGCGGGGGCGGCTGTCGCCCAGGGCCTGGGGTTCACGGGCGACGCCCGTTACGACGCCGCCTATCGCCGGTTCACGGAAGAAGTGCGGGCGGCTGATGGCGCGCTGCGTGATGTGGCGACGCTGAAGCCCGACGCGCCTATGGGCCCTAAGACCGAGGCCTGCGCAAAAGCCAGCCGAGCCACCTCCATGTTCGCGATCGCGCTCAGCGATGGCCGCTCGCTTCCGTCAAGCGCTTCGGTGGGGCCCACTGCCGAAATGGAGCTGGCCGCCGAGGTGTCGAAGGTCGAAACCTCGGCCCGCAAGGCGAAGGACGCCAAGACGCTGCTCTGCAAGGGAGAAGGCTGATGCCTCCGTTCCAGCTTCGCGCCATCGACCATGTCGTGCTGATCGTCGACGGGCTCGACCGCGCGGTGAAGTGGTACGCCGATGTGGTGGGCGCGACGGAGGAGGGCGACCTCCGCAAGTTCGGCATGGTCCAGCTGCGCTGCGGCGCCTCGATGATCGACCTCGTCGATGCTGGATCTGAGAAGGGCCAATGGGCGAAACCTAATATCGTCGGCGGCCGCAACATGGATCACCTCTGCCTCGAGATCGGCCCGGTGAGCAAAGATGCGATGGAAACCCACCTCAGGACTCACGGCCTCGCCATCGAGGAAGAGGGCATGCGATCGGGCGCCAAGGGGCAGGGCTATTCCTGGTACATCCGCGACCCGTGGGACCATCAGATCGAGCTGAAGACCGACAAAGCCCGATAAACCTAGCATTCTGCGCGTTGGCTCGCCCAGCGCCGTTGTCCGCCATTCATACACGTAAACAAACGGCGCCAATCCTGGCGCAGTGGGGCCGTATTTGAGCCTTGCGAAACTGTTGAACTCCTTCTCGGCAGCAAAGGAGTTTTCCATGTCGCCCGCTCGCACGACGAAAAATCGCAGCCTCGATATCGCGACCGCGATGGGCATCGATCTGTCGCCGCAGACGCGCGGGGTATGGGAAGGCAGCTTTCTGCATACGACCTCCACGCCGAACGAGTCCTACTTCATGCGCGCTTCCATTGGCATGGTGCGCGGCGCCCTGGAGGGCGATGCGCGGATGTCGCCGGATGCAAAGGACGAGCGATTTGTCGAAGCCGAGCTTGCCGGCGCAGTCGAAGGTCGGCAGATCGAGTTCACGGTGTGGGTCCAGACGGGCCAGCAGCCCGAGCCCTTCACCTGCACCGCGCGCCTCAACCCGCGCGCCAACATGATACGAGGAACCTGGCGGCACCCCTGCTACGCAGGCAAGAGCTGCAATTGCGAAGGTGGCGGCGGGATCTTCGAACTCCGCCGTTTGCCGGATTAGTCGGCATAACTGATCTGCGCATACCGCCGGATGAAGCCGCGAGGGAAACCTCGCGGCTTTTGCGCGCTCCGCGCGTCCCTCATTCGATGCCGAGTGTGTGGCGTTGCGGCGCCTTGCGCGATAGACACGCGCCATGACCGCCGCCCGCGAGCCCTGCTTTATCCTTGTCGCCCCGCAGATGGGGGAGAACATCGGCGCAGCCTCGCGCGTGATGGCCAATTTCGGCCTGACCGACCTGCGGCTGGTTGCGCCGCGCGATGGCTGGCCCAATCCGGCGGCGGAGACGATGAGCGTCGGCGCTTTGCCCGATGTGGTGAGGGTGCAGGTGTTCGAAACGGTCGAAGCGGCCATCGCTGATTGCGGCCTCGTTATTGCGACGACTGCCCGGCCGCGTGGCATGGAAAAGCCGGTGTTCGGCGCGCGCGAGACGATTTCGAAAATCACATCGACGCCGGGCAAGACTGCCATCCTGTTTGGCGCGGAGCGGGCAGGGCTGCCAAACGAGGCCGTGGCGCTGAGCGACGCGATCCTCTCGTTCCCAGTGAACACCGCCTTCGCCTCTCTCAATCTGGCGCAGGCAGTCGCACTGGTCGCTCACTCTTATGGAGAAGCTTTGGTATCGGGTCCGCCGGAGCGTTTCGAAGGCGTCGATGCGCCCGCGAGTCGTGAGGACCTCATCGGCATGATGGAGCATTTCGAGGCGGAGCTGGATCGCGCCGGTTTCTTCTTTCCCGACGAAAAGCGAGCGCCCATGGTGCAGAACCTGCGCAACGCCTTTACCCGCGCCGGCTGGACCACGCAGGAAGTCTCGACCTTCCGCGGCGCCATCAAGGCGTTGGCTATCGGCAGGGGCAAGGCCCGAGTCAAACGCGAAGAGTGAAGCGCGAAGATTAGACTCGGATCAGTGAGCGCTTCTTGTTGGCCGCATCGAACTTGGCCCGCGCTGCATCCAGCGCCGCCGAGTTGTCAAACGCCCAGCGGCCAAGGGCGCTCACCGGCTCCAGCAGCGACCTGCCCAGTTTCGTCAGCTCATAGTCCACGCGCGGCGGAACGCTGGGCGTGACCTTGCGCGTGATGAGGCCATCGCGCTCCAGGTTTCGAAGCGTCAGCGTCAGCATGCGTTGCGACACGGCCGGTATCGCCCGGCGCAGTTCGGAGAAGCGCTTTGATCCATCCGCCAGCCGCATCACGACCAGCACGGTCCATTTGTCCCCGACCAGCTGGAGGATTTCCTGAGCCGGCCGGCAGCTCTCGGTAACATGAGGGGAACCACGTCCCATTTGTGTGCCTCCTTGCCGAGCGCGTCTTGGTTCCGAATATAGTGCAGGTTCCTATTTGTTACCAGCGGACTATTCCGTACCGGCACGCTCCCAGGAAGCTCCCCATGCAGAACATTGCCCTCATCGTCGGATCGACCCGCCCCAACCGCTTCGCGGACCATCCCGCGAAATGGATCGTCGAGGGTGCTGCGGCGCGCGGCGATATCAGGCTGGACGTGCTGGACCTGCGCGAGCACAAGCTGCCCTTCTTCAACGAGGCTACCCCGCCCGGCTACATCAAGGGCGCCTGGGCCGAACCCGCGGCGGAAGCCTGGCGCCAGAAGATCGCCGCCTACGACGGCTACATTGCGCTCGTCGCCGAATACAACCACGGGCCCGCGGCGACCCTCAAGAACGCCTTCGACAGCGCCTTCTTCGAATGGCAGCGCAAGCCGGTTGCCTTTGTGGGGTATGGCGGCGTCGGCGCGGCGCGCGCGATCGAACAGCTGCGCAACATCACGGTCGAGCTGCAGATGGCGCCTTTGAAGCACGAAGTGAACATCTCGCGTGAGGCGTATCTTGGCGTGCTGCAGGGAAAGACGCTGAACGACTTCAGCTATCTCGCCGATGCCCGCTCGCTGATGTTTGACAATCTCGCCTGGTGGAGCGGCGCGCTCAAGTCCGCGCGCAACGTCGCGACGAAGGCGGCCTAGGCGGGCGGCGCGACCGCAAGCGGCGCAAGGCTGGCTGAATACGCGCGGCTCTCTGCCGGCTTCTGCCGGATCGCCGGTGTTGGCTGCGAGGGCTCAACCCTGGCCGGTGTCGGCACGTGAAGCGGCGCCGGCTTGCTCGGCCCCGCCAACGCCGACGCGACCGAGGTCAGCGCCACGCCGGCGACAAAACTCACTGTAGCAACAAGGAGGTTCCGGATCATCGCCCTCTCCATGACGGGGCTTTTCGGGGCTGTCACGCAGGCGTGCAGCGACGCAGGCTGACTCTCTCCCCTCCCGGGCCTAGGCTCAACCCCGGATGACGGCGCCAAAGCGTCGCGGGTGAAAAGGGGAGTACGATGATCAGAACGATCATTTTTGCCGGCGCGACCGGCGTTGTGGGTTGGCTCGCCGGCAGCATCTGGCCCGCGCCTCCGCAGTGGACCGACGCCATCAACCACCAGGCCAACGACCTGCGCGCGCAACTCAGGCTGGCAAACGTGAACTTCGATGGCCTGCAGAAACTCATGCCCGGCGACAAGTTTGCGCAGCTCCAGCAACAAGTTACCTCGATGGCCGCGCAAGCCGGCGAGGTGATCCAGGTCGACCACCAGAACTCGACGCTTGAGGAAGAACTCGACAACCTGGCGCTGGACGCAAAGTCAGCGATCCCGACCAGCCCTTCGGCCGCAGTGGCGCCCGCTGCTGCTGCTCCAGCCGCCGGCGCCAAGCCCGGCGCCGCAACCGCACCGACGCCCGCGCCCATCACGGGCGCGCCTCCCGGCGCTGGAACGGGTGCGTTCCTCGCGACAGTTTCCCTGTGCCCGAAGATGGAGATCACCAACGCGCCCGCGCATGGCGCCGACATGGTGATGACCGCTTACAAGCCATTCGTGGACGTGCAGGGTGTGAAAATCGCCACCGATCCGACGCGCGACGCCTGTCTTTCTTCAGGCTTCGGCACGCGTGACGGACGCCTGCACAAGGGCATCGACTTCCATGCCGAAGTCGGTGTGCCGATCATGGCGGCCGGCGACGGCCAGATCGTGGAAATGAAATATCGGGATGACTACGGAAACATGATCGTCATCGATCATGGCAAGGGTGTCTACACGCGCTATGCCCACATGGCTTCGTTCGGTCGCGGCCTTTCGCCAGGCGTCACGGTTAAGGCGGGCGACCAGATCGGCCTGATGGGCAACACGGCCGGTTACCAGATTCCGATGCACCTGCACTATGAATTGCTGACGGGGGACTACAACACGCCCAAGCAGTCATTCGGACTTACGCCGGTGAACATACTGGACGAGCCGGCAGCGAAGTAGACAGCCTTATTTAGGCGCGCCCGCGAGCTCCTCGTCGCCGACATCGTCGATAGCCGTTCTGCGTGCGCCGCTGATCCTCAGGGGCGGCACGGCGGAAAGCGCTTGGTCGGGCGCGGTCGGCGGGCCCGACTCCGCGATCTGCATAGGCGCTGGCGCCGTGGGTGAGAAGGGTGGCGGCAAGACGACAGGCGTTGCTGCGGGGACTGCCGGTGTCATCGTCACCGGCGTCGCGCCCCGCGCATCCGGCGCGCCGAGCGTCATGACAAAACCTGCCTCTGATATCGGCGCGCTTGGACTCGTTGACGGAGACGGTGTGTTGCCCAGTGACGGTGTTGGATTCAGCGCCGCGCTCGTCACCTGGGCCGCGGCGGGCAGGGCGGCCGATCCGGCAAAGATCACGGAAGCCAACAGCGTTTTCATGTCTGCCTCCACCGGCAGTGATTGCCTCGACGCCAAACAAACGTGGAGGCTCGACGAGAGTTCAAAGCTTCCGCAGGCCGCGTGCACAACAACGCGGCCGGTGTTGTTCACCGGCCGCGTCCGCTGCAATTAATGTCGTGGTGCGGGAACCGTTACTGGTGCGAGACGGACGCCGACCCGCCAGCCGACCCGTTCGCCGCTACCGACGCGCCGTTCTTGTCGGCCGACGCGGATCCCGAGGCAGACGCGCTGCCGTCGGCCTGCACGTTTGGCTTGGCTGACTTGGCCTTGGCCGCTGCCGCAGCTGCGGCCGATTTCGCCGCGCCGGCCGCTTGCTGGCCCGTGGCTTTGGCCTGGCCGGCCGCGGCGCCTGCGGCGCCCGTCACGCCGGAAGCATCGACGCGGGCGCCGCCCGAGCCTTGGCCGCCGGCGCTGACGCCTGGAACGGGTACTGCGCCGCTGCCCGATCCGCCAACACCGAGCTGGGGCTCAGGCGCATTGGCTGCGGTCTGTTGGGTTTTGGCCTTCGCCGCTGCCTCGGCCTGCTTGGCTTTCGCCGCCTCGGCCGCAGCCTTGTCTTTCGCGCGCGTCGTCGCGTTGTCGACGCGGTTGAACGCGTCCGAGTTCAGCGAGCCCGAACCCGATAGGGCGCCGCTTCCTCCGATGCCATTCAGGGAGCCTCCCAAGCCGCCGCTGCCGCCCAGGCCGCCTCCGCCGCCAAGAATCTGCGCGTTGGCCGGGGCGATGGCGAACGCCGCCAGCGCCACAACCGCGAGCATTCTGTTGCGAGTCATTCGAATCCTCCAATGTCGGGTTATCCCCGCCAAGCAATGAACGCCGCTCGGCAAGGCGGGTTCACGCCGGACAGGCGAAAAGGCTAGTGAAAGAAGGATGGCCGGAGGCCGGGCCTTTTCCTATCCTGCCCGATTTGTGCGGAAATCTCAGGAAGACTGGCCGCCGACAAACATGGATTGAGCAGAGGCTAAACTACATTTCACAATACTTGCGAGTTTCTGCGCCTCAATCGAAGTCGAACCGCTCTTAGGCGCTCCGATTCAGCTGCTTCGAACTAGAAATCTAGTTGACTCGAATATCGATAAACCGCACTCTGTGTCTTAAGCTTCTAGTTGATGCGGCTTTGCTCGTGTCGACAGCGGGTCAGACCACTCGAGAAACAGGCGCAACGCCATGCCCAAGCCAAAGTCCGATGTTCTGACCGAAGCGGAGCAGCGCATCATGCGCGTGCTCTGGGAAAAGGGGGAGGCGAGCGTGCGGGAAGTCACGGACGAACTCGCATCGTCCTATCCCGTCGCTTACAACACCGTCCTTACGCTTCTGCGCATCCTCACCGAAAAGGATTATGTGACGCCGCGTCAGGACGGCCGCGCTTTCATCTACAAGCCTACCGTCTCACGCGCCGAGGCGCGCTCGCGGGCGCTGCGCAAGGTCGTGTCCACTTTCTTCGAAGGCTCGCCGACTGAATTGGCGCAGCACCTGATCCGCACCGAAAACCTCAGCGCCAACGAACTCCAGTCGCTGAAGGATGAACTCGATAGCCTTTCCTCCGAGGAGGACGATTGATGCGCAGCGGGAACCTGCTCGAGACTCTGATCGTCGGCCATCTCTGGCAAAGCGTGGCTGTGGCCGCCGTGCTTGCCGGCGCGCTGATCTGGGGCAAGCGCATGCAGGGGGCGACGCGATACACGCTGTCGGGCATTGCGTTCCTGGTTTGCCTCGCGCTTCCCGTGGCGGCGTTCATCCCGGGCGAGACGCTGGCGACGGTGCTGCTCAAGAAACTTGATGCGCCGGTTGGGGTGACGGTGGGCGCCGCGGCTGCGAAACCAGTTATCCCACAACCTGCCGCTCCTGCCGCCAACGCCAGTCCCGAATTTACCCGGCCGCAATGGGCCGACATCGCGATCAGCAACGGCGCCCCGCCGGCTGCGATCGACCTCTCCACCTCGCTCCTGCGTTCTGTCGCCAGCAGCGGCGCGCCCGCCAGTGAGACCGACTGGGGCAAGGAAGCCATCAAGGGCGGCGCTCCAGCCTGGGCGCTCAACCTTGCGCAGACCGCCATCAACACCGCCGCCGCGCCGACGCCTCCGTCTGCACCTCCCGCTCAACCCGTGATCAAGGTCACCGCGAAGCCGCAGAAACCTCTGTTCACCCTGCCAGAAATCAAGCTTCCGGACGTCGACCTGTCGGCCTTCGTTCTGCCCCTGCTGATGATGTGGGCTGCCGGCGCCCTGTTTCTGCTGGTTCGCACCGCCCGCGACCTGATCGCCGTCGAGCGCCTCGTAGCCCGCGCGAAACCGGCTGAACTGCCTGAGGCGCTTAAGCGCCGCATGGCCGGCGTGCGCGTGAAGACCAGCCCCGAAGCGCCGGGCCCCATGGCCGCCGGTCTCTTCCGTCCCTGCATCGTCCTCCCCGAAAGCATCGCACTCGGATCGCCCGGCATGGCCGCGCTGCTTGAGCACGAGCGCGCCCACATCGAACGCCGCGACATGCTGATGGCCTTGGGCCAGCGGGTCATGCTCGCCCTCCTGTGGTGGAGCCCCGCCATGCACTGGATCAGCCGCCGCATCGATGAGGAACGCGAAGTTGCTTGCGACGAAGCCGCCGTCGAGCGCACCGGCGATCCCAAGGCTTTCGCCCGCTCGCTCACCAGCCAGGCCGAAAACCAGCTGTGGGCCCGCGCGCCGCGCATGGCTGTCGGCGCCATCGGGCCGAAGAGCCAGGTCGGCCGCCGCATCAAGCGCCTGATCGTCATGGCCAAGACCGGCGTGCACCCCTCGAAATACGCCGGGCGTCTGGCGTTTGCGGGCTTGGCTCTTGCCGTGGCCGTGGCCGCGATGATGACGCCGCGCTTCGCCGCCGAAGCACAGCAGGCGCCGCTCGCCGGCGGACCCAAGAAGCCGGTTGATATCACCAAGCCGGAAGATCGCCAGTCGCCGGCTGCAAGGCTCGGTCAGGACAAGTCGCGTGATCCGCGCAACGCGGCGCGTGACGCCGCCAGGGCGCGGGGCGACCTCGACAATTATGATCCGCTGGACGGCCTCAGCGACAGCGACCTGCAAGGGTTGGGCGACGAAATCCGCGACCTGATGAAATCCGTGGGCGCAGACATCCGCGCGTCGTTCAAGGATGTGTCTCCGGAAGTGGACAACGAGCTGGCCGGCCTCAGCGCCGACCTCGCCGGGCTTGGCGTCGACATCTCCGGCGCCGTGAGCCAGCAGGTCCTGTCCGACATCCCGCGCATCATGGAGGAAGTCCGGCAGGCGCTGAAGGAGCAGGGCGTCGACGCCGACAATCTCAGCGACCTGCACACCATGACGGAAGAACAGCGCCAGGAACTTCGCGACCAGCTTCAGGACGTGCGTGACCAGCTGCGCGAACAGCTCGGGCCGGAAATGAAGGAGCAGATCCGCGCCGCCGTCGAACAGGCGCGCGCCGAGGTGGCCGCTCACCGCGACGAGATCGCAGCCGCCGTGAAGGAGAGCAGGGCCGGCGCCGAACAGGCTCGTGCGGCGGTCGAGCAGGCTCGCAAGGAAATCGAAGCGGCGCGGGCGCGCGGCGACTTCGACCGGCTGAAAGACCTCGACAAGCTCAACTTCAACTATGACTTCCATTTCGACCCGGCGCAGATCGAGGCGATCAAGGAAGCGGCCAAGGCCGGCGCTAAATGGAACAAGGTCGCGATCAAGTGGGAAAAATTCGGTCGCGACGATGTCGAGGCCACCGCGGGCTGGCGTCTCATGCAAGCGGCCAGCCGTGGCGAACCTGACGCCGTGAAGCGGCTGGTTGCGCAAGAACATCCGAACGTCAACGCGATCTTCGACGGCGATGGCACGCCGCTGATCCAGGCCGCGCGCTCAGGCTCGACCGGCGCCATGCTGGCGCTGATCCAGGCCGGTGCAGATCCCAACAAAGCCTCGCGCGGCGACGGCAACCCGTTGATCAACGCCGCGGCGCACGGCCACATCGATGCCGCCAAGCTTCTTCTCGAGCATGGCGCCGATGTGAACGGCTATGTTCGCGGCGACGAAACTCCCCTCATCAATGCCGCGCGCAAGGGCGACCTCGCCATGGTGAAGCTGCTGGTCGAGCGCGGCGCCAATGTGAACCTCGCCTACCGCGCCGATGGCCGCCTGCGTTCGCCGCTCAACACGGCGCTACGCTATGGCGCCAATGACGTGGCGGCCTACCTGCGCTCGAAGGGCGCGACGGAAGAGCCCCAGCCCGCCAACTGATATCCTGATCAGGCCGGCGACTGCGGCGGCTGCACGAATTTGCACTCGGGTCCCAGTTCGTCGCGGCCGAACCAGCCCGGGTTGCAGTCATAGATCTGCCGGCCGCCATCCCACCTCATGTGGCCGGCCACGTAGAGGATGATGATCAGGCCGACATAGGCGATCCAGCGATACTTGTGCAGCAGCCTTGCGATCAGGGTCGCCGCAGCGCCCATCAGCAGCACCGACAGCGCCAGGCCGAACACCAGGACCCACGGATGCTCGTGCGCCGCGCCAGCCACCGCCAGAACATTGTCCAGCGACATCGACACGTCCGCGATGACGATCTGCATGACGGCCGAGGCGAGCGATTTCCCGCGCTTGCTTCCCTTCGATTTGGCCGCAGCCGCCTCCTGCTCGGCCTTTTCCTCCGCCGCGTGGACTTTTTCCTCGTCATAGTCGTGCGTGTGCTGCCGCAGCTCGCGCCACATCTTCCAGCACACCCACAGCAGCAACACGCCGCCGGCGAACAACAGGCCGATGACGGCGAGAAGCTGGGTTGCAATCAGCGCAAAGCAGATGCGCAGCACCGTCGCCGCGATCACGCCGATCAGGATGGCTTTGCCCCGCTGGTATTTGGGCAGGCCCGCGGCCGCCATGCCGATCACGACCGCGTTGTCGCCCGCAAGGACGAGGTCGATCATCACGACGGTAAAGAAGGCCTCCACGCCCTGAAGCGTGAACAATTCCATGAAGCCCGAAAGGTCCATCGGAAAAGGCGCTCCGCACCGCCGGGACCCCGGCCAACCGAGGGGCTCACAATCGCGAGTTAACCGATGTTTTCAAGGGGCAGGACGGATTCCGGAGAGTTTGTCGCGCAGGGCTGGTTTTGCCTCTTGGCTCGCTTGACTTTTGCCCGCCGATCCTGTCTTTGCCCGCTTCCCCGGTTGCCTCAGGGCGGGCGGGTCATGACGGGTGGCGCGCCGCCGCCGTTGCAATCGCGAGGGCCATCGGGGTCCCGCCGGAGCGCGCCGAAATTGAGGTTTCCATGTCCAGGCGCAACAACGCCAAGTACAAGATCGACCGCCGCGTTGGCGAGAACATCTGGGGCCGTCCGAAGAGCCCGATCAACCAGCGCCAGACCCGCCCCGGCCAGCACGGCGCCCGCCGCACCAACAAGCCGTCCGACTTCGGCCTGCAGCTGATGGCCAAGCAGAAGCTCAAGGGCTTCTACGGCGACATCACCGAAAAGCAGTTCCGCAAGACCTATGAAGAAGCGGCCCGCCGCCGCGGCAACACCGCTGAGTTTCTGGTCGGCCTGCTGGAATCGCGCCTCGACGCCATCGTCTACCGCGCCAAGTTCGTGCCGACGATTTTCGCGGCCCGCCAGTTCGTCAACCACGGCCACGTCACGGTCAACGGCAAGAAAGCGAACATCGCCTCGATGACGCTGAAGCCGGGTGATGTCGTGCAGGTCCGGGAAAAGTCGCGCAACATGGCCCTCGTGATCGAAGCCATGGGCTCGGGCGAACGCGACGTGCCGACCTATGTCGAAGCCGATCACAAGGCGGGAACAGCCAAGCTCGTGCGCATGCCGGGCTTCGACGAAATCCCCTACGCGGCCAAGATGGAGCCGAACCTGGTGGTCGAATTCTATTCGTCGTGATCGGGTAGAACATCCAACACAAGAAGGGGCGGCACGGGCAACCGGCCGCCCTTTCGCTTTTGGGGCGAACGCGGCGAGACAGGCCCACGCGTGCGCGCTAGATCACCAGGGTCAGGTACGGAGGCCGCATGACCAGCCAGCCCAGCTTCAAGGACGTCACGGCGCACACGCTGGTGAACCCGAAAGCCAGGAAAAAGGCCGAGCTGGCTGACTATCCCACCCGCGCCGACAAGATTTTCGATTCAAAGAAGGACGCCAAGGCCTCGCTCGACGAGGACGCCCTCGCGATCAACGCGCTCCAGGATGCGCTGTTCGCGTCGAAGGCTGGTGCTCTATTGGTCGTGCTGCAGGGCATCGATACTTCCGGCAAGGACGGCGTTTCGAAGGAAGTGTTCAAATACACCAGCCCCTTGGGTGTGCAGGTCAGCGCCTTCGGGAAGCCCACCGAGGCCGAACTGGCGCACGACTATCTCTGGCGTGTGCACGCGCTGACGCCCAAGCGCGGCCAGATCGCAGTGTTCAATCGTTCGCAGTACGAGGACGTGCTGGTGGTCAAGGTGCGCAAGCTCGCCCCGCCCGAGCGGGTTGAGGAGCGCTACGACCAGATCAACCAGTTCGAGAAGATGCTGGCCGAGAACGGAACGCGCGTCCTCAAGATGATGCTGCACGTTTCGAAGAAGGAGCAGGGCGAACGCCTGCGCGAGCGGCTGGAAGTCCCGGAGAAACGCTGGAAGTTCAACCCGGGCGACCTCGAAGACCGAAAGCTGTGGGACGACTATCAGGCCGCCTACGAGACGATGCTGCAGCGTTGCTCGACGCCCTGGGCGCCGTGGCATGTGGTCCCCTCTGACAGTCGCTCGCGCCGCGACGCCACCGCCGCGCGCCTGGTGCGCGCCGAACTCGAAGCGATGGACCCGAAATACCCCGACCCCGGCTACCGGCTGGAACAATACGAGATTGATTGATTTCTGATCCGCTTGTGCCGATGTTGAGCCAACCGCGGGTTGAGCATTGGGGCGGGGGATTTGTCCGGTTTTTCAGACTACATCATTTATGCGGATGAGAGCGGCAGTCCATCTCTGGATGGAGTGATCGATCCCGGTTTTCCCATATTTGTTCTGGCGATGATGCTGGTCAAGAAATCGACTTATGCCGACTCGATCGTTCCAAGTCTTCAGAAGCTAAAGTTCGATTTTGTTGGACACGATCAGCTGGTTTTGCACGAACGGGATATTCGCCGGCAGAAGGATGCTTTTGCATTTCTTCAGGTCGATCAAACCGTACGAGTCAGTTTTCTCGCCGCAATCGACAAGGTGTTCCTCGACGCTGACATGTCGATCTATGCCAGCGTCATTCATAAGCAGGCGCTCAAGGACCGATACGCAGATCCGTTCAGCCCCTACGATCTCGCGCTAAGCTTCTTGATGGAAAAGTTGCTCTTTCGTCTTCAGTGGCTCGGGCAGATCGGCAAGCTGGTCCACGTCGTTTTCGAATGCCGGGGAAAGAAAGAGGATGCTGAGTTGGAATTGACCTTTCGCCGGATCGCATCGAACCAGTTTAATTGGGGTTATAAAAGCCCGGATTTCACCAAGCTTCGCTGGGAGCCACTGTTCGTGGACAAGAAGGCGAACTCATCGGGGCTGCAAATTGCCGATCTGGTCGCGCGTCCCATCGGCCTGCACGCAATCAATCCGGTGCAAGCCAATCATGCTTACGACGTCGCTCTTCAAAAGATTGCGACGCTCAAGGTATTCCCCTGAAAAGCAGAAGGGGCCGCGTAAAACGCGACCCCAGCGCCGACCGAAAAACTCCAGTCCATTTGAGCTGTGAACATAGAGAGAACCAGTCTTTAAATCAAGAATCTCGGAATCGCCCTGCTTCAACTAAATCAACCGTTCATCACAGGTTCATATCGAATATCGATAATAAGCCCTGCCAATCAAGAAGGGGCCGGGACTTATGAAACGACTTGCCGGACTAGCCGCCGCCACCGCGATGAGCGCGATGCTCGGCGGCTGCATCATTGTCGATGCCGATGTGAAGGCCGACGACTGGGACCATGGCGGCTATGGCTACGTGATGGCCGCCGACATCAATCCGCGCGGACCTGACATCACCGTGACGGTGCATTCCAACGGCTGCACCAACAAGGAAGACTTCGACGCGGTCGTGAAGGGCCGCGGCGACGGCCACTTCGACGTCGGCTTCCGCCGCCGCCAGCCGGACCGCTGCAAGTCGTTCGTCGCCGAAGGTCGCGACCTGACCTGGACCTTCGCCGAACTTGGCATCCCGCGCGATGCCCGCGTGATCATCCTCAACCCGGTGGGCCGCTAGGCCGCGCAAGGTTCTGACGAGAACTCCTCCCCGATCTCTCTACGGCTCGGCCCGACCGCGTATCGGGTCCCAGGACCATCCAGCACCCGCCAGGTCGTAAAACGGTCGGCGATCCTGGATCCCGCTCCGGCTCAGGCCGGGGCGGGATGAGCTGTATCCGGCGCGTGCACGTCGCCGCCGCCGGATTCGGTCTTCTGCACGCTCGACGGATTGCCGTGGAAGGTCACATCGCCGCCGCCTGAAGCCGAACCCACGGCCGCGCCGCCATCGACATAGATGTCGACATCGCCGCCTGACGACGCGGACGCCGTCGCGCTGCCGCAACGCATGTCGCGGCCGGAAAAGTCGCCGCCGCCTGAAGCCTCGATCGTGATCGTGCGACAACTGCCGGCGAACTTCACATCTCCGCCGCCGCTCGATGACGAACTTACATCGCCGAGCTGCAGGCCCTTGGCGTCGACATCCGCCCCGCCGCTGGCAGAGACCGTCAGGCGCGCCGCTGCAAGCCCGGCAAGGTCAACGTCCGCTCCGCCATGGGCCCTCAGCGTAAGAGCCTCGGCTTTCAGTGGATCGATGTTCGCATCGGCCCCGCCCGAAACCTCTATGCTGGTGTAGGTGGGCGCGGCCACCGTCACCAGGAATTTGCGCCCGATTCCGAAGGAGAAGAGCTGCATCTCCTCCTTGCGTCCGATGTCGAGCGTCGAACCTCGTTTCTCGATGATGATCTTGTCGAGTTCACCCTTCGGCGCTTCGGCGGTGACCGAGAACGGTCCCTGCTTCAGCACTACATCGATGCCGGAATGAGCGTTGATGGAATCGAAGTCGGCGTAGGAGAGCGTCTTTGTCTCGCGCTCCGTCGGACCGACGACACAGCCTCCCAGCGCGGCCAACGCCGCGGCAGAGGCGATCCAGCGATTGACTGCCATGTATGACCCCTGATCGCCTAGAGCGAGCGCACCGAGCCGCCGCTCGACGTGTTCTTCCTAAGCGATGCAGGTTGTCCGTGGAAGGTGACATGGCCGCCGGACGAGGCGTCGCCGTCGGCGCTGCGGGTTGCAAAGGCCTCGGCATGCCCGCCGGAAGATGCATCCACGCTGGCTGACTCGCATTTCAGGTCGCCGCCGTCGAAATGCGCGCCCGACGAGGTCTCGACGCTGAGATTGCCGCACGCGCCGGCAAGTTCGACATGCGCGCCGGACGAGACGCCAACCTTCATGTCGTTCAGCTTCAGGCCGCCGCCGTCGACGTGCGAGCCCGACGAGGCTTCAACGCCGGTGAAATTCGGCGCCGAAACCGTGACGGTGAAATGCGGGCCGGGTCCCCAATTGATCAGGTTCGACTTGCGGCCGACGTGCAGCGTGTTGCCGCGCACATTGATCTCGATCTTGTCGAAGTCCTGGCCGTTCGGCGTCTCGACTTTCACATCGAACGCGCCCTGCTTGAGGATCACTTCGATGCCGGCCGAAACGTCGACTTTCTCGAAGTTGTTGAGCGGATAGCCACGCGTGTCGGCGTTGGCGGTGGCGACGGTTGCGAACGCGGCCGCGATAGCGACCGAACCGGTAATCAGCATCAGGGAGTGGCGCATCAGGTGCCTCTTTCTTTTGTTTTTATTCGTCTTTTGGGCCGGACTCACTCCCGCGCAGGGCCTTTTGGCCTCTTGCGCAGGGCAGTCTCGATCGAGACTAGTAGCCTAGTTGATATCGAAAAACAATAAGAACCGTGCAAAGGAGATTACAGGGCCCGGACCGAACCCCCGAGCGATACGTGCCGATCAAGCGATTTCGGGTTGCCGTGAAAGGTGATCGCTCCGCCGGTCGAAGCATTCCCCATCGCGCTGGCCTGGGCGAAGGCGCTGGCGCTGGCGCCGGTGGATGCGTTCACCGAGGCGTCCTTGCACTTGAGATCGCGTCCATCGAACTTTGCGCCGCTCGAAATGTTTGCACTCAGCGAATTGCAGCTGCCCGACAGCGTCGCGCTGGAGCCGCTGGAAATGTTGAGCTTGAGATCCTTGAACGACAGGTTCGAGCCTTCGACCTCAGACGCGGCCGCCACGTCGATCGCGCTCAGCGATGGCGCGGTCACGGTCACCACATAGTCCGGCGCCGGCTTCTTGCGATCATCGAAGGTCGAGTCCTGCCGCGTGATAAACAGGTCCTTGCCCTTCTGCTCGATCTTCAGGTTGGAAAAATCGCCCTTCGGCTCATTGACGGTAACGGAGTAGGGGCCTTGCTTCACGACGACTGTCATCAGGGCCGTGACCTTGATCGTTTCGAAATTGGTGAAGCTGAACGGCTTGGTGTCCGCGCCGGCATCGGGCGTAAGCAGGATCGCCCCCAGCGTCAGGGCGGCCGTGGCCGGCGCAATCAGGAGTTTTGTGAGCAAACGCATGTCCTAGTTCTCCAGGCCAACGTGAGAGGACAGCTTGTCGGCCGTCTTCTGAAAATCCTTCGGGTTACCGCTGATCAGCACGCTTGCTGCGACCGCAGCCTTGGCCACCGCCTTGTCGGAAGCATAGGCATGGACCGAAGACGCCGTGCCTGCGTCGACATAGGCTTCACGGCACTTTAGGCCGCTGGCGTTGATGGTCGTGGCGGCGCCCAGCGTCAGGTCCAGCTTCGAGCAGGTCCCCGCAAGATCAAGCTTGGTCGCCGCCTCCGCTTTCACCGTTACGGGTCCGGCAGTCAGATTGTCGATGTCGATCGTGACGGCGGCGTGAGCGTTGATGTCGAGCGCGTCCACCTTCAGCGAGCCCGTCGTGAACTTGATCGCGGCATCGAGCTTCAGCGCATCAAGGTCGGGCGCGGAGATGCGCACCACATCGTGCACATTGTGATGCATGCTGCTGTTGTGGGGGCGAGTGATTCGAAGCGTGTCGCCGTGCTGTTCGACGATCACCTGGTCGAGGTTGTTGTATTCGCTGTCGACCACGACCGAATATGTCGGCGACTGCGTGAACTCGATCTCGTAGGCCGCGTTGGCCTCGATCGTCTTGAAGCCCTTGAAGTCATAGGTGCGGGTTTCAGCAGACACGGCGGGAGCGATCGCGAGCATCAACATGCCCGCGCCAAATGCGTATCGCATGGCGGTTTTTATCCTCTGGCGTTGGGCGCCCCAGGTTGGCGCATGGCTGTAACTAGTAGCTTAGTTGAACGCGCCGCGCAAGCGCGAATGCGAAGATTTCTGCGGCTGGATGCTTAGCCGACCTTCTCGCCCCACAGGTCGCACTGGTCGGCGTCGGTCACGCTGACCTTCACGATGTCGCCGGGTTTCGCGCCCTCGGCGTTGTCGATGACGACCGTGCCGTCGATCTCCGGCGCGTCGGCTTTCGAGCGGCCGATGGCGGCGTCCTCGTTCACCTCATCGACCAGCACGTCGATCGTCTTGCCGATCAGCGAGACCGAACGCTCGTGCGACAGTTCCGCCTGCAGCTGCATGAAGCGGTGCCAGCGTTCTTCCTTCACGTCTTCCGGAACATGGTTCGGAAGCGCCGCCGAAGCTGCGCCGGTGACGTTCTCGTACTTGAAGCAGCCGGCGCGATCGATGCGGGCTTCCTCCAGCCAGTCGAGCAGCTGTTCGAAGTCCTCATCCGTCTCGCCCGGGAAGCCGACGATGAAGGACGAGCGCAGCACCAGCTCCGGAACTTCCGAGCGCCATTTCTTGATGCGGTCGAGCGTCTTTTCCTGGTTGGCCGGGCGGCGCATCGCCTTGAGGACGCTGGGAGCCGCGTGCTGGAACGGGATGTCGAGATAGGGAAGGATGCGGCCGTCGGCCATCATCGGCATCACTTCATCGACGTGCGGGTAGGGGTAGACATAGTGCAGGCGCACCCAAGTGCCGCGCTCGCGCTGCAGCTCACCCAGTCCCTCGCACAGGTCCCTGAAGCGCGTCTGGCGTTCCTTGTCGCGCCATTTGTAGGGCGCGTACTTCACGTCGAGCCCGTAGGCCGACGTGTCCTGGCTGATAACGAGAATTTCCTTCACGCCCGCCTTCACCAACTGTTCGGACTCGCGCAGCACCGCATCGATCCGGCGCGAGGCAAGATCACCGCGCAGCGAGGGGATGATGCAGAACGAGCAACGGTTGTTGCAGCCCTCGGAAATCTTCAGATACGCGTAGTGGCGCGGCGTGAGGCGCACGCCCGACTCCGGCACCAGCGACACGAAGGGATGGTCCGGCGCGGGCAGGTGAGTATGCACCGCCTCCATCACCTGCTCGTACTGGTGCGGGCCGGTGACGGCGAGGACGCCGGGGTGCTTGTCGGTGATGACGCTGGCTTCCGCGCCCAGGCAGCCGGTGACGATGACTTTGCCGTTCTCGTTCAGCGCCTCGCCGATCGCCTGCAGGCTCTCGTCGCGCGCGCTATCGAGAAATCCGCAGGTGTTGACCAGCACGAGGTCCGCCCCGGCATAGTCCGGCGCGATCTGGTACCCCTCCGCCCGCAGGCGCGTGATGATGCGCTCTGAATCGACCAGCGCCTTGGGGCAGCCGAGCGAAACGATGCCGACCTTGGGGTTCTTGAGAGCGGTTTCAGCCATTGCGCGGGCCCTATAGCGCCGCCCGGCCATTAACGCCAGCGCCGGCCTGTCACGGGCGTTCAGGTCCTGGGGCGCTGATTGTCCCAATCCGCCGCAACGACAGCCAGAACAGGCCCAGCGAAACAACCATCAGGAATGCACCCGGTAGCGCCAACACCTCTGCGCAATCGTGATACACCACGCCTTCTTCCGGCACGAAGCAGCCATTGCCGCCGTTATCCATCGCTGCGCGGATGCAATCGCGGTGAACCCAGTAGAACGCGTAAAACCCCGCCCAGCAAACGACCGATCCGGCGAGCAGCGCCAATCCGGTCACAAGGCCGACAGCGCGTGTGACGAATTTGGTCGGCGCCTCGATCATTCTGACACGTTCGCACGCCGCAGTGGCGGTTTGAAGGCGTCAAGCAGGCGAGGCCGCCCCCCACACATTGTAGCCCGCCCATTTTGGCGTGCCGGGCAGGTACATGCGCTCGGCCTTGGTGATGCGCCAGCCGGCGGATCCGATCATCGCTTCTACATCCCGCGTGAGATGGCAACCGCCGGCGAGGGGACGCCAAACCGGCTCGATCCGCTTCTGCCATTTGCGCACGTCTTCGTCTGGCGCCGAGCCATGCTCGCAGAACAGCAACTGCCCGCCCGGCTTCAGCGCGGGCCGCAGCGCCGACAGCGCGCTCACCGCATCGGGTATGGTGCAGAGCGTGTAGGTGGTGACGATAGTGTCGACCGATTGCGGCGCGACGCCCGCCGCCTCCGCCCCACGCTCGATCCATTCGATCTTCAGGCCATCCGGCGTCCGTTCCCGGCCGCGCTTCACCATCGCTGCTTCGGGCTCCAGTGCGATGAGTTGAGAGACCTTTGCCCTGTCATAGAGCGCGAAGTTGCGCCCGCCGCCCGCGCCGATCTCCAGCACCACGCCCTGCGCCTGCGGGATCAGCTTGCGGCGCTGATACGCAATCGGCTTTGTGCCGCATGCACAGTCGACGAGCGCTGGCGCGATATGCCGAGAATAAAAGCCCATGCGCCGACATTTAGCCGAAAGTCAGGGCCGGAGCCATCGCAATGCCGCATCCGCACTGTCCGTTGGGTTTGTATTGAACGCGATCTTGGCGCTGGGCGCATGTTCATGAATTGCGTTCAGCGTCCGTTCGAGAAGGGCGACCGTAGCATCCGGCTTCCGCAGACCGCCGCCGATGACGACCACCTCGTAATTTGACTGCTTCAGCTGGTGGATCAGCGCATCATCATTTGGTTCGTTGGGAGCGATCAGAAGCATGTCGTGCGCGATGGCCTGCTGGTCCATCCGAGCGTTGCCCATGGCGATGGCGGTGTGGACCAGCTGCGCTGTAACGCCCGGCGGCGTGCCTGGAGCGGAGAAATCCATCTTGTCGGGATCGATGCCGACGAGAAGAACGCGTTTGTCTGTCACGGGATATCTCACGCGGAACGGGTCGACGGAGAGATAGGCCGCTACAGCGACTTGACGATCTCTTCGGTCATCTTCTTGGCGTCACCCAAGAGCATCATCGTGTTCTCGCGGAAGAACAGCGGGTTCTCGACGCCGGCATATCCGCTCGCCAGCGACCGCTTGATGAAGAACACCGTCTTGGCGTTCCACACTTTCAGAACTGGCATGCCGTAGATCGGGCTGGCCGTATTGGTCTCTGCATCGGGGTTGGTCACGTCATTGGCGCCGATGACGAAGGCGACATCCGCCTGCGCGAAGGAGGAGTTGATGTCCTCCAGCTCGTGCACTTCGTCATAGGGCACCTGCGCCTCCGCGAGCAGCACGTTCATGTGGCCGGGCATGCGGCCCGCGACCGGGTGGATGGCGTATTCGACGTCGACGCCTTCGGCCTTCAGCTTTTCGGCCATCTCTTTCAGCGCGTGCTGGGCCTGCGCCACCGCCATGCCATAGCCGGGCACGATGATGACTTTCGACGCGTTCTTCATGATGAAGGCGGCATCGTCCGCCGAGCCGATTTTCACCGGCTTGGCAGGTCCGCCGCCCGTCGCCGCCGCAGTTTCTCCACCAAAGCCACCCAAGATGACAGAGATGAAGCTGCGGTTCATCGCCTTGCACATGATGTAGGACAGGATCGCGCCGGACGATCCCACCAACGAGCCGGTGATGATCAGCGCATTGTTCTCGAGCGTGAAGCCGAGCGCCGCGGCGGCCCAGCCGGAGTACGAGTTCAACATCGAGACGACGACGGGCATGTCTGCCCCGCCGATCGGGATGATGAGCGTGACGCCGAGCAGCAGCGACAGGCCCGCGATCACCCAGAACATCCACTGGTCTGCGCCGCCGGTCATCACCATCCAGACCACAAAGCCGATGATGGCCGCGCCGATCAGGATGTTGAGCAAATGCCGCGCCGGCAGGATGATCGGCGCGCCGCTCATATTGCCGTTGAGCTTGAGGAAGGCGATGACCGAGCCGGTGAAGGTGAGCGCGCCGATGGCCGCCCCGACCGACAGCTCGATCAGCGAGTTCATGTGGATGTCGCCCGGCGAGCCGATGCCATAGCTTTCGGGCGCATAAAGCGCCGCTGCTGCGACCAGCACGGCGGCAAGGCCCACCAGCGAGTGGAAGAAAGCCACCAGCTGCGGCATCGCCGTCATCTTGATGCGGCCGGCGATTACGGCGCCTGCGATGCCGCCGACGGCGAGTCCTCCGCCGATGATGACGAGCGTGGTGGCGTCGAGGCCCTCAGTCTTGTCCCATGCCAGCCACAGCGTGGTGACGATGGCGATCGCCATGCCGATCATGCCGTTGCGGGCGCCGGCGCGCGACGTCTCCGGGCTCGACAGGCCGCGCAGGGCGAGGATGAAAAGAACGCCCGAGGCAAGATATAGAAGAGCGGCGATATTGGCGTTCATGGCCTACTTCGCCTCGCTCTTGGGCGCCGGGGTCGCAGGCTTTTCTTTCTTCTTGTACATCGCCAGCATGCGCTGGGTGACAAGGAAGCCGCCGAAGATGTTCACGGCTGCGAGCGCCACCGCGACGCCGCCCATGCCCTTCGAGATCCAGAGATCGCTCGTCATCTCCTGACCCGAACCCGAGGCGGCGGCGATCAGCGCGCCGACGATGATGACGGACGAGATGGCGTTGGTGACCGCCATCAGTGGCGTGTGCAGCGCCGGCGTCACCGACCACACCACGTAATAGCCGACGAAAACCGCCAGCACGAAAATGGCGAGGCGGAAGATCAACGGGTCCACCGCGTCGGCGCCATCCTGCGCGAACGCCGGCGCGGCGAAGGCCAGCGCAAGGCCTGCGGCCAGGGCGATCTTCTTCATCATGATCCCGAACCCTCCCGAGGTTTCTTCTGCTTAGCGCCCTTTTGAGAGCTCTTCAGGATATAGCGCACGCCCACCGAGATCATCGCCGCTGCAATTGCCGCCACGACGAAGGCCGGCAGCGGCGCCGGACCTGCCGGCATCGCAGTCTTGAAGAACCACACCGCCAGCACTAGCCCGGCGATGGTGAGCATGAGACCGATCGCCTTGCTCACAATCAGCCATCTTTCAGCGCCGGATGCACGACCGCGCCGTCGCGCGTGATCACCGCCGCCTTGACGATCTCGTCGTCCCATTTAGGCGCGAACGCCGCGCCTTCGCCGGTCAGCAGCGGCAGCAGCGCGAACAGGTTGCGGGCGTAGAGTGCGGAAGCATCCGCCGCCACACGGCCGGGCAGGTTGGAGAAGCCGGCGACTTTCACGCCATTCACGTCGACGATCTGGTCAGCCTTCGACAGCGGGCAGTTGCCGCCTTGCGTCACCGCAAGGTCGACGATGACGGAACCGGGCCGCATGGATTTCACCATCGCCTCGGTCACCAGCACCGGCGCCGGCCGGCCGGGGATCAGCGCCGTGGTAACGACGATGTCCTGCTTGGCGATGTGGGCGGCCACCAGCTCGGCCTGCTTCTTCTGGTATTCCGGCGACATCGGCTTGGCGTATCCGGCTGTGGTCTCAGCGGCCTTGAACTCTTCATCCTCCACCGCGATGAATTTCGCGCCGAGCGAGGCGACTTGCTCCTTCGCCGCGGGTCGCACGTCGGTGGCCGACACGATGCCGCCGAGGCGGCGGGCAGTGGCGATGGCCTGCAGGCCGGCGACGCCGGCGCCCATCACGAACACTTTCGCGGCGGCGACCGTGCCGGCGGCCGTCATCATCATCGGCAGGGCGCGGCCATAAATCTGCGAGCCTTCGATCACGGCGCGATAGCCGGCAAGGTTCGCCTGGCTCGACAAGACGTCCATCGACTGGGCGCGCGTGATGCGGGGCACAAACTCCATCGCCACGGCGGTGATGCCGGCGGCGGCGTAGGCGGCGGCTTCCTTCTTGGCGGCGTAGGGTTCGAGCAAGGCGACGAGGCCCGCGCCTTTGGGATATGTCGCGAGTTCGGCGGCGTCCGGCGCTCTCACCTTGAAGACCACATCCGCGCCTTTCAGCACGTCAGCGGCGGAGCCCACGGTCGCGCCGGCCGCCGTAAAGTCCTCGTCGCGAATGCCCGCGCTGACGCCCGCGCCCGTCTCGACAGCGACGGTGTGCTTGAGGCCGACGAGTTTCTTGACGGTCTCCGGCGTGGCGGCGCAACGGGTCTCGTCGAACCGGCGTTCCTTCAGGACGGCGATCCGCATTGGCCCTCCCGGCCCTCGAGTTTTACCGCTAGTGGTGGAACAGAGCCGAGCCGAGCCAGATGAGGATCTCGATGAAGACCCCCAGCACGCAAAGGCCGATCACGGTGGCGATCCAGGCGCCGCCCAGGTTCATCAGGACGCCCGCCGCGATCGCGAACCCGGCGAACCCGATCATCGCGCCGATCCACGGCACGCCCATCGTCAGGGTGAAGGTCGCATAGCCGACAACGGTAAGAATCAGCAGCGACATCCAGGCCGTGGCCGTGCCGAAGCCTCTCCACTGGTCGCGCCGGGAGGACATGTCCATATAAGCGTCGGTGTGCGCCGGCGGCGTCGGGATCGGAGCCTTAGGAGCGGTTTCGGCATGCGCCATGAGGTGCTGATCTCCCCAGCGATTGGACGGTCAAAGCGCGTCGGGTTTAGCCGGGTCATCGCCGGTTGAAAAGCGCTCAGAAGGCCGCAGAGCCCGGAAAATCGTGCATGATTTCCGGGGGAATCGTCGGTTTGGGGGGAATTCGGCGCCGCGAGCCCGCCTGTCAGGTCGCAATGGCCCGGTCCGAGGTCGAATGCTGCCATTCCTGCAGCAGGGTGCGCAGCGCGGCCACGAAGGCGAGCGGCTGGTCCAGCATGACATGGTGCCGGGCCTCCGGAATTTCGATGAACGGCACCTGGCGATTGAGCAGGCCGTACATGTAGTCGCGCACATCCGGGTCCCAGATCACCGACTTGTCACCCTTCATCAGCGCGATGCGGCAGCGGGTTTCCTGCAGCAACTCCCGCGGCTCGCGCGAGGTGGAGAAGCGCTGCCAGATCGAGGGATCGAATTTCCACGCCCAGCCATCGCCACTGCCATCAGCCATCGGCGCCTTCCGAAGCGACCAGCGCGCGATGTAGTCGAGGATATAGTGGTTCTCGCACGGCTGCAGCGGCGCTAGGCGGAAGCGCGACAGCGCCTTCTCGAGCGTCGGATAGACCTTGTTGCCGCGCACATTGCCGGGCGGTCCACGACGCGGTCGGTCGGGCGGGTTCACGGGCGAGTCGACAATGACGATCCCGGTGAGACGGTCGCCATACTTGGCGCCGGTGAGGATGGTGACGAAGCCGCCGAAAGAATGCGAAACGATGATCGGCTTTTCGGCATGCGCGAACATGCCTGCGT